>CALFNB010000176.1 GCA_937902425.1 uncultured Acetobacteraceae bacterium | reverse complement strand
TTGGCATCCTCCGCCGGGTCATCAGCCGCCCAGCCTCGGCGTCCGCCCAATAGACATCGCACAACTCGGCGACCGTCGCGGCGTTGCGCCGGGCCTGTTTCTCGGCCTCTGGGTCGCCACCCCGCGCGGCCTGTGTCAGAACCTCCCGCGCCTTGTCCCTGGCCTGGTCCGGCGTCCAGGGCGCGCCATGCCGGCCGATCGTGAACCGGCGTTGGGTGCCTTGCTCGTTTCGGAACATGACGAAATAGGACACCACGTCACCGGCCCGGCGTCTGGCGCCGAATTCCGGTACGGCACCCGGCCCGGCATCGAATATCTCACTCTCAGGTCCGAGGGCTCGAATGTCCCGCAGCCCGATCTTGTGCCCCTTCGGCTCGTTACTGTCCGCCATCGCTCGCCCTCGAATCTGTTAGCCCGACCCGCCCGGGGTAACAGCGGGGTAACAGGTTCGCGCAAGTCGGCGCAACGGCAAACATAGACAAACAACATGAAACAGCGATATTTCAATGGGATAGATGCGCGACGCAAGGCGGCGCAACCCCGGTCAACCCTATCTTGGTGCCCTCCGAAGGCAGAGGTCGCACGTTCGAATCGTGTCGGTTCCGCCAATCAATCGGGTCTTGCCCTGGCACGCGACCCAGAGGCAGAACCGCGCCATGTCTGACATCGCCATGGGCTCCAATTCGGGCCGCACTCTGCTCGTGCTCGATCGCGTCGCCCTGGGGGCCGTGTTGCTTATGCCGCTGCTGCTGCTGCACGCGCACGGCATCGCTGAGGTGGCGATCGCTGTCGCCGACCTCTGTTTCCTCGCCCGCTCCGCCGTCACCCGCGACTGGGCCTGGACCAGGACCTCGTGGCTGCTGATCGCTTGGGCGTGGTGGGGGTGGCTCATCGTCTGTTCGCTGCCGATCGCGACCTTGCCTCTGGGCGAGGGCCACGCGCGATCGCTGGTCCAGGCCGTCGTGCTGGTTCGGTTTCTCGTCTTCGTCGCGGCCATGGAGTACGCGATCTGCCGAGCCTCCGACGCCCGCCGTTGGCTGTATTGGATGGTCGCCGCCTCAGCGGCCTACATCGCTATCCACTCCGTATTTCAGTTCATCACCGGCTACAACCTCTACGGCGAACCGCGCGGCGGCGATGGAGAACTGACCGGCCCGTTCGGCAAACCCCGCGCCGGCCCACCATTCGTCCGGATTCTTTTCCCGGCGATCATTCCCTGGGCCGCCGCGTTGCTGACCCGTCCAGGAGCGCGGTCCCTGACAGAGGCATGGCTCGTGCTGATCGGCGGCGTCGCGGTGGCGCTGCTGATCGGCCAGCGCATGCCCTTCCTGCTGACCGTTCTTGGCCTGGTGGTGATCGGCGTGCTGTTGCCGCGGCTGCGGTGGGGAGTGCTGGCCGCTGGAATCGCGCTGGCCGCGCTGCTGGTCGCCTCGCCGGTTGTCGCGCCCAGGGCACACTACCGCCTGGTCGCGAAATTCTCCGACCAGATGGAGCACTTTGCCGTCACTCAATATGGCGAACTCTACGCCCGCGCGTTCGAGATCGCGGTGCAAAACCCGGTCACCGGCCTCGGCGCCGAAGGCTTCAACACCGGCTGCTTCAATCCCCGCTACTTCCGGCCCAGTTTCGACGGCAGCGTGCCGGATGGCGGAGGTGCTGCGATCTGCTGGGACCACCCGCACAATTATTACCTGGAGGCGCTGGTCAACGGCGGCTTCCCCGGCCTGATCCTGTTCTCCGCCCTTAGCCTGGCCTGGTTGGCCGCATTGGGGCGAGGCCTCTGGCGACAGCCCGATCCGCTGCGCGTGGCGCTGTTCGCGGCGGCGCTGATCCAACTCTGGCCGATCGCGTCCGCCACCAGCTTCACCTCCATGCCGGTCGGCGGCTGGTCGTTCCTGCTTCTGGGCTGGGGCCTCGCCGAGTCACGTTGGCCGAACGGCCGCCGCGACCCTATATAGGGGCCAATATCTGACCCTTCGGAGCGTGACCCATGGCTGAACCCAGGCAAGAACTGGTCCCGGTGACGGTGCTGACCGGCTATCTCGGCGCCGGCAAGACGACGTTGCTCAACCGCATCCTGACCGAGAACCACGGCCGCAAATATGCCGTCGTCATCAACGAGTTCGGCGAACTGGGCGTTGACAACGACCTCGTCGTGGACACCGACGAGGAGGTGTTCGAGATGAACAACGGCTGCATCTGCTGCACCGTGCGCGGCGACCTGATCCGCATCGTCAACGGCCTGATGAAGCGGCGCGACAAGTTTGACGGCATCATCATCGAGACCACCGGCCTCGCGAACCCCGCGCCCGTCGCGCAGACGTTCTTTGTCGATGAGGGCGTGAAGGCGCGCACTCGGCTGGACGCGATCGTGACCGTCGTCGATGCCAAGCATCTGCCGGCTCGGCTGGCGGACAGCCACGAGGCCGAGGACCAGATCGCCTTCGCCGACGTCATCGTGCTGAACAAGACCGACCTGGTGACGCCGGAGGAACTCGACGACGTCGAGCAGCGCATCCGATCGATCAACCGGCATGCGATCATTCACCGCACGCAACGGGCGGCGCTGCCGATCGATCAGGTGCTGGAGCGCGGCGCGTTCGATTTGTCCCGCATTCTGGCGATGGAGCCGGACTTCCTCGATGGCGACGACGACCACGAGCACAACGAAGACATCACCTCGATGGGTTTCGAGGTGGCGAAGCCGATCGATCCGGAGAAGTTCAATGCCTGGATTGGCGCGCTGCTGCAGGAGCAAGGGCCCGATCTGCTGCGCACCAAGGGCATCCTGAACTACACCAACGAGCCGCGCCGGTTCGCGTTTCAGGCGGTGCACATGATCGCGGATGGCGATTTCATCACCGAGTGGAAGGATGGCGATCCGCGAAGCAGCCGCATCGTGTTCATCGGCCGCAATCTGAACCGGCCGAAGCTGCGGCGCGGGTTTGAGGGGTGCGTGGCCGATTGAGTTACACCCGCTTGCGCTTCAGGCCATGACGAGAGGTAGCATAGTTCGTATCGTGATCGGACCATCATGAGTCAGACCAAGAAAACCGAATTCCTGATCGATACCCGCGGCGAGCATCGCGCACTCGACGCGTTCGTGGTGGCGGCACGGTTTTCCCGTGATGGACGCACTCTGGCGTTCGCCCTGGGCGACGGCACCGCGCGGCTTGTTCCGATGGCGGAGCCAGCAGGCGATTGGCGTTCGGTCTCGGTCCACGATGGCGCCGCGCTGTCGCTCGCCCAGGATATCAACCCGAGCGGATTCCTTTCAGGCGGCGACGACGGGAAGCTGCGGCGGATCAGCGGCGACGGCGAGGCCACCGACATCGCCAGCTTCGGCATGAAATGGGTCGAGCAACTCGCCAGCCACGCGCTGGACAAAGACAAGGGGCTGATCGCCGCCGGCGTTGGCAAGGTCGTGCATTTGTTCGATGAGAGCGGGAAAAAGCTCAAGGAATGGACCCATCCGTCCACTGTCACCGGCCTGACCTTCGACGCCAAGGGTAAGCGCGTGGCGGCGTCGCACTACAACGGCGTGACGCTGTGGTTCGTCGCCGCCAAAACCGACACGCCGCGGCGACTGGAGTGGAAAGGCAGCCATATCGCGCTGGCCTTTCATCCCGAGGGTGAGGCCGTGGTGACCGCGATGCAGGAAAACGCGCTGCACGGATGGAAGCTGCCGGATGGCCAGGATATGCGCATGAGCGGCTACACAACCAAGACCACATCTCTGTCCTTCTCCAAAGGCGGCAAATGGCTGGCGAGCAGCGGCTCCGACGCGATGGTATTGTGGCCGTTTTTCGGTGGTGGTCCGATGGGCAAGGCGCCGATCGAACTCGCGGGCGGTGATGGGATCAACTGCACCCAGGTCGCCTGCAATCCCAAAGACGAACTGGTCGCCGGAGGGTTCGAGGACGGGTTGGTCGTGCTCGCGGACATCGGCTCCTCCCGCATTTTGCCGGTCGCGCCTCCTGGGCAGGGTCCGGTCACGACGCTGGCCTGGAGCGCGGACGGCACGCAATTGGCGATCGGGACCGAGAACGGGTTTGCCGTTGTCGTGGATTTCGCACGGCGGCGGATGTGATGCTGGCCAAATCGTCATGGCTCGGCTCGTCCGGGCACGCTACGCGCCTGAACAGGCGGCTCAGACGTGGCGAGCCATGACCGAAGCCCATCCGATCCCGCCCAAACTCGGTCTGGGCACGTTCCGCATGACCGGGGCGGCGTGCCAGCAGGCGGTCGAGAGCGCATTGGCGCTGGGTTATCGGCATATCGACACCGGCCAGATGTATGGCAACGAAACTGAGATTGGCGCCGCCATCGCCGCCTCGGGGATACCACGTTCCGAGATTTTTCTGACTGGCAAAGTTTGCCACGCCCTCGCCACGCCGGAAGCGGCGCGAATTTCACTGGGTGAATCCCTGACCCGCTTGCGGACCGAATATCTCGACTTGTGTTTGTTGCACTGGCCGCGCGCCGGCCTCGACATTCCCGGCATTCTGGAAATGCTGATCCGGGCTCAGGAGTCCGGCAAAGCGCGGCGCATTGGCGTGGCGAATTTCCCGCTACGGCTGTTGCGCATGGCGGTTGAGGAGATCGGCGCACCGATCTTCTGCAATCAGGTGGAGTATCATGTGCTGCTCGATCAAACATCGATCCTGACGTATCTGCGAGCGCATGACATGATGCTCGTCGCGCACGTTCCGCTGGCGCAAGGACGTCTGGCGGAACATCCTGGACTGAAAGCCATCGCGGACCGGCATGGCTCGACCCCGGCTCAAGTGGCATTGAAGTGGTTGCTGGATCAGGACGGTGTGGCGGCGATCCCCAAGGCCGGCCGGACCGTCAGTCAGCGCGAGAATTTGGCGGCGTTCGACGTCACACTGGACGATGCGGACCGGGCGGTCATCGCGTCCCTCCCGAAAGACCAGCGTTTCGTTAATCCGCCCTTCGCGCCCCAATGGGACTGAATTGAGACGCATTGACCGCGCCATGTTCGCCCCATTAGCGTCCGCCGGACCATGGCCGGCGTACAAGGCCCAAAACAAAGGAAACTCCATGATATCAGCACGTTTCGTGCTCGCGGGCCTGTTGCTGGCGACCGCCGTCGCGGCACAGGCCGATCCGCTGCCGAAAGTGGCGGAAGCCAGCAACATGACAATCATCGGACACAGCGATCTGAACGGAGCCGGAAAGGGCGGCGAGGGACTGGCATTGCGGCAATACCCTGACGGCCGGCGTATCCTGTTCCTCGCGCACGAGTCGACGCCGATGTGCGTCAGTATCGTTGACGTGACGAAACCAGAAGATCCCAAGGTCGTGACGCAGATTCCCGTGGACGGGAAGACTGTTCGCTGCAACTCCTTGGGCCTGTCCGGAACGACTCTCGCCGTGGCGCATCAAACCGACAAGCCTGGGCAACCAGGCGCCGGCATGGATGTTTACGATGTCGCCGACCCGGCTCAGCCGCGGAAACTGTCGCATTTCGACACCTCCGGCCCGCATTCGCGCGGCGTACATTATCTGTGGTACGCGGAGGGTCCGTACGCGTACTTGTCGACCGGCGCGAAGGACTTCAATTCGCACAATCAGTTGGACGACCAGTTCCTGATGATCGTCGATTTGTCCGACCCGGCCCACCCGAAGGAGACCGGACGCTGGTGGTTGCCCGGCACCCGAGTTGGCGACAAGGAACCTCCGCCGCCGCGGGTACATCCATTTGACGCCGGTATCCGCATGCACACGCCAACGATCGCCGCCGGTGAGCCAAACCGTGTGTATGTTGGTTGGATCGATGGCGGCTGGGTGATCCTGGACACCACCGACAAAGCGCATCCAAAACAGATCGCGCACAGTTCCTGGCAGTCGCAGGATGTCGGCTTCGCACACACGGTACTGGCAATTCCGTCGCGCCACCTCGCGATTCAGACCGAAGAGGCCACCAGCGAGAAATGCAAGGACTGGCCAAAACGCGACTGGGTCTGGGATATTTCGAATGAGAAGGAACCGGTTGTGCTTTCCGTCATGCCGCCGCCCGCTGACTTCGACGCGTTGTGCAAGGCCGGGGGCCGCTTTGGCGCGCATAATATTCATCAGAACCGGCCGGATGCCACGGCGGCGCATCTGACGAAGACCGTGGTCGGCAGTTTCTTCAATGGCGGCGTTCGCGCTTACTCAATCGCGGACCCCCACGCGCCGGTGGAGATCGGCTACCTGGTGGACGCCGCGCCGCCCGGCAACGCGTCGCACACGATTCAGATCAACGACGTGTACGTCGATGAGCATGGCCTGATCTATGCCAATGACCGCCTGACGGGCGGGCTGGACATCATCCGCTACACCGGCTCCGTGCCACTGGAATAGTGCGGCCGGAACGTTGAAGCCGCCGTGCGAGAATCAGGAGTCTCATCGATGACCGACGAACATCCACTCCCGCGCGGGGAGCTATCGTTGCGGACCGTCGCCATGCCAGCGGATACCAACCCGGCCGGGGACATCTTCGGCGGCTGGATCATGTCGCTCATGGACCTGGCGGCCGGCGTGACGGCGAGCTCGCTGGCCAAGGGACGTGTCGCGACCGCCGCCGTGTCCAACCTGAGCTTCATCCGCCCGGTGAAAGTGGGCGACGTGGTCTGCGTGTATACCGAACTCAGCCGCACCGGCCGAACGTCGATCACCCTCGGTGTCGAGACCTGGGTGTTGCGGCGGGGCCAGGGTGAGCGGGTGCGCGTGACGGCGGCGGAGTTCGTGCTGGTCGCGGTCGACGACACCGGGCGGCCGCGGGCGTTGCCGACGGTGTGACGGATTTGACTCACGCCAGGATTGAGCGAAGCGCCCCGCCGGTGCAAACTCCCCTCATCGACAACGAGGAAACGCCATGCTCCGCATTCACGGCTCCGCGCGATCCCGCGCACTTCGCACTCTGTGGATGACCTTCGAACTCGGCATTCCGTACGAGCACGACGACCTTCTCCCGCGTTCCCCGGGCACCAAAACTCCCGAGTTTCTGGCGCTGAACCCGAATGCCCGTGTCCCCGTGATCGAAGACGACGGTTTCGTCTTGTGCGAGTCCATGGCGATCAACTTCTACCTCGCGAAGAAGCACAACAGTCCGCTCTACCCCTCCGATCCGAAGCAGGAGGCGCTGGCCCTGCAATGGAGCTTCTGGGAAACCGATCGGCTGGACCGGCAACTCGTCAACTACATGAATCACACCAGCGCCCTCCCCGAAGCGGAACGAGACAAGTCCGTCGCCGATGCCGCCTGGGCCGAGGTCGTGCCGGCGCTGGACGTTCTCAACGGCGTTCTGCACAAGACACGCTGGCTCGCCGGCGCCGACTTCTCGCTCGCCGATCTGAACGTCGCGGGCGCCTTGTATCGCGGCCTGTCGATGGACCTGAGCCGCTGGCCCGCCGTGCGAGAATGGCTCGCGCGCTGCTGGGACAGACCGGCGGCGAAGCGGGCCCGGGCGATGCGCGAAGGCTAAGTGCAACGCGCGATGGCGGCGAGTGGCGATTCCCTGTTCCACCCGCCCGCCCGCGCCTATACGATCCACCGCGATGCCCCGAGGCGACCTCTTTCCCGATATCGGACCGTTCGAGACCGGTTATCTGCCGCTCTCGACCTCCCACGTCATGTACTGGGAGCAAGCGGGCAATCCCCGCGGCTATCCGGTATTGTTCCTGCATGGCGGACCCGGCGCCGGCGCCGGGGCGGTGCATCGGCGTTTCTTCGACCCGGCGTTCTGGCGCATCGTCATTTTCGACCAGCGCGGCGCCGGCCGGTCTCGTCCTCTGGGCGGGCTTGAAGACAACACGACGCCTCACCTCGTGGAGGATATTGAACGGTTGCGCAACCATCTGGGTGTCAACCGTTGGCTGCTGTTCGGCGGTTCCTGGGGATCGACACTCGCGCTGGCGTTCGCGCAGACGCACCCGGAACGCGTGGCGGCGTGCGTACTAAGAGGCATCTTTCTCGGACGTCCCTCCGAGGTGAACTGGTTCCTGCACGGGATCGCGACGGTTTTTCCCGACATCCATGCGCAGTTCGTCAGCCATCTGCCGGAGAACGAGCGTCACGACATTCTCGGCTCATTCCTGCGACGACTGGTCGACCCGGATCCGGCGATCCACATGCCCGCCGCGCGCGCCTGGTCGATTTTCGAGGGCACCTGCAGCACGTTGCTGCCCAGTCCGGACACGATCACGACGTTCGCGCAGGATCGAACGGCGCTCGGGCTCGCGCGGATCGAGGCGTATTACTTCGCCAACAATTTGTTCCTGCCGCCGGGCGGCTTGCTCGCCCACATGGACCGGGTGCGCACCATCCCGGCGGAAATCGTGCAGGGTCGTTACGACATGATTTGTCCGGCGACGACGGCGTTCGAACTCGCCAACGCCTGGCAGGGCGCGCGGCTGACCGTGGTGCCGGATGCCGGCCATTCGGCGCTGGAACCGGGCATCCGTCGCGCGTTGGTCGCGGCGGTGGAACGATTCCGCGATCTACGATAGGGAGACAAACGCAATGAAAGTCGGCGTGATCGGCCTCGGCTCCATGGGAATGGGCGCCGCGCTGAACCTGCATCGCAAAGGCCACGACGTGACCGGATGCGAGCCCCGGGAAGCCGCGCGCGACGAATTCGCCGCCGCGCAAGGGAAGTCGGTCAGTTCGGCCGATCAACTGCCGGCCGACCTGGAAGCCGTCGTGGTGTTTGTCATCAATGCCGCGCAAACCGAAGACGTGCTGTTCGGGCCAAAAGATTGCCTTACCGGGCTGAACAAGGGCGCCGTCATTCTGTGTTGCTCCACGGTGTCGCCCGATGTGGCGCGATCGTTAGGTAAGCGGATCGGGGAAGCCGGCTTCCTGATGCTCGACTCGCCGGTGTCGGGCGGCAAGAGTGGTGCATTGGCGGGTACGATGACGGTGATGGGCTCTGGCTCCGACGCCGCATTCGCCAAGGCCGGTCCGGTGCTGGAAGCGATTTCCACGAAGATCTGGCGACTGGGTACGGAAATCGGTGTCGGCAGCACAGTGAAGATGGTGAACCAGTTGCTCGCTGGCGTGCATATCGCCACAGCGGCTGAGGCATTGGCACTGGGGATTCGGGCCGGCGCCGATCCGAAAACTCTGTTCGAGGTTATATCGGAGTCGGCCGGAAGCTCCTGGATGTGGCAGAACCGCGTCCCGCATATTCTGGCGGGCGACGATACGCCATCCTCGGCGGTCAATATCTTCGTCAAGGATCTTGGGATCGTGCTGGACCAGGCCCGCGGGTTGACCTTTCCTCTCCCCATGGCCTCGGCGGCGCATCAACTATTTCTCGCGGCGGCGGCGCACGGAGAGGGTTATAAAGACGATTCATTCGTGATCCGGGTTTGGCAGGCACTGACCGGCATCGAGTTGCCGAAAGGCTGATCATGCTGGCGGTTCGTTGTCACCGGTGGATGCCGTATCGCGATCTGAAAATTGAGGACATTCCGGTTCCGGAACCTGGTCCCGGGCAGGTACGGATCGTGGTTCATTACGCGGGAATCTCGTTCGCGACGAGCCTGGTGACCATGGGACGCTATCAACGCAAGCCGTCGTTACCATTTTCTCCGGGCACTGAAATTGCCGGAGTGATCGACACGATCTCGCCGGACGTCTCACACCTTAAGCCGGGTGACAGGGTTTGCGCTGGCATCGACTGGGGTGGGCATGCCGAGTTCGCAGTCACGGATGCGACCACGGTGTATCGCATACCGGACGAATTGCCGTTCGATATCGTACCGCAACTTCCTTTGTCCTACGGCACGTCGTACGCGGCTCTGAAGTGGCGCGCGCGCCTGCAACCGGGTGAGACCGTGCTGATCCATGGAGCCGCCGGCGCCGTCGGTCTGGCGGCGGTCGAATTCGCCAAAGCGCTCGGCGCGATCGTCGTCGCGACCGCTTCCACAGAGGCGAAACTGGCGCTCGCGCGAGAGCACGGCGCCGATCACACGGTGATGTTTCCGTCCACCACGGCGTTGGACGATCTCCGGTCGTTGTTGCCCAGGGGCGCGGACGTCGTGTTCGACCCAATTGGCGGCGATGCGTTCGACCTTTCGTTGCATAGCATCGCCAACAGCGGGCGCATCCTGGTGATCGGCTTCGCCGGTGGCCGCATTCAGCAAATTCCGGCGAATATCTTGCTGGTCAAGGATGTCTCGATCCTCGGCTTCAACTTCGGCAATTATGTCGGCTGGGGCCGGGTCGATGAACGCAAGCGGCACGAACCCGCGATGCGCTCCGCCATGGAGCAGATTTTCTCGTGGTACCGGGAGGGAAAAGTCCGGCCGATTTCATCGCACCGGTTTCCTTTGCGCGACTTCCGTGCGGCGATGGAAACGGTGTTGAGTCGCCGTTCGATGGGGAAGGTAGTGCTGGAGATGCCAGTCGTGCGACGGGACAATTAACCCCGCGGCGAACATCCCTGGCCTAAGTGGGGGCGGAGTGGAATATCAAGCGCGCTTATCAGTTGTGACAACGCCTTATCCCGTCAAGACCAGGTCAGCGTTTCAGCGATCGTGAGACATCGGCACCATGATTGTGGCACCACCGCCTGTTCGTCATGGCCCATTCGAACCGGGCCACGACGGATTGCGCGCCGGTCTGAACCGATGGACGTCGCCATTCTCGCGCCCACGGGCTCAACCCGAGGACCTGCTTACGCGGTATTCGTCCGGAATGGCGGGCACTCCCGCATCGCCCGTCCGGTCAGATCGTTACCGATCGAGCTGCTTTGCCTTCACCCGCACCAGTCCCGCCAACTCATCCAGTCGGTGCGCGTAAGTGTGGCACGTCAGAACCCGTCGCTGGCCCGCCATCCCGATCGCCGCGGCCCGCGTCGGATCGTGACGGAGCGCGGCGACGATGTCGTTCAGTTCGCCGGCGTCTCGGTAAATCAACATTTCCGCCCCCGCCTCGAAGCACCGCGGGAGATCCGGCTGCGCATCGCTGATCACCGGTGTGCCGTAAATGTAAGGTGCGAAATGCCGGTGGTTAAGACCATTGATCACGTACACCGCGTGACGAATATTCAACACGCCCAGGTGACTGGCATAGATGTTGGCCAGTTCCTGTTCGTCGATCCGGCGCGCATCGCGTGTGTGGTGCACGAGTTCGGTCGCGTGCTGCCAGCCAGGCCCAAAGATGGCAATGGGCTCAATGACTTCGGCAAGCAGAGCCTGCCGGTTCGGGGTGGGGGCGGCGACAAAAGCCAGCGAAGGAACGCGCTCGGCAGGCGCATTCGTCGATCGCACAGCCCGCGATGCGCCGAGGGGCACGAAAGCCGACGGTGACCGAAACCCCAGACTTTCGTGTAGCTTCACCATGCCGGTGTCGGTGTAGGCGATGACGTCAAACAGACCGGCGACCTCGGCCATCCGTTCGGTGAACGTATCGCCAATCCACGCCACCATTGGCGGCCGGTCCGTCTCCTGGGCCAGGTACTGAAACAGCGTCAACGGGAACTCATCGAGGCAACCGATCGCGAGAATCAGGTCCGGCGCGAGACGGCGAATCTTGCGCACGATATGCGCGGCCAGTGGCGCACCGACCGCTCGGGACAGCAGCGCTCGTTCCAGCGACTTCCTGAGCCGAGGGTCGCGGGTCGGAACAACCGTGACGGAGTGCCCGGCAAGACGCAGGTCGGCGGCCACGTCTTCGGTCCAATGCATGATGCTGCCGGTCTTGCCGAGGAGCAGAACCTTCATGCTGGTCTGCGATGGGGATTCACCATTTTGGCAGGGTTCCATGGACCGGTTCGCCGATCAACGTCTGCCCGGCAGGCGGGCGTGCCGGCGTTTGAGGCTTACCATGACGCAAAGACTTTGTGGCCCGCCGAAAGTCTGGCGCGCCGCCGCGCGGTTCTGGGTTGATCCTCTTGCTCCCGCCGCGGCGCTCCTGTAAACGCCGCCTCTGCGTCGGCACCCCTGGAGGCCGGCGTTTTGTCATTCAGGAGAAAGACCATGGCCAACGTCGTCACGATTGGGGCCGAGACACGCGCGCGAGCCGGTAAGGGGGCGGCGCGGGCGACTCGGCGAGCAGGTAAGGTGCCCGGAGTAATTTATGGTGGTAAGCAAGAGCCTAGTTTGATCGCGCTGGAACCGCGCGAGGTGCTGCGCGAGCTGCACCGCGCCGGCTGGCAGTCGCGGCTTTACGAACTGAATACCGGTGGTGAGCCGGTGCGCGCGCTGATCCGCGGCGTGCAGTTCCATCCGGTCACGGACAATCCGATCCATGTCGATTTTCAGCGCCTCATCGCCGGTGAACGGATCAAGGTTCAGGTGCCGGTGCACTTCGAGAATGATGGCATCAGCCCAGGACTGAAACGGGGCGGGGTGCTGAACGTGGTGCGCCATGCGGTGGAAGTTTATTGTGACGCGGACGGCATTCCGGATCAGTTCACCGCCGATCTGGGACCGCTCGATTTCAATGACAATGTGCGGTGGCACGATCTGAGAGGGACCGAGAACGTGCGGGCCGTGATCGATCGCGACTTCGTGATCGCGACTGTCGTGCCGCCGACCAAGGTCGAGGAAGCCGCCGCCGTCGCCGCGGTTGCCGCTCCGGTCGCGGCACCCGCGAAGGCTCCGGCCAAAGCGCCCGCGAAGCGGGGCTGATCGGATCACCAGCCCTGCCGATCTCGGTCACGACCCTCCCGCGTGGGACCATCCGAACTGCTACCCGCGCGGTGAGGCCTGACCCAGGGAGGGCGACGAGATGCCCAGGAGCGTTCTGACAGGGAGCGTGCGATGTTGCTCTGGGTCGGCCTCGGTAATCCGGAGCCGGGGATGGCACGGAACCGGCACAATATCGGTTTCATGGCGCTGGACGTCATCGCCATTCGGCACGGGTTCTCCCCTTGGCGGCGCCGGTTCAAGGGGCTGATCGCCGAAGGTGTGATCGGCGGTGAGAAGATCCTCGCGTTGAAACCGCTGACCTACATGAACGCATCGGGGGAGGCGGTGCAGGCCGCCGCGGCCTTTTACAAACTGCCGCCGGACGCGATTACCGCGTTCCATGACGAACTCGACCTGGTGCCTGGGAAACTGCGCGTGAAGTTGGGCGGTGGAGCGGCGGGACACAATGGCCTTCGCAGCATGGACCGGCAGCTCGGCACGTCGGATTACTGGCGCGTGCGACTGGGCATTGGCCATCCGGGCTCGAAGGACCGGGTGTTGCCATACGTGCTCGGGGATTTCTCCAAGGACGACGTGGGGTGGTTGATCCCATTCCTGGACGCGATCGCGGATGCGGCGCCTTTGCTCGCATCCAGTAAGGCGCCGGATTTCATGACGCGTGTGGCGCTGTTGACCGAGCCACCTCCGGGACAGGAGGCGCAAAAGGAATAAGCTTTGGCTCCGACCCCAAGCCTCGACACCGTGATGCTGAGACCCGACAGGATATTGTCGAGCCCGTGGGGCGTATAAAAATCGGTCTGAACTGAGGGTCGCGCGGGAGAAAGACATCTGGGTAGGTCAAAAGCACGACCCGCCCAGATCGAGGAAGGCCTGGGCGGGGGGGCGGCCAGGCGGTTCAGATCGTGCGGCTGCGCTCCAGCAGGTCCCGATTGAAGCGATCATCGAACATCCGCTCCAGATCGCCGCGGTTCAACCCGACGTCGAACAGCTCACGTTCAGTCATCCGGTTCAACTCGGCGCGCGCACGTACGTTCTGACGCCACGTCCGATACGCCGCGACACGGGCAGCGATCCACGATGCGAAGCCGCGCTCGCGGACCGGCTCGACCGCCGGCTGAACCGCTGGCTCTTCCCAACGCGTGTCGATATAGCTCAGATGCGGCAACTCGAACGCCATCTGGCTCTTGGTCATCGGTGCACTCATGGCTCAACTCTCCAAATTCGCCCGGTTCGGTCGTTTAGCCGTTGTGGCGTGGCGCCCCCGGGTATTGGTGCAATGCAACATGGACCCCGCGGCCGTTGTGGATAAGTGCCAAATCCCCGGGCCGGTCATGCGACGTACGCATGGGGTTATGAACAGGTATGAAATGCCGCCTGGACTGGTCGACGGAGAATAATATGACGGAAACACCCCTGGCCGCTTTGCGGAACGAACTGACCCGCCGCGACCTGCATGGTTTCATCGTCCCTCGCGCCGACGAGCATCTGGGCGAGTATGTCCCCGCTTCGGCCGAACGGCTGGCCTGGTTGACCGGTTTTACCGGCAGCGCGGGCCTCGCCGCGGTTCTGCCGGACAAGGCCGCCGTGTTCACCGATGGCCGCTACGTCCTGCAACTCGCCAGCCAGACGGACGCGGCACTGTGGGAACGTTTGCATATCACCGAACAGCCGCCGGAAACCTGGCTCATGGCCAACGTGCCAGCCGGCGCGCGGATCGGCTTCGACCCGTGGCTGATCAGCGAGGACGGCCTCGCGCGTTACACCAAGGCCGGTCTGGCGATGACACCGGTCGAGTCCAACCCGATCGACGCGGTGTGGAAGGACCGCCCGCCAGCGCCTCAGGCCCTCGCCGTGCCGCACGCGTTGAGCGTCGCGGGACGCTCCGCTGAGGAAAAGCGGCAGGACATCGCTTCCCTGTTGCGCGAAGCGAAGCAGGATAGCGCGGTGTTGAGCGACCCGGCCTCGGTCGCCTGGCTGTTCAACATTCGCGGCGGCGATGTGCCGTTCACGCCGTTCGCGCTTGGCTTCGCGCTGGCGCACGCGGACGGCGGCGCCGAATTGTTCATGGATCCGGCGAAATTGCCCGAGGCGACACGAACCTGGTTGGGCAACGCGGTTTCGGTCGCGGCTCGGGACGCGTTGCCGGCGGCGCTGACCCGGCTGGAGGGCAAGACCGTACGGGTCGATCCGGCGGGCTCACCCGTGTGGTTCACGCACCGGTTGAAGGAGGCCGGAGCGATCGTCGTGGCTGGTCCCGATCCATGCCTGTTGCCGAAAGCCAAAAAGAATGCGGTCGAGCAACAAGGTTGCCGCGACGCGCACGCCCGCGATGCCGTGGCGATGTGCCGGTTTTTGCACTGGCTGTCGGAGGTCGGACCATCAAACCGGGAAACTGAGATGTCGGCGGCGAACCGATTGCTCGCCTGCCGCCAGGCGATTGAGGGGTTTCGCGGCGAAAGCTTCCCCGCCATCTCCGGCGCGGGTGAGCATGGCGCGATCATCCATTATCGCGTGACCGATGACAGCAACCGCCCAATCCGGCCGAACGAGGTTTATCTCATCGATTCGGGCGCGCAATACACGGATGGGACGACGGATATCACGCGCACGGTCTGGACCGGTCCGGGAGAGGCGCCGGCGGAGATCAAGGCGAATGTCACGCGTGTGCTGAAGGGACATATCGCCATCGCCGCTTTGGTATTTCCCGAGGGCGTGGGTGGCGCGCATATCGATGCGTTCGCGCGCCGTGCGTTGTGGCACGTGGGAATCGATTACGATCACGGAACGGGACACGGGGTCGGCAGTTATCTTTCAGTGCATGAGGGACCAGTCAGCATTTCGCGACTCGCGCGTCCGGTGCCCATTGGCGCGGGGATGATCCTGTCCGATGAGCCCGGCTATTACCTGCCCGGACAGTACGGCATCCGCATGGAGAATTTGTTGCTGGTACAACCAGCGGAAATACCAGGCGCCGCGAAGCCGTTCCTGCGGTTCGAGACCCTGACACTCGCGCCGTTCGACAGGAATCTGATCGATGCGGGTCTGCTCGATCCGTGGGAACTGGACTGGCTCAACATGTATCACGCGCGCGTGTCGCGGGAGGTCGGGCCGCACCTGGAGCCGCATGTGCGCGCCTGGCTGACCACCGCGTGCGAAAGCATCGGCTGATGTTCCATCGTTTCACAATCGGGACGATGACGGCGACGATCGTTTCGGATGGGCCGCTGCTGCTACACGCACCGGAAAAGATTTTCGTTGGTCCTGGACCGGCGGCATTGGGCGCGTCACTGACCGCCTCCGGGCTACAAGCCGACCGCATTCGCGTCGAGCAGAACTGCCTCCTGCTTGAAACCGCCGGCAAGAAGGTTCTGTTCGATAACGGGATGGGTTCGGAAAAGCTTTACGGCCCCGACAGTGGACGTCTGCTGGACAGTCTTCGCGAGGCCGGTGTCGCGCCATCCGAGATCGACGCCATGGTTTTGACCCATGGGCATTCCGATCACTGCTGGGGCACCATGAGCGATGACGGCACGCCGAATTTTCCCAATGCCACCCTGTATCTCTCGCAGGCGGAATTGGACTTCTGGACATCCGCGGCGTCGGAGCCGCGGATGACGCGCAGTTCCGCCGGTGTCCGCAAGCACATCCTGCCATTACGTGACCGCATCCAGATCATCCGCGACGAGGAAGAGTTCCTGCCCGGTGTGCACGCCCTCGCGACTCCCGGCCACACTCCTGGGCATTTGGCCTTTCTGTTCGATGGCGGCTGGTGCCTCACGGGGGACGTCGCGTTCCACGATCCGCTCTCCTACAGCTTCCCTGACGCCGAGAGCGTCTATGACACCGATCGCGATCTGGGCTTACGCACGCGACGGCGTCTGCTGGACCGGCTGGTGGCGGACCGTTTGTCGATCATCGGTTACCATCACCCCTGGCCAGGCCTCGGGCGGCTGGAGAGCACGGGCGGAACGTTCCGGTTCATTCCTGAACGTGGTGGGTGATCGCGCGCTCGCTATAGGCCGCTTTAGCACCAGCGCGGGTAAACGCGGACTCCCGACCCTCACGTCACCCCGGGGCCATGACGTGAAACAGACGAGGCCTCAAGCCCGAGAATGACGATGAACGGGGATCAGTCCCGCCGCCGCCCACGCTTCCACTTGCCGGCGCACCGCCTCGAGTTTCGGACCAGTAACGATAAGCGGTGCGTACCCCCGCCCCTCCCAAACCCGGGCGGAGAAATCCGGATGCAGCCTGATCGCGCCACCGCCATTCGCGAAGTTGGAACGATCGCCGGTGTCCAGATAGGTCTCTGTTGGCAACCCTTCCGCGATCAGCACATCGTGCGCTGACAATTCAACATGGAAGTAGGCCACGTCTGGCGTCACGACCTGCACGATGCTGGTGCCGTTGATCAGGTGCTTCACCGGGATCAGCACGTCAGTGACAAAGATCGCGTGATCGGGCGACAGAAACAGGTCCCGGCGTGGCTGACCCGGTCCGAACGCGCCAGCCGCGACCCGCACCGGCCAGACCAGCGCCGGACCGGAATGACGCGCGCAATCGACCTGCCGGTGACCGATCCAGACGATCGGAGCGACGCGCCCGTCATGCAGCATCACGCGATCGCCGGGCTGCAATTCCTCGACCCGGACCTCGCCGGTCTCCGTCGCGATGCGGGTGCCAGCAACGAAACACGGTGGCGTGGTGTTGACCGTGACCAGCGTCCCCGCCGGAATGCTGCCCTGTGGGAACGCGTTCCCGTCCGACGAAACGTGAAAAAACAACCCCGTGTAATTGCCCGACAGTTGCTGTTGATAACTGGAGCCGCCTTCGGTGACCGTCAGGATATCGGTTACCGGATCGACCAGCGCCGACCCACCGGCCTGCCAGGCGAGATAGATCAAATCGATGGAGCCGCCGTTGTTCACCTGGGTCGAACTGGCCACACCAGCGGGCGTTTCCGACTCAAACCCGGGGCCGCGGAACACCTGACCCAGAATCAAGATGCCGCCGCTGTTCACGACGGTGGAGGTCGCGATACCGCCGGTCGTGAGGTCCATGACGCCACCGCTGCTCAACACCGTGCCGCTGGCCACGCCGCCGGTCTGCACCCACTGCGCGCCGCCGTTGCTGACAACGGTACCGGTGGCCTGGCCTCCGTTCGTCAGCGATTCCAAGCCGCCGCTCACCACCGTGAAGTTGGCCACGCCGTTCACGCGGTCCTGGCCCTGGGCTAGCACGATCGTGGCACTGATCACGCCGCCAGAGGCCACGCTCAGGATGCCCGCGTACCCAACAACCGTGCCGCTGGCCAAGCCGCCGGAGGAAACGCTTACCACTCCGCCGCCGCCGTTCACCTGCACTCCGCTGGCGACGCCGCCAGTCAGGATTCTCACCGCCCCGCCGGATAACGTACTGAATTTGGCGATGCCGCCGGACGACACCACCTGGCTACCGCCGTAGACCGTCCTGGCGCCTGACGCCACGCCGCCCGAGAGCACATATTCTATGTCGTAGGAGCCGCTGATCAGCGAACCGATGGCCGTGCCGCCGGTCATCACATACTCGGTTTCATACGACGCAACGCGGTTACCCGAAACGGTTGGCCCGCCCGCCGAAATCAGGGTGGCACCCGACACCACCACGACACCGGCCGGGATCACGAGGCTCCCCGGCAGAGCGTTTGTACCGGACGCCTGGCCTCCCGGCAGGACAACCAGTATGCCGCCGCTGCTCACGGTGGTGCCACTGGCCGTGCCGCCAGACGAAACGACCTCGAAGCCCCCGCTGTCCACTACGACGCCCTGGGCCAGGCCGGCATTGTAAACGTAAGCAAATCCGCCGCTGTTCACTATGGTACCGCTGGCGATGCTGCCGGATCCGACGACCTGGAAGGCACCGCCGCTCACCACCGTGCCGCTGGCGATCCCGCCGTAATTGACCAACTCCTGGGCGCCGCTGCTGAGCACGATGCCGGTGACAAATCCGTTGTCGTAATCTATGCCGCCGCTGCTCACGACGGCGAATGCCGCCTGTCCGCCGGGGACCTCCTGCATGTAGCCGCCGCTGCTGACCATGCCCCCGCTGGCCGAACCGCCCGAGTAAACCGTTTCGTACCCGCCACTGCTGATCACGGTGAAGAGCGCCAGGCCGCCGCTTTCCGCGATCTGGCCGCCGTTCCAGTTCAGGACGGTGCCACTGGCGACACCGCCGCCGCCGACAACCTGAACGCCGCCGTAAACCACCACGGTCTTGTTGGCGATGCCGCCGGACCACACGGTTTCGGCGCCACCCTGGCTGACCACCGTGCTGTTCGCCGTGGCGCCGCCGTAGACGTATTGGTTGCCAAAATAATTCAGTGTGGTGGCGTCAGCCACGCCGCCGGACTGGATGAACGCTAAGCTTCCCGCCGTCACCACGTCGCCACTGATCACGCCGCCGGCGTAGACGTACTCGTAGGCGGTACCGCTCAGCAGAGTGCCGCTGCCCAGTCCGCCGGCGAACACGTTGACCTGACCGCCGGAGACGACCGAACTGATGGCGATGCCAGCCGAAAGAATCGTCTCCGTCTGACCAATGCCGACGACGTAGCCGGAAACCGTGCCGCTACCGGCGGAAACGATCGCG
>CALFNB010000175.1 GCA_937902425.1 uncultured Acetobacteraceae bacterium | reverse complement strand
GGTCTTGACGATGACGTCGGTACGATTGGCGTCCTGCACCGCCTTGTCCGCCATTTCGGACGACTGGGTCACCTGGCGGGCGATCTCTCCGACCGAGGCCGACAATTCCTCAGCGGCCGAGGCGACGGTCTGCACGTTGACGCTCGCCGCCTCAACCGCACCCGCGACGTTGGCCGCCTGCCGGGTGGTCTCGCTGGTGGTTTCCGACATGGACCTGGCGGTGGCTTCAAGTTCGGTCGCCGCGGATGCGACCAACCCGACCAGGCCGGCGGTCTTTTCCTCAAAGTCGCGCAGCAGGCCATCGACGCGTTTCGAGCTTTGCGCCCGCTCGGTCAGTAACGCCTCCTGATAGGCGGAAATCGCGATGTCCATGTCGAGCATGACGCCGGCGTTCATCGCGGCGATGAGGGCCGGGAGCTTGCCGGGCGACCAGCGATGGGTCCGCAGTGCCAACGCGATCAGGCGGTTGAGCACAAACGTGTAACCACTGATATACCAGCGCGGCTCCAACCCGATCCGGTGATGCACGAGACCGATCGTCCGCACGCCGGAGAGGTAGTCCGCATCGAAGCGACCGGAGAAAAGCCGCCGCCAGTGCGCCGTCTGGGTCTGCTTCAGGCGAGGGATCTGGTCCCCGACCAACTGCCTGAGATGAGGGATCGTGACGACGTGCTGATAGAACGCTTCAACGATCGCCGGCAATTCCGGCTCGATGACGGGCCAGAACGCCGTCAACAGCCGGCAAGCGGCGGAATCAAGGCCAATGAAGCGTATCCGTATCGCGAGATCGTCGTCGTCTGACATTGCCATGCCGCCACGCTCCTGTTCGGCCATTTCCCCGGGAACGCTGGTGGCCCGCCGGTTGCTCGCGCCAGTATCGCGCCGGTTCATGAACATGTGGTAAATGCGTCGGCGATGACCGGAAAATGGTGGTCCCATATTCGGGGTCGCGCGGGCCACCTGAGCCCAATCGGTGTTCCGGAAAGTCGCCGCCGCACCCAAGGCCGAGAGAGCGCCGATCCGATCTGCCGGCGGCCCGGTCGGGGCTTCCCCGATCAACCGGGCAAGACCAGGATGACCACGTCGCGGCATGAGTTCATCAGCGCGCGGGCGGCGATCCCGAGGAGGCATCCAATGCGACCCATCACCCGCTCATGCCAGTTCGCCAACCGGCTGTCCCGGAGAACCACGCGGTGACCAGGCGCCGCATCGCGAACCCCGCCAGGCCCGCCGACCCACCGCCGCCGCCACATCCGACCATACGGCGGTCAGCTCTGCCCTGGCACCAGCCAAAATCCGTGGAGGACGACGCGACCGCGGCCGACGCGATTCGGGCGATCGTGCGGCACCCGAGTTATCGGGAAGCCGACCGGGATGTCGATTTCCTCGACCGGAACGATACCAGGGGGGTACGACTGCAGCTCGATTATCTCAAGGCGGAGCTGCTACTGAAAGAACACGGCGTCGCGCACACCATCGTCGTGTTTGGCGGCACGCGCGTGGCCGAGCCGCGGGCGGCGCGACGCCAGGCCGATGCATGCGCGGCGGAGCAGACGGGTGACGCCGCCGCGCAACGCCGGCTGGCGATCGCGCGGCGAGTCGTGGCCAACAGCCGGTACTACGAGATTGCCCGGGCGTTCGGTGGCCTGGTGGGCGCGGCCTCCGCGCGGGCCAGGGGCGGGCGTATCATGGTCATGACCGGCGGCGGGCCCGGCATCATGGAAGCCGCCAACCGCGGCGCCCACGACGTGGGTTGCCCATCGATCGGGCTGAATATCACGCTGCCGCACGAACAGTACCCGAACCCGTATGTGTCACCCACGCTCTGTTTCAGCTTTCATTACTTCGCCATACGGAAATTGCATTTCCTGTCACGCGCCCGGGCACTGGTGGTCTTCCCCGGCGGCTACGGCACGATGGACGAGCTGTTCGAGGTGCTGAACCTGGTGCAGACCCGCAAAATCGCCCCACTGCCGGTGGTGCTGGTGGGCGAGGCCTACTGGCGGCGCGTGCTCGACCCGGAATTTCTGGTCGAGGAGGGCATGATCGACCCCGAGGACCGCGAACTGTTCTGGTTCGCCGAGACCGCCGAGGATACATGGCAAGGCATCCTGCGCTGGTACGACGCCGCCGGGTCGCCGCTGCTGGGGCCCGGCGCGTGAAACTGTCGTTCCATGGCGCGGCACGGACCGTCACCGGCTCCTGCCATCTGGTCGAGGCGAACGGCCGCCGCGTTCTGATCGATTGCGGAATGTTACAGGGCAGCCGCGAACTGGAACGGGACAACGCGGAGCCGTTCGGCTTCGATCCCGCGCGCATCGATACCGTCTTGCTCACCCACGCCCATCTCGATCATTGCGGACGGCTGCCGTTACTGGTGAAGCAAGGCTTTCGCGGCGACATCATCGCCACGGCGGCGACCCGCGATCTCGCTCGCCTTGTGCTGCTGGATTCGGCGCATCTGCAGGAAGAGGAAGCGCGGCGGCGAACCCGGCACAATCGCCATCACCAGGAAGAGGCTCCGCTTTACGCACTGTCCGATGCGCTGGACACGATGGATCGTTTCGTTCAACCCGGCGTTGGCTATGGCGATACCGTGACACTCGCGGATGGGTTGAGTGCCACGTTTCATGACGCCGGACACATCCTTGGTTCGGCGAGTGTCCTGTTGGAATCGACGGAAAATGGCGCGCCGCGGCGGATCTTGTTCTCGGGCGATATCGGCGGCGCCGGACGGCCGCTGCTCGGGGCGCCCGCTCCACCGCCGGCGGCGGAGGCCGTGGTGATGGAAACCACCTATGGCGACAGGCGACATCGGTCGTACCAGGAGTCGGTGGAGGAGTTCCTGACCGCGATCGAGAACACCTTCACGCGCGGTGGCAATGTCATCGTGCCCACCTTCGCGCTGGAGCGAGCCCAGGAGATTCTGTACGTGATCCGGGGCGGGATCGACCAGGGGCGGGTGAAGCCATCGACACAGGTGTTCCTCGACTCGCCGATGGCGATTTCGGCCACCGAGATTTTTAAACGGCATCCGGAATGTCATGGGCCGGAACTCGCCGCGTTGTTCCGCAAAGGCATCGACCCCTTCGCCGTTCCGGGGCTTCATTTCACGCGCGAGACGTCGGAATCGATGTCGATCAATCGGATCGTTGGCGGCGCGATCATCATCGCCGGGTCGGGCATGTGTACCGGCGGGCGAGTGCGGCATCATTTGCGGCAAAACCTGTGGCGGCCTCAGGCGGGGATTGTGTTCGTCGGTTTCGCCGCGGCCGGAACGCCGGCGCGTCAGATCATCGACGGCGCCAGCGACATCAAATTGTTTGGCGAAGAAATTCCGGTGCGCGCGAAGGTGCACACCATCAACGGGTTCTCCGCTCATGCCGATCAACAGGAGTTGTTGGCCTGGCGCCGCGCGGTCAGCGGTGCCGGCACGACCTTCCTGGTGCATGGGGAGCCACGGGCGATGACGCTGTTCGGCGCTCTGTTGCCGGACGGACGCGTCGAGATGCCAGTATCGCACCAGCAATTCACATTGTGATCGTACGTATCAGGCGACTGTTCGTCTGATGCCGACCGGCCGCGACGTTGACCTGTGGTCGTGATGCCCGCGGTTGCGTCATCCTCGGATCGGCCCGTGTGTCGTTGTTTTCGCCGGTTCGTCCGATATCAGTCGAATGTGCCGCTTGCCGTGACATGTAACAAAGTACCAAAGGTAAACTCACCGGGAACACATTCAAGGCTCGCGAACCCTCACGGCGCCAACCTTGTTGGCCATCCGCGCGAACCTCCGGTCGAAACTCACGAACGCTTCGCATCCCGTTGCTTTCGCGAGATGCAACGCATCCGCGAAATCCATTCCACCGCCCGACCAATCCAACGCCTGGGCCGCCAATCCCGGATCTTCCATCGTGACATCCGAGAGCCCGGCGAAATCACGTAAGGCCTTCGCGACCTGAGCGGGGGCGAGCCCATACACGCTCCTCAGAACCCACTCGGTTTCAAGCAGAACGGTCGTGCCGACGAATACATCGTTGTCATCGATTAACTTTCTCGCCCGCGCGGACTGACCGGGATGGTCGCCGGTCAAATAGCGGACAATTACGTTAGTATCGATCGCGAGCATGGCGCCGCTTCACCTCGGCCTCGATCCCGGCGTCCATCTCTTCCAGGCTTTTCGGCGTGCCGCGCCAGGGCAGGGAAGCATACACGTCCTCCGCCCGGGTCGGCGCGAAGATCGGCGTCGCCTTGAGAAGGACACCATCATCCGTGTTTTCGACCAACAGGCGCGTGCCCGCCTGCCAATGATGTTGCTCGCGGATCGCCTTTGGCAGGATGACCTGACCCTTGGTCGAGACGGTGGTGGTCAATCGCCTGGATGCGGCCATGCTTCACTCCACTCCCGTGGTAAGACACTGGTAAGATAAGCCTTCGCCATGGCGAATGCAAGCCTGCGCCGCGAGGTGTCCGCGACCCAACTTATCCCATCAGTCCGCCCGCCAAGGCCCCGCTCATGCACGTCGCCAATGTTCCGCCCAGAATGGAACGCATGCCGAGAACGACGACCTCATGGCGGCGTTCCGGCACCATGGCGCCGAGGCCGCCGATCATGATCCCCAGACTGCCGAAATTGGCGAAACCGCACAGCGCATAGGTCAGGATCATGCGTGTGCGCGGCGCGAAACTGTCCGGCGGCATGCGGGAAAAGTCGAGATATGCGACGAACTCGTTCAGCACGGTCTTGCTCGCCATGAGCGTGGCGGCGGCCTGGGTTTCCGCCCATGGCACGCCGATCAGCCAGAGGATCGGACGAAATGGGAGGGCGAACAGGCGTTGCAGGGTAATTGGCGCGTCGTTCCAGTCCGGAAACAAGGCGAGCCCCATGTTGATCAGGGTCACCATGGCCACCGTCACCAGCAAGGTGGCGATGATGGCCGCCAAAATCGGCATACCATCCATGGTGCCTTTGACCAGCGCGTCGATCGGCCCGGTCGGTTTGTTATCGATAAAGAACGAAGCCTCCGCCGGCTCGGGTTGATCGAATGGCACCATAAGTGCCGCGACCGCCAGCGCGGCGGGCGTGGAAATCACCGACGCGATCAGGATATTGCCCATTGCGTTGGGCACGAGTGGGGCGAGGAAGGAGGCGTAGATCACCATCACCGTCCCGGCGACTCCGGCCATGCCGCAGGTCATCAACGCGAACAACTCGCCGCGCTGCATGCGGGCGAGGTACGGGCGCACCAGCAACGGTGCCTCGATCATGCCGACGAACACATGCACCGCGGCGCCAAGAGCCAGCGGGCCGCCAATGCCAAGCGCCTTGCGCAACAATCGGGCGAACAGTCCGGTCACGAACTGCAAAACGCCCCAATGGAACAGTAGCGATGCGAGCGCGCTGATGGTCAGCACCAGCGGCAGCGCCTGGAACGCGAGAATGAAGCTGGCGCCCGGATGCGATTCCACGAACGGCAAGGGCGGCCCGGCGAGGTAGCCGAACACGAACCGCGTCCCGGTCTCGGTCGCGCGTTGCAGCGCGGACGCCGCGTCGTTCAGCAGGAACATGACGCGGTTGGCGCCTGGAATGCCGATCAGCACCAGCGCCGCGGCGAGTTGCAGCAACAATCCGCCCGCGACGGTGCGCCATCTGATCCGGCGGCGGTTCTCGCTGCAGAGCCACGCGAGGCACAGCAGCGCGAAAATGCCCAGATACGCACGTGCCATGGCTTCCGGTTCCTTTGGGCGGACACCGAGATCGGGTTTCAGTTGGCGCGCCATCGCGGAGTATGAAAGGCGCGGACCTCGCCTGATCGATGCAACAACCGAGGTCCGCCAACCGTGGCGAACGTGATGTCGAATGGCCGGAACAAATACCCGTCACGCGAAAATCGGGCCAGAGTGCGTCGGGTGCTCATGGAAGCCTGGGACCCTATGGGCCTGAAGCACAGGACGAATACGAGGCGTATGTCAGCGAAGTTTATGTTGATGGACGAACGGGCGACCGAGGAAGCGCTTGCCGTCTGTCTCCACGATATCGCGGCCAATCACACGGGATTTTCGCCCAGAGGCGAACTGGCGGCGAGGAGTGCACGCGCGGCGGATTTGATCGTGGAGCTTCGGCCGAGTTTCGAGACGCACTGATTGGTCGGCCGCGAATACAGTCAGACGAGGTCTTGCGAATGATTTCCGCCCGATGGTGGGACCCGCCGCGGATGACGGGTCCCTCGTTGTCAGGCCGCCGAGCGCATGCCGCGCTGGCCGGACGGACGCGATTGCCAGCGTCCCGGACCGCCGCGGCGGTTTTGCGGCGATTGCGGGCGGGATTGATAGGTCTCGGCCGGGATGTCGCCCACTACCGGGATCTTCTCGCCCATCAGCTTTTCGATCTGGCGCAACGTGGACCGTTCGGCCGGATCGCAGAACGCGATCGCGATGCCCTCGGCCCCGGCGCGCGCGGTGCGGCCGATGCGGTGGACATAGCTCTCGGGCTCAGCGGGCAGGTCGAAATTGATGACATGCGATACGCCGGTCACATCGATGCCGCGCGCGGCGATGTCGGTGGCGACCAGCACCCGCGCCCGGCCCGTGCGGAAGTCGCGCAAAGCGCGTTCCCGTTGCGGCTGGCTTTTGTTGCCGTGGATCGCGTCAACCTGCACACCGGTCGCTTCCAGCCGCTCGGCCACCTTGTTGGCGCCGTGTTTGGTGCGGGTGAACACCAGGACGCGCTTGAAGTCCGGTTCGCTCAGCAGTTCCGCCAGCAGCGCCTGCTTCCCGGACGAAGTGACGAAACGTACCGACTGGGCGATCTTCGGCGCGGTGGCCTCCACCCGGGCGATTTCCACCCGGACCGGATCGCGCAGCAGACTGGCGGCGAGCGAGGCGATCTCGGCCGGCATGGTCGCCGAGAACAGGCACGACTGGCGGCGCGAGGGCAGGGCGCTCACGATGTGGCGGATGTCCTTGATAAAGCCGAGATCGAGCATGCGATCGGCCTCATCGAGCACGAAGCGCTCGGCGGTGGCGATCGACAGTTCCCGCGTGTTCATCAGGTCGCGCACCCGGCCTGGCGTGCCAACGACGATATCGGCGCCGCGGCGCATCGCCTCACACTGGCGGAACCGGCTGGCGCCGCCGATGATCACGACGGTGCGCACGCGCGACCCGGCGCCGAAAGCGCGGATCGCCTCATCGATTTGCAGCGCCAGTTCCCGTGTCGGCGCCAAAACCAGCGCCCTGGTCTGGAACGGTCCCGGACGGCGAGGCTCCGCCAGCAGATGGGTCAGGATGGGCAGTGCGAAGGCCGCGGTTTTGCCGCTGCCGGTTTGGGCGATGCCCAACAGATCGCGCCCCTTGAGCAGCGGTGGGATGGCATCGACCTGGATTGGCGTGGGAATGGTGAATTTATGCGCGGTCAGCGCATGCAACAGGATATCAGGCAGGCCGAGGCCCGCGAAGTTTGGACTTGTCACGAGGGATGAATGCTCCAGCACCAGCCACGCCGGTGCCTGTTGTCCATGTCCCAGCGTGATCCAATGGGGACAGACGGTCGGTAGATGAGAAATTCCTGGAAGACGGCCGGACCGGAGCGAGCTCGGGCACGGGACGTCAATCACGCGATCCTGGAATGACAAGGCGGTATATCGTTGTGCGCCGCGGCGAATGCAAGCGGTTTTTCCGCGGGCGGGAGGAAGGGTCATGGAAATGTCGCCAAAACACCGGCTTTGGCGCGATGCAACGACGGCCCGATGAAACCGCTGGCGCGATGAAACCACTGGCGCGATCATGCCATTCAACCAACAAAACATTCCGTTTCGTCCAAAAGCGCGAAGATATCCGCGCCGGTGTGTCTTTATTTGCCGCGGCTCGGCGCGCGCTCGCTCATCCGCGAAGCAGGCGTGGCACTTTTTCCGCACCGCCGAGGTCGGGTTGATCGCCGCGGCGATGTCGGCCAGACAGTCGTTTTGCTTTCCGACTCCGTGATGATAGCGTGTCGATGTATGCCGGACGTTCGAGCATACCGCGTAAGGCGGCGATACGAATGGGCGATCCCGCGCCCGCGAAACCAGGTGAGGTGCCCGCGTCATGTCCGGCCAGAATTCCGCCGATGCTTCGCTGCCGCCGATCAACGGTGAGGTGATCCCGCCGGCCGAGGCGGACGCAACGCGTGCCGTGCTTGCGCTGGTCGAGGCCAAGGTGCGCGAGGCGGCGAGGACCGACCCTCCGGCCCGCCGCGACGCGCATCCGAAAGGGCATGGCTGCGTGCGCGCGGAATTCAGAATTCTGGACAATCCGCCGCCGGAGCTTCGCATCGGCTTGTTCGCCACGCCGCGGCGTTATGACGCCTGGATCCGTTATTCCAATGGCAATCCGACGCCTCAGGCGGACAGCAAAGGCGATGGCCGCGGTATGGCGATCAAGCTGATGGGGATCGCGGACAGCCCGTCGACAACGCAGGACTTTATCCTGATCAACCACCCGGTCTTCGCGGCGCGAAACGTGGTCGATTACCTCGCGCTGGAGCAGGCGGACCCATTCTGGCGGTTCTTCGTTCCTGGGCTTAATCCATTGAATTTCCGACTACATGAGGCGGCGATCGCGTTCGCCATCCTGCGGAAGAAAGTGAACAATCTGCTCAATATTCAGTATTGGAGCATGTCGGCCTATCGTTTCGGTGACAGCGCGTGCAAATACTCGGCCCGTCCGGCGGGACCGGAGTCGCCGTTCACCGCGACGGACGATGCAAACTTTCTGCGCGCCAATCTGGTGCGGCATCTGGCTGAGCGGGACGCCGAATTCGACTTCATGGTGCAACGGCGCACCTGGCCGGACGCCATGCCGGTCGAGGATCCCACCATCGAATGGAGCGAGACCGACGCGCCATTCGTTCCGGTGGCACGCATCACGGTCCCGAAACAAACTTTCGACAGCCCCGCGCAGATGATGTTTTGTGAGAACCTGTCGTTCACTCCGTGGCATTGCGTCGATGCGCATCGGCCTTTGGGTGGACTGAACCGGTTACGTCGTTCGGTGTACGAAACTATATCGCGGGTGCGGCATGAACTGAACCATGCCGCGAGGAAGGAGCCGACGGATTTCACGATTGGGTGACAGAGGGTGACAAAGCCGCACCGCGCCTGCCAGCGGCGCTCGCCGTTTTGGCTCAAGGCGAAAGTTGAAAGCCGAGCGAAGGCCGTCAGCCTCGGCGTCAACCGGTTCGTCGGCACCATGGACACCGTCGCGTTCCTGGCGGAACAGCGCGAGAACCCTGAGGTCGCAACGGCCGGAACCGCCGTCATTCGATGATATGCCCGGGTAACGCCGCCGATCGGACTTCGCCGGAACTCCTGTCCGGAACTCCTGGAGAGTGTCGCGAAACCGTGTTAGTGTGCCGGCATGAGCGCCACCCTTCACAAGCCGTTGACGCTGACGCAATTCCTCGCGTGGGAGGAGAGGCAAGAATTGCGGTACGAGTTCGACGGGTTCCAGCCGGTCGCCATGACCGGGGGGACAGTCGCCCATGACCGGATTACGTTCAATCTGCACAAATGTTTGGACGCGAGGCTCGCGGGAAAGTCGTGCCGGCCGCTGGGACCAAATATCAAGATCATCGTTGATGGCCGCGCCCGTTATCCGGACGCCGTCATAGTGTGCCATCCGGTTTCTCCCAACGCCACGGTGGTTGACGATCCGGTGGTGGTGTTCGAGGTACTCAGTGACGGCACGGCCAACACCGACCTGATCGACAAGAACCGCGAGTATCGCGCGACACCGTCCATCCAGCGTTATGTGATCCTGGAACAGACCCATGCCGCCGCGATTGTCTTCGTGCGCGCGGAGCCGGATTGGTTGTCCGAAATCGTCGCGGGTGACAATGCCATCTTGCATCTGCCGGAGATCGGCGTCGACCTGCCGCTGGATGAGATCTACGCAAACGTCGGCCTGAGCCAGGATCGGGCTGACGATCCGCACGGGTAACGGACCGCCCGCCAGAGGCATTCTCCCCTCTCGGACGCCGTGACGCGTGCGGTCACCAGCGTTGGCAACGAGACCGCGCGGCGCCCCCGGCCTACCCGATCGACCTGCGCGGTCTCCAGCCCGTCCGGGGCATCCGCCTTTCTGCTGCTCGCCGCGCGCCGTGCCCAGATCACGATGCTGGCCTATGTTGCCTTGGCGTTGGAATATGAGGCCACTTGCAAACGGCTCGAGCACGTCGCGGCGTCTGGTCTCAGCCTGACCGAGGTCGAGGTTTTCATCGCCGCCGTCGTGGCGATGGCCGAGCCGGTCGAGAGCCACTTCGTTTGGCGCCCTCGGCTACGTGACCTGGGCGATGAACTTGTGCTCAAGGCGGCGGTAAATGGTGGAGCGGCGGCCATTGTCACTTTCAACCGGCGTGATTTCGGGGTGGCGCCGCATCAGTTTGGGGTTGACGTGCTGACACCCATCGAAGCCGTCAGGAGTATCCGAGGATGAAGAAGCCACACAGCACCGATCCGCTGCGCTTGCCGCTTTCGGTCAAGGCGGAGGTCGAGCGCCGTGCGAAAGCGGACGGCATCAGCGTCAATCAGTTCGTCGCCACGGCGGTGGCGGAAAAGCTCGCCGCCATGAATACCGCCGCCTTCTTCGCCGAGCGGCGCGAGAGGGCCGACTTCGCCGCGTTCGACAGGATCATGGTCCGTGCGGGAGGAGAACCGCCGCGGCCTGACGACAGACATGAATAAGATCGACTGATCCAGGGAGCCTTCGAACCGGAACCGGGTCGCGCCGCGGACCCTCCCACCTACCCGATCGACTTGCGCGGCCGCCCGCCCTTCTGTCCGTTTCGGCGCGCCACTTCAGCCTTGAGCGGCGACGTCGCACGGCCGGCATGAGAAGCGCGCATCCGATCCATGTAGGTCTTGGTGGCAAACAAGCCCGCCAACAGGCCGGGGATGCTCAGATCGACGTCGAGTGTTTCCCAGTGCGGGCCGTACCCGGCGCCCAGGAGTTCAACTGAGGCAAGGTCGGCGTCGGATGCGTGTTCCAGCCCTTCCGCCAATCGGCCTGGAAAGGCGAATGTGCAGCCGTTCTCAAGGTCGACCAGTATGCGCCCTGTCTCACGGTCGTAGCGGGCCGCTTTGGCGCGCGGTTCGGTTGCCGCCTTCTCTCGTCCGCGCTGTTTGGCCGTCTTAAGCATCACATCCAGATTGTCAGCCATGGATCATTCTCCACGCCGCCAGTAACGCCGTGTGCCGGTCGCGCGTTTCGGCCAGGAAGTGCCTGAGGTCGGCCCGCGAAACGCCCCTCTCCCACGAGATCGATCTTTGCTTCTCCGCCGTGCCCAAATACATGCACATGTGGAGGTGCATGGCCGTTGGTGAAAATCACAAATCGAAAGCCGAAAACCTGGTGGACTGTGACCACGCGCCAACATAACCCATCAACGTTGGGTTTTCAACGCACAGCGCGATCCGGATCAAGGTGCTCCGCCTCGCCGCCGCCACTTTCAAGCGCCAGTTCCTCCCGCCGCCGCCCGCCGCGCCGCCGCGAACGGCGGCACCTCCAACCCAACTCCGCGTAAGTGGCTGAACAACGTCCGCAGCTTCTCCCGATCCGCCTCCGGCAACGGCGGCTTCAGAATCGAGGAAATATTCGCCTTCAGATGCTCGGGATCGCCGGTGCCGAACAGCACGACGTCCACTCCCGGCTCATGCCGGACATACCGGTACGCCGCGTCAGTCACCGAGCTCGCCCCGTCCGGATGCACCAGGAAATCCAGCGGCTGATCTTTCGCGGCCAGCTCCGCCGGCACCAGACCCTTCGCCGCGAGGTCCCGCATCGTGTCGGCCAGTTGCGCCGGCCGAGCGAAGATGCTGCGCACCGCGAACATCATCAGCGTGCCGACCTTGTTCTTCAATGTCAGGGGAAACACTCGCTCCCGCGCCACCTGGTCCATCAGGTTGAAGGCGAACATCGCGGTGTCCCAGGGCGTATCCGCCGCCGCCTTTTGGAGCATCACCTGCTCGTGATCGTTCGGCGACGTTTCGGTGATGCCGAGGAACCGGAATTTTCCCTTTTTCTTCTCGCGCAGCAGCGCCGGCACGATCTCGTTCCGCACGTAATCATACGCGGCGGGCGGCACGGCGTGCAGTTGGAATACGTCGACGTAATCCAGGCCGAGTCGGTTCAGCGACCCATCGAGGCTCTCCAGGATCTTCGGCACCGTGAACGCCGGATCGCCTTGCGGCTTCGACGCCTTGGTGCACACGACGACGCTGTCGCGCGCGACATCCTTCAGCGCCCGGCCGATCACCGCCTCGGTGCCGTAGACCGCCGCCGTGTCGATCAGATTGACCCCCAGGTCGAGCGCCTGGCGAATGATCCCGACCGCGTGATCCTCGGATTGGCCGATGCCGATCCGGCTGAACCCGCCGGTGCCGAGACCAGCGACGCTGACCCGCAGGCCGGTGCGGCCAAGAGTGGTATAATCCATTATGGGCTCCCCCGTTCCGATTGATGAATGCTGATGCGGGCAACTCTATCAGGGACACAGCCCCCAAGGACATACCATGACGCGACAGGTTGAGGTCATTGGCCATCGCGGAGCCCGCGGCCTGTTTCCGGAGAACACCATCGAGGGGTTTCGCCAGTGCCTCGTACTGGGCTTGCGGTCGTTTGAACTGGACGTGGGCATGACCGCGGACGGCGTGGTCGTCGTGAGCCATGATCCCGCGCTCAATCCCACCATTACCCGGGACGCCGCCGGACATTGGTTGAGTGGCACCGCTCCGTTGATCCATCATCTGACGTTCGATGCCCTGCGGTCGTATGACGTTGGCCGCATTCGGCTCGGGACGCCGTATCGGACGCTGTTTCGCGCCCAAAAGGGCTGCGACGGCGCCCGCATCCCGAGGCTGGCAGACGTCCTGCGCCTGTCCGCCGAGGCAACATTCATCATCGAGTTGAAGACCGATCCCAGGCATCCCGATTGGACGGCGGACCCGGTGACGTTGGCGCGGGCGGTACTGGGCGTCGTGGACGCGGCGGGCGCGGCCGGGCGCGTGATCCTGGAATCGTTCGATTGGCGCGGCCCGCGGTATGTCAGGCGCACGCGGCCGGAGATCCGGCTGGCCTGGCTGACACGGGACGAAACGGTGCGGGACGCAACGCGGTGGTGGGATGGGATCAGTCCGGTGGATTTCGGACACTCCGTTCCGGCCGTGGTCGCCGCGCAAGGGGGACATATCTGGGCTCCCGCGGCCGACAGTGTGACGCGCGTGTCGGTCGCCGAGGCCCATGCTCTCGGGCTGGGCGTGATCCCCTGGACGGTCAATCGGCGCGCGGCG
>CALFNB010000174.1 GCA_937902425.1 uncultured Acetobacteraceae bacterium | reverse complement strand
ACCTATTTGGCGCCGCGCAGCGCAACCTGGTCTGTAGGAGAGCTGGTCCCTGGCGCCGGTGGTCCCTGGCACCGCTGATCCCTGGCGATTGAACGTCCGGGTGGTATCCTGGCGTGCCCGGCGCAATGTCGGGAACAGGGAGGACGGGCCATGACCGACGCCCAATGGAATGCGGCCGGCAATGCGGCCCAGGGGAATGCAGCACAGCGGAACGCGGCGAGCGATGCGGCACCGAACGCGTCCGGCTACGCCGCGGCCTATGGCGAATGGGCGCGCGACCGCGAGAACTGGTGGGCAGCCGCCGCCGAGGGCATCACCTGGGACCGGCGCTGGGACGCCCTGTTCGACCCGGCGTCCGGCCCCTATGGGCGTTGGTTCCCCGGCGCCATGCTGAACACCAGCTTCAACTGCCTGGATCGCCATGTCGCCGCCGGACGCGGCGCGCAGACGGCGCTGATCTGGGACAGCGCAATGACCGGCCAGGTCGTGCGCTTCACCTATGCCGAGCTGACCCAACGCGTGGCCAAGCTGGCCGGCTCGCTGGCCGCACTCGGCGTCGCGCGCGGCGACCGCGTGGTGATCTACATGCCGATGGTGCCCGAGGCGGTGATCGCCATGCTGGCGAGTGCCCGCCTGGGGGCGATCCATTCGGTCGTGTTCGGCGGCTTCGCGGCGGCCGAGCTGGCGGCGCGCATTGCCGACGCGCAGCCCAAGGTGATCGTTTCGGCCTCATGCGGGCTGGAACCCGGCCGGGTGGTGAAATACAAACCGTTGCTCGACGCGGCGATCGCGATGTCGCCGCACAAGCCCGCCGCCTGCCTGATCCTGCAGCGCGAGCAGTCGCCGGCCGCGCTGACGCCAGGCCGCGACCACGACCTGCTGGAGGCCGAGGCCAACGCCGCGCCGCACGATCCGGTGTCGGTCGCGGCCACCGATCCGCTGTATATTCTCTACACCTCCGGAACGACGGGCCGACCCAAGGGCATCGTGCGCGACAATGGCGGCCACGCGGTGGCGCTGTGGAACTCGATGCGGATGATCTACGGCGTCGACGCCGGCAAGGTCTACTGGTCGGCGAGCGATGTCGGCTGGGTTGTTGGCCACAGCTACATCGTTTACGCGCCGCTGCTGCGTGGCTGCACCAGCATCATGTACGAAGGCAAGCCCGTCGGCACCCCTGACGCCGGCGCGTTCTGGCGGGTCTGCGCGCAGCACAAAGTGAAAGTTTTGTTCACGGCGCCGACCGCGATGCGCGCGATCAAGCAGCAGGACCCCGACGGCAAACTCACCGCCGCGCATGATTTTTCGAAGCTGGAGGCGCTGTATCTCGCCGGCGAGCGCTGCGATCCGCCGACCGCCGTATGGGCGCACGAGATGCTGAAAATGCCGGTCGTCGATCATTGGTGGCAGACCGAAACGGGTTGGGCGATCACCGCCGGCTTCCGCCAGTATGGGTTGTTCGAATTCCGGCCCGGCTCGGGCGGACGGCCCTGCCCAGGCCACGATCTGCACGCATTGGATGACGATGGAAAGCTGTTGCCGTCCGGCACGACCGGCAATCTGAGCATACGCTTGCCGTTGCCGCCCGGCTGCGGACCAACGCTGTGGCAGAACGATGAAGGCTACCGCAATTCCTACCTCGCCGATTTCCCGGGCTGGTATCGCACCGGCGATGCCGGAATCGTGGATAAGGCGGGCGATGTGTGGGTCATGGGCCGCACGGACGACATCATCAACGTCGCCGGGCATCGGCTGTCGACCGGCTCGATGGAGGAAGTGCTGGCCTCGCACCAGGACGTCGCGGAATGCGCGGTGATCGGGGCGAAGGATGAACTGAAAGGCCAGACGCCGATCGGCCTCGTGGTGCTGAAAAGCGGCGTGAACCGCCCGCATAAGGAGATCGAGAGCGAACTGGTGGCGTTGGTGCGGGAACGCATCGGTCCGGTCGCGTCATTTCGTGACGCACGGGTGGTGGCGAGGTTGCCGAAGACCAGGTCGGGCAAGATTCTCCGTGCCAGTATCAGGAAGATCGCCGATGGCGAGTCGGCACCCGTGCCGCCCACCATCGAGGACCCAGCCGCCCTGGAGGAACTCGTCGCTGTACTGGGGGGCGGGCACTGAACCTGCCCGCACCGTGATCGCTGGGGGCGCCGGAACGCGCCGCCAGGCAGAATGCCTTCCGGCTTTAGTTCGGCCAGCAACGCCGTCCTTCCGGCCCAAGATGCCAGCCCGGCGGGCAGGCGCGCCATCCCGGTTCCCACTCTCGCCAGTTTGGCCGGCATCTGCCTTCTGGACCACGATGGTAGTCGCGACCGCACCCGCCCTCGACCAGAATGACGGATCCGGTGCCGCTGACCCGTGGAACCACTGTCGGAGCCGCCCAACTCGGGGCGATCAACGCCGCCGCCATGACCAGGCCAAGAAATGCCTTCATTTTCGTCTCCTGAGCCGCCACCTACCGTGGCGATGTTGATTGCGAAGTGACCGCGGTCTCAGCCAAACCGCGCAACCCTTGGCGGGCTGCCCCGAATCACTCTCGGGTAATGCGATTGGTTTCATCCGATTTCACCCCGTCGACATTTTTGACCATGTCCCGCTGGCCTTGCAACAAAGAAAGCCATCCGGGATCGATCATAATGAGTATCGCCTGGCGGGAGTTCAGACGGTCTTCTTGTCGCGGCCTGCTTGTGAGTGGGCAACCCGGGGTGTCGCGGGCTGATCAACCTGTCCGTTTCGTTCTTGTGCTGTGCCGTGAATGCCCCGGCACAAAACGGCCGCACATCAGGCGGCGCTGTCTGAATGTCATGACTGATGGCTACAGGGATCATTCGGGGCGTGTTGGGCCACCAGGCAAGAATATTTCTGGGAGAACGCAGAGGCGCGGAGGACGCGAAGAAACCACGCGGGCTGGATTGCCGCCTTGTGCAGTCAGCCCCAGGTCAGTGAACGCACGATCAAATCGAGCTCTGATATCTCCGCGTCCTCCGCGCCTCTGCGTCCTCCCAGAAATATTCTTGCTTTGTTGATGGAGCATTCCGGGTCCCGCCAAAAAGTCTCAGACGACGGGCGGAACCAGATGAAATGACGCAACGTGTGCCGTGACGTCTTCGCGGCGCGACGGCCGATTCCAGCCAGGCGTGTCGCAACCCGGGGTTGCCGAACAGGTCCAGCCGGCGCAGCCTGAAGACCGACCGCTCAACCCGGCGCGCTGACGACAACCGCATGGCCAACTCTCGTCTCGCCTCCGCCAACCAGATCGGCGGAGCGCCAAGGCAAGGCCCAGCGGGCACCACGTCTGATCGGCGATAACATATGGGAGAAACGCCATGCATCGAATTTACCGGCTGCTGCTGGCGGCTTTGGCTTTGTCTTTGACCGCGTTACCCGCCTTGGCGCAGAAGTATGGCGGCGTGCTGATCGTTCCGCATATCGATACGCCGCCCAGTCCGTCGATTCAGGAGGAGGCGACGGCGTCGGTGGTCATTCCGTTCATGCCGTTATTCAATAATCTGGTGATTTTCGATCAGCACGAACCACAACACAGGATCGAAACCATCCGGCCCGAACTGGCCACCGAGTGGAAGTGGGGCGAGGACGGCACCACGCTGACCTTCATGTTGCGAGAGGGCGTGAAATGGCACGATGGCAAGCCGTTTACCTCCGCCGACGTGAAATGCACCTGGGACATGGTGTCCGGCCTCACCCCGGGAAAGATCCGCAAAAGTCCGCGCCAGTCCTGGTTCAATAACCTGAAGGAAATCACGGTCAACGGCGACTTTGAGGTGACGTTCCACCTGAAACGCCTACAACCTTCCTTCCTCGCGTTGCTCGCCACGGGCTGGTCGCCGGTTTATCCCTGCCACATTCCCTCGGCGCAGATGCGCACGAAGCCAATCGGCACGGGGCCATTTCGCTTCGTCGAATACCGGCTGAATGAGGGCATTCGAATGGAACGCAACCCGGACTACTGGAAAAAGGGCCTGCCTTACCTCGACGCCATCGAGTACCGCATCGTCTCCAACCGCGCCACCCGCATGCTGGGCTTTATCGCGGGCAAATTCGACATGACCTATCCGACCGATGTGTCAGTGCCATTGCTGAAGGACATTCACAAACAGTCGCCTGACGCGATTTGCGTGATGCGGCCAACGAATGTCAGCACCAATCTCATCATCAACCGCGATGTTCAGCCATTCAATAATCCCGATATTCGCCGAGCACTGGCGTTGGCGTTGGACCGTCCGGCCTTCAACGATATCATGAACGAAGGCCAGGCCGCGATCGCCGGCGCCATGCTTCCGCCGCCCGCCGGCGTGTGGGGCATGCCGCCCGAAGAGGTGAAGACGCTGCTCGGTTACGACCCCGATCTGAACAAGCGGCGCGATGAGGCGCGCACGATCATGCGCGGTCTCGGCTATGGCCCGGACAAACACCTGAAGACCAAGATCTTCACCCGCGACATCAATGGCTTTCGCGACCCGGCGACGATCCTCAGCGATCAACTCAAAGAGGTTTATTTCGAAACGGAAGTGGAAGCGGTGGACACGCCACTCTACTACAACAGGGTGTTCAAGAAGGATTACGCCATCGGCCTGAACCTGACCGGCAGCTCACTCGACGATCCGGATCAGCATTTCTACGAGAATTACGCCTGCGGGTCGCTGCGGAATTACACCAACTATTGCAATCCGGCGCTGGAGAAGGATTTCGAACGGCAGTCGATGGAAACCGATCCCGCCAAACGCCGCGCGATCGTCTGGGACATCGAACGCAAGCTGGCCGAGGATGTCGCGCGGCCGATCATCTACCACGACGTCGCCGCCGCTTGCTGGCATCCCTGGGTTAAGAACGTCACGATCATGGTGAACAGCATCTATAACGGCTGGCGGTGGGAGGATGTCTGGCTGGATAAGTAATGAACCGGGCACGGCCCGGCGTGTTGGCAACGTCCCTCCCAGCCAACGCGCCCTCTTCAACCCGACCCGCGACCATGCCCCAAGGTTGATTGGATCCCCGCATCACCCGCCTTCGAAGACGGACGACGCGGGCCGGCGGTCAACTCGCCGTTTTGACCGACGACGGGATCGTCGAGCAGACCCCATTGTAAGACGAGTCGATCTGCGCCGCGGTCGGTGCGACCAGGTTGGTGCCAGATCCGGTCACCAGGCTGGCGAGAAATGCCTTGTAGTTGGCCTGGTCCGTGGGGTTTGTGTCAGTGCCTGAGTAGTAAATCGTGGAGATTGAGATGCCGGCCGCTTTGGCCGCCGTGGCCTGGGCCTGTGCGCCTGCGTCCATATCCGCGGGCGAGCAATTGCTCCCGCAGCTGACCCCGTCGGCGGTGGTGTAATTCAGGCCCGCCTTCACATTCGGCGCGCCGTCGGTGATGATGACGATGTTCTTGCTCTGGTTTTGGTACGTCGAGCCGCTGAACTGCTGAATCGCCGAGTAGAGCCCCGAGGCCACGTTCGATCCGGTACTGCAATTTGGATCCTCCTTGGCCGTGCAGGCGGTGATCGCATTGATCGTCGCTTGCAGTGCCGTGTAATTCGTCCCGGCCTGCACCAGCGATTGATAGGTGGACGCGTGTCCGTTGATGAACGTTATGCCGAAATTCGACGTCGTGCCGGTCTGCCCTTTCACGCAGCCGAGAATCGCCAGGTCGGCCGCCACCTGGTCGGCGATCTGGCCACTGAACGACTGCGACATGTCGTTGATGACGATCGTGTTGAATGAATGCCCGGCTCCGGAGCCGGATCCGTACCCGACTCCCGAGCCATTCCCGACGACGTAGCTGGCCACGGCGGTCGAGGTTATATCGGTATTGGTTTTGCCCCAGATGCTACCGAAGTACATCGGCACCGCGTTGCCGTTCGCCGACGTGCTCACGCCGGTAATCTGGACCGCGTTCGGGGTCGATCCGCCGCTCGTGAAGGTGTTGGACGTGGCGTTCCACATGCCGAGTATCACGTTGGTGGATGGCACGACCGTCCCGTATTGGCCCGACGGCATGTTGTAGCCCGCGAAGGTTTGTGCCGTGCTGACGACGGTGCTGATCGACCCGGTCGAATAATACGTCGAGAGTTTGTCCGCTAATACGTCGAGAGTTTGTCCGCCGCCGCGAGCGCCGCCGATTGCACCGTTTGCCGCGGCAACTGGCTTCGATAGGTGTAATACCCCTGATTGATGGCCAGCGCGCCAAAGCCGATAAAGACCGGTATCATGACCGCGCACATCGCGGCCATGCTGCCTCGGTCCCGCCCACGGCGTCGCGCGGTCGGAGTGACCGGTCCGGACCGCCGCGCGGGTCGCCGGGTCATGCCGTGAAGGTGGCTGAGATTCAGGGACATGACCCCTCCTTCATGAATACGGTTTGAGCCACAATGGTTCTTCCGGAGAAAAAGTTCTCGACATCGGCGATCGCGGCGGAGGCGGCGTTCGCCGACAGGCTCACCGTCACGCTTGGCACGGTACAATTTTCCGTCGTGGTCACGGCAAACGTTGCCCAACCAGGTAGCCCGGAGCAGGCGTAATACTCGACCTGTGTGCTTCTCATCGAGGAGCTGCACGTGGTGTTCGACGAGGTGTTCGAGGAATGGCACCGTTCGCGTTGCTGGTGATCTGCCCGATCGACATCATGCGGGCCGCGTATTGCGTGTTGGCTTGCATGCTGGACCAGGTGTTGAAGATGGCACTGGTGGCGATGAAACCAAACATCAGCATCATGAGCGGCACCGATGCGAGATCGAATTCAAGGGCGATCGCGCCGCGTCGGCAGCCGGTGAGACCACGGGTCCGGCGTAAGCTCGGCAAGCAAGCCAGACCCCCAGGTGTGATCAGGGTTGGACCTCGGTTCGGCCGTTGGCGCATGCCCGAGGTGGAATCGCTGAGCGGTCCGTCTCATAATTAAATTTAATCCACGGTTTATAATTCCCTCAAGCCGCGCGATAGGTTACAATCTGGTTTCAACAAATCGAAAATCGGACCTGAATCTGCCCTGAACAGTCAAACCATCTCAAAATAGATAAAGCGCCGCAGCGGTCGAGCGGAGCGCCCGGACGCAGTCACGGTGATGCGTTCGCATCCTCCGTCCGGTCGACGACGGCAAACGCCCAAAGAGGCTCAGCACGACAGCCGAGCCAGTCGTTATCCCGCGGGGTTCGCCGGCCGGCTTATTCCGCCGCCTGGCGCTTCGCCTCACCCTTGAATGCCGGCATCACCTCGCGCGCGAAACGGCGCAGATTTTCGCGTGACGTGCCGCCGCCGTTCAGCAGGATATATTCCACCCCCTGGTCGCGCAGACGCTGGACTTTCCTGATGATCTCGTCCGGCGTGCCGAACAGCGTCGCTTCTTCGTTCGCCTCGCGCGTGTCGGAGAATGCCATGATGCTGGCGGTGTTGTTCTGATCAGGCCGCTGGCTGATGTCGTGCAGGCGGCGCTGCGCGATGATCCGGCGCTCGATCGCCGCATCCTTTTCCGTCTGCGAATCCGCGACGAAAAACGCGCGCGCCACACCGACCTGATGCGGATTGAAGCCGAACCCGTTGGCGATCATCGCATCGCGATAAATGTTGAACCGGCGGACCGTCTCATCGATCGAGGCGAACTGATCCAGCAGCAGGTTGTGCCCGCGCGCGGCCACCCGGCGGATGGATTCCGGATGCCCAGCGCCTTGCCAGAACGGCGGGTGAGGACGCTGGATGGTCGGCGGCTCGACCACGATGTCGTCGAAAGCCCAGTACTGGCCCTTGAAGTCGAACCGCTCGTTCGACACCCAGGATTTCGTGATGATGTCGATTGCTTCCTCGAACCGCGCCTGGCCTTCCTCCATCGGAATGCGGAAGCTGGCGAACTCGTTATGCCGGTAGCCTTTGCCGATGCCGAAATCCAACCGGCCGCCGGACAGCAGATCGACGGTCGCCGCCTGTTCCGCCAACAGCACCGGATTGTGCCAGGGCAGCACGATCACCGCGGTGCCGAGCCGGATCGTCGAGGTCTTCGCCCCGATCCAGGTCAGCAGGTTCAATGTCGCGGAGACCTGACCGAACCCGGTGAAGTGATGCTCGACGATGAACACGCTTTCATAGCCGAGCGACTCCGCTTCGATCACGTAGTCGATATAGTCCCTGAAGCCCGCCGCGCTATCGACGTCGGGGTTGTTGCTGCGTTGCGCCGTCGCGGCGCCAAAGAGGCCAAATTTCATGGTCGGGTTCTCGATTGAATGGCCTGACGCCAGATGGGCCGGCGCCAGGGTGGTTGGCGATCAGACGGAGTGTGCGTAAACCACGCTCGTATCATAAGACGCGCGGCCGGACCAATGTCCGGTAGGACCGGGAGACGCGAAACTCGTGGATGGCGATCGATCGGCCCGGAAATGGTTGCTCGCGGCGGGAGTCGCGACCGGCGTTGCCCTGATCGCGGGCCCCCTGCTGGCGACCCTGACCCGAAGCTTGCTGGTCTGGACCAACGACGCCCCGGGTTTATCGCTCGGCGATTTTGGCGATCTGTTCGCCGACCCGCGGTTCCGTGACGGGGTGGTGAACAGTCTGATCGCCGGGGCCGCTACCACCGCCCTCAGCCTGATCCTCGGCTTCACCCTCGCCTTCCTGGTTGTCCGCACCGACATGCCTGGGCGGCGTTGGCTGGGGCGTGCGAATGTGCTGCCATTTTTCCTGTCGCCGTACGTCGGCGCCATTGCCTGGACCTGGCTGCTCGCGCCGCACGACGGTCTGCTGACGACCCATGCGCGCGACACGTACCACATTTCCCTGGCCTGGCTGGAGATTTACAGCGTGCCCGGCGTGATCTTCGTACTGACATTGTTTCATACGCCGATTGTCTACATGCTCCTGATCCCGCCGTTGCGCGACATGGACGCGGCGTTCGAGGATACCGCGCGGGTGCACGGCGCCACATTCTGGTACACGCTGCGCCACATCACCCTGCCGATGATGTGGCCGGCGCTGTCAGCGGCAGCGGTGATCGTGTTCATCGCCAGCATCGGATTGTTCGACGTTCCAGCCGCCCTCGGCGCGCCGCGCGGGATACGATTTATCCCGACCGAGATTTACGCGATGGTGCGAAATACATCCGATACCGGACGAGCCGCGGCGTTCGCCGTCCTGGTGATTGTCGCGGCGCTCGCGCTGACCCTGTCGCACCGCCGGTATTTGGCGGGATGGCCGATGCCCTCGATCCCCGGCAAGGGCTACCGGCCACGCCTGGCGCGGTTGAGCTGGCCGGCCCGTATCGCGGCGCTGGCCCTGGAGGCGGCGTATCTCACCGCCAGCGTGCTGCTGCCGCTGATGGCGCTGCTGCTGGTGTCGATTTCGCGGCATTGGACGGGCCGATTGGAGTGGCGCACGGCCACCTTCGCGAATTTTGAATACATTCTGACGAACCATGAACTGGCTCGGGCGGCGATCGCCAACAGCCTGCTCCTGGCCGTGCTGGGTGCGACAATCGGTGCGGTGCTGGCGATTGCTCTGGGCTATTCCCAAACCCGCGGCAACTCCCTGACCCACGACAAATGGCGTCATCGCGCCTGGACTGAAATTTTGCTGGCGCCATCATATGGCATGCCTGGGATCGTCTTCGGGCTCGGCTTCCTGCTCATGGCCGTGAGGACTCCGATTTACGGCACCCTCGGCATCATCCTGATCGCCTGTATCGCGCGGTTCCTTCCGCTCGCGAGCTGTCTGGTCGCCGCGAGGCTTCGTGAGATCAACCCCGATCTGGAACAAATCGCCCGAACCTCCGGTGCCAGTTGGGATCAGACCATCAGGCATATCGTCGGGCCGTTGCTGCGTCGATCGCTGGTGGGCGCGTGGTTGCTGCTGTTCGCCTTCCTCATCCGCGAACTCGGCACGCCAGTTCTGCTATACGCGCGAGGCAACGAGACGATCAGTGTGGCGATGATGGTGCTGAGCGATCGCAATGTTGGCTTTGTCGCGGTGCTCGCCATCATGCAAATGGCCATGCTGCTGCTGGTCTTCTTGATATTCACTCTCAGCCGCGCGAATTCAACCCTGAGATTTTCGTGAGCGGGCCGGCATGAGTTCCCTTCGCATTCAGGCTTTGACCAAACGATACGGCACCGTCGCGGCGGCGTTCGAGGTTGCCTTTGAGGTTCGCTCCGGCGGCACCATCGCGCTTCTGGGCCCTGCCGGATGCGGCAAGACAACGATCCTGCGCTGCATCGCCGGATTGGAAACACCCGATTGGGGCAGCATCAAAATCGATGGCGAGCCGGTGTTCGATCGTGCCAACGCCATCGATATCGCGCCCGAGCGGCGCGCTTTGGGCGTTGTCTTCCAGTCCCATGCCATCTGGCCGCACATGACGGTCGCGGCCAACGTCGCGTTTCCCTTGAAGGTGCGCGGCATGCCCGAGGCGGAACGGCTCGACCGCGCCGCCAACATGCTGGAACAGGTCGGCCTGAAAGGGTTCGAAGACCGGCCAGCCACGCTGCTGTCCGTCGAACAGCAGCACCGCATCGCGCTGGCTCGCGCGCTGGTGCACGAACCGAAACTGGTGCTGTTCGATGAGGCGCTGGCGAACCTCGACTTACGCTCCCGCCCGCGCATGCGGACGGAACTCCGAATGCTCCAGGAGCGGCTTGGGTTTACCGCGATCTACGTTACCCACGATCCCGCGGAAGCATTTGGTCTCGCGGACGATATCATACTGCTGAACCATGGCGCGATCGAGGCGATGGGCCCCGCGCGCGAGATGTTCCTGCGTCCGCGTAGCGCCTTCGCCGCCCGGTTTTTCGGCATGAACGTGCTGGAGGGACGACTGATCGGTCCCGCCGCGGACAATCGTTATCTGGAAGTGGAACTGAGCGCGCGCCTCGTCATTCGTGGCGTCGCCGCGCCCGAGCAGGAGCTTCAGGAAGGCGGCCGCGTGCTGGCGTGCATTCGTAAGGACGCGGTGCGACTCATTCGCGCGCAACCCCAGGTGGAGGCGCCCGGCGTGATCGTCGCCGCGTCGTTTCTGGGTGCGGATGAAGAGTATCTGGTCGATATCGCCGGCATCCGAATTGAGGCGGTCGCGCCGGCGTCCGGGTTGGCCAAAGGCGACAAAGTGCATGTGATGATGACGCCGGATCAGTGGGTGTTCGTGCGGTAGTCTGGACTACGCGCGAGGGCTCCGCCCTCGGACCCGCCAGGGGCTTTGCCCCTGGACCCCAGCCAAGGGCGAGGCCCTTGGCGATCTGTCCATTGGTGGGTTCCTGAAGAGGGGCCGACGACCTTGCAAGGTCGTCGGCCCCTCTTC
>CALFNB010000173.1 GCA_937902425.1 uncultured Acetobacteraceae bacterium | reverse complement strand
TGGTCGGCATCGGGTTGATGGTGTTCGCCACCAGTTGCTTCATGAATCTGCATATGGACGCGTATTATGCCGCGCCGCAGTTATTGGTGCCTGATGTCACGCGGGCGATCGGCCAGGCGCTCGTCATGACTCCTCTCGCCGCGATCGCCATGGTCGGCATCTCTCCGGCGGAGGCTGGCGGCGCGTCTGGGCTCTTCAACATGCTGCGCAATCTTGGGGGTGCGATTGGCACGTCCGCGCTGGAAACTTTCTTCACCAGGCGCGAGGAATATCACTCGTTCATCATCAATGCCGATGTTTCGCTGTCACGGCCAGCGACACGGATGCGGCTGGTGGAACTTCAGCAGTATTTCATCCGGCACGGCACGCCGGACGCCGCCGCCGCCATGCACCGGGCGATGATCGCGATCGGCGACACAGTGCGCGCCCAGGCCACATTCATGGGCTATGCCGACTGTTTCGCGCTGCTGGGTGTTGTACTGCTTTGCGCGCTTGGCGCTATCGCCATGCTGAAGAAAGGAGCTGCCGGGGCCGGTCGTGCGCATTGATGCGTGACCCTGCATCCCGGGCACTCAGTCTTTCTCAGATGATCTCGGGCCCGGTCCAAGTGTCTCCAAGGACCTCAAAGGATCACGTATGCGACATAGCCCGAGAAGCCAGCGCATGGAGTTTCGTCTTGGCATGCAAATCAGTCGCCGTCTTCATTCTGCCGTTAAGTTGTCAATGCCACCGGGCGGAGCGGGCGTGAAAAAGTCGCGGATGCTGCTCGTCGTGCCGGTGTTGGTCGGCGCCGGTGCCGCGGCGTATGCGCAACGTGCCGGCGACGCCAGCACGATATTATCGCCAAAGGCGTTGCAAGAGATCGCTCAGGTCGAGGCGGAGATCGACCGCATTGAGGCGGCAACACTGGCGCGCCTCAACGCGGCGCCAGAAAATCAACCGCAGCAGGTCGAGCTGCTCGGCAAAGCGATGCTGTATGACAAGCAGCTTTCGGTGAAGCGAAACGAGGCGTGCGCATTCTGCCACATGCCGGAGACCGGGTTCACCGGACCCGTTTCCTCGCTGAACGAAACGACGGGCGCTTATCCTGGTTCGGTGCGCACCCGGTTCAGCAATCGCAAGCCGCAAACCCACAGCTACGCTGCCCTGTCCCCCGTGCTGCACTACAATCCTGGGCAGGGCGACCTGGTTGGCGGCAATTTCTGGGATATGCGCGCGACGGGTCGCCGCCTGGGCAATCCAGCCGCGGAACAGGCGGAGGGACCGCCGACCAATCCGGTCGAAATGGGCCTGCCCGATGCCGCCTGCGCGGTGTATCGCGCCTCGCGACGGCCTTATCGCGGCTTGTTCGAACTGGTCTGGGGTGCCCAGTCCTTCGTCATTAAATGGCCGGCGGAAGTGGAGCAGGTGTGCGACACGCCAGGTCCGCCGCCGGATGGTGCGCCGCCGCTACGGCTCGACCCCATCGATCGAGGCCGCGCGAACGCCACGTTCGACCAGATGGCGCAATCCATCGCGAACTATGAAGTATCCGCCGAGGTGACGCCGTTCACCTCGAAATACGACGCGGTACAGGCGGGCACGGCAAAGCTTACGACTGAGGAACAACTCGGCTACGATTTGTTCCACGGCAAGGCGAAATGCAACGCCTGTCATCGCGATGGTGGACCAGGAGAAGATCCGCTGTTCACCGATTTCACCGCGAGCAATATCGGCACACCAGCCAATCCTCGCCTGCCTTTCTATGTCGAGCAGCGAGCGGATGTGCACGGTTATGTCGCGAACCCGGTCGGTTCGGCCTACGTTGATCCCGGCGTCGCCGGCTTCCTCGCTGACCGCGATCTTCTCAGTCATCCGTCACAGGTGGACGCGCGATGGCGAGGGCTGGAGGCGGGGAACATCGGACGCTTCCAGGTGCCCACGCTGCGCAACGTCGATAAGCGGCCGTATCCGGAGTTTGTAAAGGCCTATGGCCACAATGGATATTTTCGAAGTCTGAAGGAGATCGTGCATTTCTACAACACGCGCGACGTGCTGCCGCGTTGCCATGCCGGCGATCCTGGAGAGGGTTCGACATGCTGGCCAGCGCCGGAATCGACCGCCAACATGAACACGAGTCGTGTGGGTCGGCTTGGCCTGTCGGATACCGAGGAGGACGCGATCGTTAGTTTCATGCAGACGCTGAGCGATGGGTACTTTTCGCGCGATACCCGGTAGAATCTTCTGGACCGACCCCGGATGGGGTTAAGACGCACCGGCACGTTGATACAAGTCCGCGACTGACGCGCTCACGTGGGTCCGTTTCGCGATGATACCGGGTTCGTTGCCAGCGGCGGAAGCACCTCCTGCGTGAGTTGCGAAATCGCGGCAATGAAATACCCCTCCGGGCTGGCATCTGGCGCCGGCGCACCGGTGAATGCGGTTCTGATGATTTTGCCATCCCGCACAAGATGCACTGTGATGACCACGGTCGGTTTCCTTCCGTCGTTGATCACGTGCCAAACCATTTGCCGCCCCGTTGGCGTCGCGTTCAGCGAAACGCCGCGACGGACCACATAAGCTTCACCGACGCCCTTCCTGACAAAATCGGTCAATTCAGCGTTTGTGTAACCCGTCACCGAGCCCTCGACGTACTCCAGCACCGTCCCGTCAATCGTAACGATACCGAATTGGTATCGAGGATCGTCGGCGGCTCCTGGGCTCGCACAGGATGTTGTAAGGACCAAACAGGCTAACAACGCCCAGCGTGCTGAGGCGGCGACCGATGACATCGTGGTTTCCTTGCCAATGCATTCATGGAGAAAAATGATAGTGTGAATCCTTATTTTCAATCGTTTTTGCTGAGCCGAATATGGATGAACCTTGTTCGAAACGGATAGGGATGGGCTGTAGTACGCTGGCGAAAACGAAGACTTTCGCGATCATGGCGGTGCCGGTCAGCAACCAATTTCATCACCGATTTCCCAACAGTTGGATCAGACCAAGGCTGACCGTTCCCAGCAGCAGCAATGAACCAGTGACGGCAGCGGTGACGCGCGCACCGGTGCGCATGAGCCCTCGAACTTCGGTAGTGAGGCCCAGTGCGGCCATGGCAATGACTGTCAGCAGATTGGTCACGACAGAAATCGGCTGCAGTGCCGCCAGCGGAACGAGCCCGACCGAGCGAAGCCCGAGCAGAATGAGGAAACCTACGATGTACCACGGCAACAGTCTTCGCAGTGGCAACCGCCCGGGCGCTGGACGATTCCCGACGGTCACCCGCGGCGCGGGTTCGTCAGATTCGTCGCGCCACCGCTGGGTCAGAAGCGACAGGCCCATTACCACCGGTCCCAACATCAGCACGCGCATCAGCTTGACGAAGGTGCCGGTTTGCACGGCCACGGTACCAAGCGGGGCGGTGGCAGCCAGCACCTGCGGCACAGCGTAGACAGTCAGACCGGCCATTATCCCGTAACGCATCGCGCCGAGATGCAACGTTCCAGCCAGCAGTGGCAGGAGGAGGACTACAAACACGCCCATTACAGCGGTGAAAGCGATCGAGGCCGCGACGTCCTCCGCGCTGGCCCCGATCACCGGAGCCACGGCCGCGATCGCGGAGTTCCCGCAAATCGAGTTGCCGCATGCGACCAGCAGGGCCATTCGGCGAGGCAACCGGAGCAAGCGGCTCATGACGTAGCTCGCGCCGATCGATATCACCACGACCGCCGCGATTCCGATCAGCAGCCACGGTCCGCCTTCCATGATGGTCTGTGCGCCGATCGATGCGCCGAGCAGCATCACCGCGACATCGAGCAGAGTCCTGGCGCTGAAGTCGATACCGCGGCGCATGTTTCCGCCTGGCGACCATCCGGTGCGTACCGCC
>CALFNB010000172.1 GCA_937902425.1 uncultured Acetobacteraceae bacterium | reverse complement strand
CGCTTCTGGTGGTTGTTCAAGAAAACCGCGATCTACAACGAGTACTTTCCCACCTTCGCCGCCTTCAGGGCGGCGGTGGACGGGTTCTTCGCCAGGCTCGGCGACTACCGGGACGAAATCGAGAGCCTGATCACGGACAAGTTCCATTTCATCGGCAAATTGAACCCTCAGGCTCCGTGAGAAAACTCGATCCGTCCGCTTCCGGGGAAACATGGCATCACCGTTACAGCGGACCGAACTCCTGGGGGCCCCTCGCATCACCACGACGCGGTGAGACCGGTACTTCCATTCCGCTGCCAAACTGAACCCCCGGATGCCTCAGGCGAGCGGGTATATAAGTATGTGAGCCCGCGAAATGTGCGGTTCTCGCTTAAAGCGTGCCAGAATCCCCGGAAATGGCACAATTTTCCGCGTGTAAGCACACCAAAACAAATGCCGCTAAGCAGGTCGCATGACGCCAGGGACCGCGGCGACCGGGAGCCGAAATGGTGCGGGAAACCATCGCGTGAGCACGCCACGAACCGACAGCCCGCAACGAAACTTTTCCGTCTGGCTCGATTTCATTCGTTGCTCCGCCGCCACGTTCGTGTTTCTGTCCTATGCGTGCCAGCCGGGCCTCGCGGACGCGATATTGCCCGACATAAAGCGGTTCGGCCGTGATGCGGTCGCCGTGTTCTTCGTCATCTCGGGCTTCGTCATTTCGCATACCGCCGCCACCCGGGCCGCGACTTATTTCGATTTATTGATCGCCAGGCTCGCGCGTTTGTGGTCGGTGTGCATTCCCGCCCTGGCGCTCGCCGCCATCCTCGGCCATTTTGGCACCGCCCGCAACGACATCGACCCGGATTTTTTCGCGGGACATGACGTCCTGGCCTCGCTGATCAGCGGCCATCCCACGATCCGTTTCATCATCTCGGCGCTGTTTCTGAACGAGTCATGGACGTTGACGGTCATCGCCTTTAACAATCCGCCGTATTGGTCGGTCGCCTACGAGTTTTGCTACTACTTGTTTTCGGCGCGTGCTATTACCTGAAGTCCTGGAGTCGGGTCATCGCGGTTTGCTTGGTGGTCCTGGTGTTCGGCCCAAAGATCATGCTGCTGTTGCCGATCTGGCTGATGGGCGTGGCGTTGCACCGGGGGCGCCCCGTTGTGCCGGCCATGCTCGCCTGGCCCTGCGTCATCGCTCCGATCGTGATTTACCTCGTCGCCCGGTATCTGGAGTTGCAGCGTTACGCCTGGTGGTTCAATACCAAACTGCCATTTGAACCATATTGGTCCAGCGGCTTCGCGTGGCTTTACTTTGTCGGTGTCCTGGTCAGCATCCATCTGATCGGATTTCGTTGTCTACGCGATGCCGACTGGATCCTGGCGCTGGAGCGGCCGATCCGCTGGCTCGCGTCCCAGAGCATGTCGCTCTATCTGTTCCAGTTCCCGTTGATCTGCTTTTTCGCCGGCTTGGTGCCGATGCCGTCGAGACCGGTCCTCCGCGGCGTCATCATCATCGCCGCCACGCTCGTCAGCGTCCACCTGCTGGCCCGCGTCAGCGAAGCGCGCAAATCGCAATGGCGGCGCGTTCTGCACGCCGGAGCGACCCCGATTGGTGCCAAGGTCGTACGACCAAAGCCGGTGTAAGCGCTACTCCGCCACCGCCGGCAGTGCCTCGCCCTCCAGGTCCACCGCCGCGATCGGTGTCCGCACCAGAAAGTGCAGCAGTCCCGCCCCGATCACCGTGATCACCGCGCCGATCGCCAGCGCGCCGGTGAACGAGCCCGTCACGTCCACCACATAACCGGTGATCCAGGGCGAGGCCGTTCCGCCCAGGTAACCACCAAAGTTCTGCAGGCTGGCGACCGAGGTGCAGTACGATTGCGGCGCCACCGCCGTGATCATCGTCCATTTCCCGGCGATCCCGAACGCCAGGAAATACATCGCCGCCGAAATCAATATCACCGCCAGTGTCGCGGTCGTGGCCGCAGTCGCGGCATAGGTGAACACGCCGGACAACACGAGACCCACGATCGCGGGGATCCTGCGGCTGGCCACCAGTTCGGTGCCGCGCGCGGCCATCCGGTCGCACACCCAGCCGCCGCTGACCGCGCCGATGATCGAGCAGATCAATGGGATCGACGCCAGGTAGCCGGTATTCTTGATGCTGATGTGTTGCTGCAGTTCCAGGTACGCCGGCAGCCACGTTTGATACATCCACACCGCGTATCCGGTGCAAAACGCGCCGAGTGTCAGCCCCCACATGGAGCGGAAGCGGAACAATCGTAGCCATTGCCGCGCCTCCACCCGGTTGGCGTTGGCGCGGTTGTCGGCGAGGTAGGCGGTATCCACCGGCTCCAGCACGGTCTTGCGCGGATCGCGATACACCAGGAACCAGATGCCCGCGCACAGCACGCCGACGACTCCCATGACGATAAACATGGTGCGCCAGTCGAACGCCAGCATGATCGCGGTCAGCAGCGGCGGCGCGATCGCCGGCCCGATGCTGCCGCCGGAGTTGTACACGCCGGTCGGCCGGCCGCGGTCCTTCACATGGAACCAGTCGCTGGTGACCCGCACCGCGCCGGGGAATGCCGGGCTCTCCGCCGCACCCAGCGCGGAGCGGGAAAACAGCAGTTGCACGTAGCTGGAGGCGAAGCCTCCGGCGCCTTGCGCCACCGACCATGCGATCAGCGCGAACCCCACGAGATATCCCGGCCCGAGGCGATCCAACAGGAAGCCGACCGGGACCTGAAAGAACGCATAGGTGATCGACCAGGCGGATTGCAGTTGCCCGATCTCGGTCGCGCTGAGGCCGAACTCGGCCCGGATTTTCACGTTGCCCACCGCGAGGGTGGACCGGTCGATGTAGTTCACCGCGATCGCGAACGTGGCCAGCGCGATGGCGATCCATTGCATGCGCCGCATCCTCGGCGAAATTGGCAATGCGGACATCTGGTTCCTCCTGCTCGGCTCTGCTGGCCGTCGCATCAGCATGGCCGCCGGCGGTGTCCGGGGCAACCGCACCCGACCGGAGGCTCGCGCCAAGGGCTGGCGACGACGGGCTCGCGACGACGGGCTTGCGACCTGGGGCATGCAACGGCGGGCTTGCAACCGTGGATTGCTTTTTTTCATTGCCCAGGGCGGCCCCACTGTATTACACGGCCGCGTCCCGGGTCGTATCGTCGACGGCCGGGAAAGGCGCCTGCCTCGCATCGCCACCCAATAACGGTGGAATGATCCGCGCCGCGAATTGTGACGAGCCGTTCGTCGCAGACCGGGCAAAAAGCTCAATCACCACCATCGCCCTTCCGCCATGCGGAAGCACCCGGCGCGTGCGCGACGCGGCGGGCCAACGCCGTGCCGTGCTTCCCAACTGAGAACTTCCCAACCACGTAATTCTCAACCACGTAACTCAAGGAATTCCCATGCATCCGATGTTCAAACCACTGCTCGCCGCCACCATGCTGTGCTTCGCCGGAGCCGCCGCGCATGCCGCGAAACAGGACTTCACGCTCTATAACGCCACCGGCTACACGGTCGACAAAGTGTTCGTCAGCTCGGTTGGCAAGAAGACCTGGGGCGGCGATATTCTGGGCACCGGCAGCCTCGACGACGGCAACAAGGTCGACATCACGTTCTCCGGCGATGCGGGCGGCTGCCAGTACGACCTGAAGGTGGTTTACGATGACGGCGACGAAGCCACCTGGAGCGACGTCAATCTGTGCGAGCTCAACAATATTCACATTCACTGGGACAAGAAGGCCGGCGTGACGCGGGCGACCAGCGACTGAGGGGACCTGAAATTCCGGGTCGGACGACGACCCGGCTTCGATCATTGCCCCACCGGATCGGGTTCACGCGCGCGGTTAAACCGGCATCGTGAACCCCGACCGCGACCCAATTGCGCGTCGCGGTCGCAGCCGATTCCCAACCAACGGGCGCGGCGCCAGGCGCCCTGACCCGTCACCCAGCGGGCGCCTCCGCCTTCGCGAGACCCGCGGCTTTCGGCCAAATTCATGACAAAGTGATGACGCGGGTGGTGTTGCTCCCACACCACCCTGTTGCATGTGGGCCGCCCACCAGCTAATTTGCCCAAATCATGGGCATTTCGAGACCAGAAAATATCCTGCCTGCTCTCAGACCAATCGACCTGGGCGGCGGCGTCAAAATCAACACACCGGTCATCCTGGCGCCGATGTCCGGCGTCACCGATCTGCCGTTCCGCCGCACCGCCAAATCGCTCGGTGCCGGCATGGTCGTCTCTGAAATGATCGCCTCCTGGGCGATGCTCCGGGAGAACCAGAAAACCCTGTCGATAGATCGGAAGAGCACACGTCTGAACTCCAGTCACTGACCAATCTCGT
>CALFNB010000171.1 GCA_937902425.1 uncultured Acetobacteraceae bacterium | reverse complement strand
AACAATACCCTTTGCCAATGCGCCATCAATCGCTCGTAGGCACGACTGAGATATGGCCGTTCGGGTGCCGCTCACGCTATTTCCGCTGCGTGCCATCGCCATTGAACGACGGCGAGAGACGCTGAAAGACAAGATCCACGACGTAATATCGTTACGACCTCAACCGTTGGCTCGACCGGATCACCGCGACTATATCAATCGGACCGGCAAGTTGCGTCGACGGATCACCGCATTCCACCCCACCCCCTGTCAACGCAAAGTTAAAATGTCCCCTGGGGTTCGGCGCTGCGGCCTGTGCGCCGCCGATGGTCAGGATAGCACTGGCGGTCAGAGCAACGGCGACCGCGGCAGTGTTGATCAGTGATCTGTAGGTCGTGGAAAGACTCCAAAGTCACGGTTTCGATCGTTCTCGCGAACGGTCTGAGAGCGAACTCCGGTCCTTTTGGCCTGGGATGGCGACGGTAAACCAGTTTCAGGTTACAAGGTCGTTGCAACCACTGGCGGTCGCACGCTTTCAGAGTTGTCCCCGCCGTCTTTGGCGGAACAACCTGAGGTAGCAATACACTCGACCTATTAGACCCCTGTTAACCCGGCCACTTACCTTTCATCAACTGGCCGGCGGGGAGCCGTTTCCACGCGAGTGCCCGCGCCCCGCCCGCACCGCCGCCCTGATACAAACCGGCACGACCACCAGCAGCATCAACAACAGCCACGCCAGCGATGCCGCCATCGGCCAATCGCGATTTTCAAAGAACTCCTCCCACATCACCCGCCCAATCAGTTGCGCTCCTGGGCCGCCCAACAACTCCGGAATGACGTACTCGCCAACCGACGGAATGAACACCAGCGCCACCCCGGCGGCGATGCCCGGCAACGACAGCGGCAGCGTGACGTGCAGAAACGCCCGAAATGGCGAGGCACCGAGATCGGCCGCGGCCTCCAGCACTGTCGCATCCAGCTTCGCCAGCCGCGCGTAAACCGGCAGCACCATGAACGGGAGGTAGGTGTAGACCATGCCGATGTACAGCGCCGTGTCCGTATAAAGCAGCCGCACCGGCGCGAAGCCAAAAAATGTCAACGCCGCATTGATCCAGCCATCGTCTCGCAACATGCCGATCCAGGCGTTGATGCGCATTAAAAACCCCGTCCAGAACGGCAACATCAACGCGAGCAGCAATGTCCCACGCCACCGCTCCGCCGCTCGCGCGATGGCGAGCGCCATCGGATAGCCGATCAGCAAACAAATCACCGTCGAGATCGACGCTGTGCGCAGACTCAGCCAGAACGCTTCGCGATAAAGTTCGTCGGTCGCGGCAAGCGCCAAATTACCGGGGTCCACGGCGAAGCTGAATGGCGGCACCATGTCGGCGGACCGAGCCAGCGCGATCACCAGAATGATGCAAAGTGGTAACATGGAAAACAGCAGCAGCCAGGCCCAGGAAAATGACAGGGAAAGAGCCCGGGAGATGGTCATGCGGGAAACACCATGCAGGCGGATGGTGGCAATGAAAGCGTCACCACTCCCTCCCGCGCCACCGCGCCATGCGCCGGCTCCGTCACCTGGGCTTTCGTGACACCTCCGAATCGGAACGAGTGCGACACGATATCCCCCGCGTAAATCGTCCGTTCCAGGATACCGCTCATTTGGTTCATTCCCGGAATGGACCCAACCAGGATGCGTTCCGCTCGCACACCGCAAACCGCGGGTCCGGGTGGCGCCACCCTGGCGAGCCGGACCAGGCCAATGCAAGGCACCTCCATGGTCAGACCATCATCCAGGACGACGCCATCCCACAAATTGCTCACGCCCATGAATTCCGCGACGAAGCGACTGGCGGGTGCGTCGTAAATCTCCCGCGGCGTGCCGACCTGCGCCATGCGTCCCGCCCGCATGACGCCGATCCGGTCGGCCATCGTCAGCGCCTCCTGCTGGTCGTGCGTGACCTGGATAAACGTGGTGCCAAGCCGCCTTTGCAGCCGCACCAGCTCGGCGGCGGTCTCCGCGCGCAAGCCGCGGTCGAGCGCGGACAATGGTTCATCCAGCAGCAACAGCGCCGGCTCGGCCGCGATGGCGCGGGCCAGTGCCACCCGCTGCTGCTGGCCGCGGGCGCCGTAACCCTCCAGGCGCACCAGGGCCAGCAGTTCGGCTACTCTGGCCGCGACCGCGGCGCGCGCCATGCCACGTTGCCGTGGGCCGAACCCGATGTTGGCGGCGACGGACAGATGTGGGAACAACGCCCCTGACTGGAACACCGTGTTGACCGGGCGGCGGTGCGGCGGAACGCGAGACAAATCGACACCGTTCAGGCTGATCGCGCCCGATGCGGGGCGAACGAAACCGCCCACCGCGCGCAACAACGTTGTCTTGCCGGAGCCGGAGCCACCCAGCAGCACGAACAACTCGCCGCGCCGTACGGTCAGATCCAGCCCATCCAGCGCCGTCACTTCGCCGTAACGGACCGTCAGGCCTTCGATGCGCAGGATCTCGCTCAGTTGCCCGCCTTGAACCGCGCCCAGAGCCGCGTGCGGAGCCGCTCCGCGGCCCGCGGCACAGCGCCGATCGTGAAATACCGAGCCATTTCGGTCGCGGACGGAAACATCGAGACGTCGGAAATCATCGAGCGGCTGGCCGGCACCGCGTTCGGGTAATGCGTGACAGTGGTGATCCCCGCCATCACCTCCGGCCGCAGCACGAAGTTGATGAAGGCCAGCGCGGCGTCCTTATGCGGCGCGTCGGCCGGGATCGCCAGCATGTCGAAGCCAACCTGCGCACCCTCTTTCGGCGCGATGTAGCGGACGGTGACACCTTGTTTCGCCTCCGCCGCGCGCGATGCCGCCTGGGTCACATCGCCAGAGTAATCGAACGCGAGACAGGTCTGGCCGGTCGCCAGCGCCTCCAGCGCGCCGCCACTGGCGAAAGTACGGATGTACGGACGGATTGCCATCAGCGCCTGCTCGACCGCGGCGAGATCGCCGGCCGCGTTACTGTCCGGGTCCCGGCCGAGGTATTTCAACACCGAGGGGATGACGTCGATCGCCGAGTCCATCATCGTGATGCCGCAGGTGGCGATGCGTTTCGCGTTCTCCGGTTTGAACAGCAGGTCCCAACTGTCGAGCGGCGCGTCCGGCGCCACCGCGCGGATCCTCTCGACGTTCGCGCCGAGGCCGGTGGAGCCCCACAGATAAATCGCGCCGTGCTTGTTGCCTGGGTCGGATGCCTCCACCTGACGCATCAACGCCGGATCGAGGTTCTTCCAGTTCGGCACGCGGCTTCGGTCGATCTCGGCCAGTGCGCCGACATGGATGAGCCGGGAGAACGTCGGTTCATTGCTCGGCACCACGATGTCGTAGCCGGTATGACCGGCGAGCAGCTTGCCCTCCAGAATTTCCAGGCTATCGAAGACATCGTAACGAACTTTTATTCCGGTCTCGGCGGTGAATTTCTCCAGCGCGGCGGGATCGATGTAGTCGGTCCAGTTATAGACGTTGAGAACTTTGTCGTCGGCCCATGCGGGGGCGGCCAGCAACAACAGAAGGAACAGCAGGAACGGTTTCATCGGGTCGAACCATGCGGGATGAACGCCGCCTGCGTGCCGCCATCCACCGGGATGGTCGTGCCGGTCACGTAACGCGCGGCATCGCTCAACAGGAACATCATCACGTCGACGACATCGTCCGGTCGCGCGATCCGCCCAACCGGCGACACGCCGGACGGCCGGTAGCCTTTCGACGCCGACGGGTCCGCGACCGCCGCCACCATCGGTGTGTCCACCGTGCCGGGCGCCAGAGCGTTGACCAGCACACCGGACGGCGCCCACTCGGCGGCCATGACGCGGCACAACTGAGGGCGGTGCGCAGCACGCCGGCACAGGTCATCAGCGCGTTCAGGGTTCTCGAGATCGCGGCGATTTCCTGGAACGCCGCCGCACCCGCACGGCGTCGGCGACATCGCGGAGTACGGACCGGAAGCGGTCCTGATACGCGGCGAACCCGCTCGCCACCGTGGCCAGGCGGTCGCGTGCATTGTCGAGGCCGAAGACCGTCCAGCCGGCGTCAGGCAACCGGCGGCAGGCGGCCTGACCGATGCCCGAGGCGGCGCCGGTGATCGCGGCGGTTCCGGTCATGCGATTCTCCCGTCGCAAAGGGTTCTATCGCGCTGACAGCCACATTAAAACCATGCGGGTCGAGGGCGCCCGGTGCCCCGACCGCGCGGATCGCATGAACTCGGCTCACCCCGCGGCCAGCAGCGGCCGTGTCTCGGGCATCGTGAACCCCACCGCCAAGACGGCGCAGATCCCGGCCAATGCGAGCGCCATGAATGCCGTCGGCGTGCCGAGATTGGTGGCGATCGCACCCGCGGCCGTGTAGCTGACCGTCGCCGCCACCCCGACCGCCAGCCCGAGGATTCCCATCCGCAGATTGAACCGTCCGCCGTCGCCGGAGATGTCGGCGGCCACCAGCGGCGTCATGACCCCGAACGCGGCCCCGCCCAACCCGTCCAGCGCCTGCACCGGAACGATCCACAGCGGATCGGTCACGAATGCCAGCAACAATGCGCGAGCCGGCAACGCGCAGAAACCCACAAGCAGTACGCCGCGCCTGCCCCACTGCTGCGCCGCCCGCCCGGCGAATGGCGACAACAGCGCCACGATCACCTGCGGCACCAGGATGCACGCGGCGATGATCAGGTTGGCATTCTGGTCGGCCCGTTTGGTAATTTCCACGCCCACCAGCGGCAGCATCGCGGCATTCGCCAGATGGAACAGCATCACGCAGGCGAGATAGGCCAGCAGCCGCCGGTCCAGCAGCACGTCGCGCACCGATTGGCGCTCGGGCCGCATCGCCGCCGCCTCGGGTGACGCCATCTGGTGCCCCAAGGACCGCAGCGCGAGCAGCGCGGGCACGCACAGCAGGGCCACGAGCCAAAACACCGCCCGCGACGAAACCCAGGTGCCGCAGGCCCCCATGAGCGCCGCGCCGACAGCACTGCCGATCGCCGCGAAGCGCGCGTTGCGTCCCAGCCGCTCGGCGACGGCCGCGGTGCTCACCAGTCCCAACGTCAACGCCACCAGCGCCGGGTTCAACATGCAACTCGCGAATCCATACACCGCCTGGGTCAGTACCACCGGCCAGAACGTAGGCGACGACGCCATCAACAGCGCGCTCGCGCCGATCCCGGCCAGAGCCACCGCGGCCGCCACGGCCTTGCCGCGCAACGCGTCCACCAGCATGCCCGCCGGCACCTGCGCCAGCATCGCCGAAGCCGAGCCAACGCCTAACGCCAGCCCCAGTTGCGCCTGCGTCCAGCGCTGCTGGGTCAGATACACCGCGATGAACGGCCCAAACCCCGTCTGCAAATCGGCGACGAAGAAGAACAGCCAGTCCAGCCCTCGCAACGTGCGCACCGATGCCATCGGGAGGCGTCTACGGACCGCTGCCGGGCGTGCCCAGAATCGCGACCGGCCGGCCCACGATGTAGTCAGCCCAGCTTTTGATCCGGTCGGGTGGGATCAGGATTGAGATGACCGGTCCCTTTTCGCTCGCGGCGAACCGCAGCGCCGACCACGCCACCGCTACCTTGCGGTTGCCCACGCCCATGAAGCCGCCCACATCCACCACGACCGCGCGCACCTGCCCCTGATTGTCGACCAGCAGATCGACGATACGGCCCAGTTCGGCACCCTCGGCGTCGACCACGGCATGACCCAGGAGGCCCGTCAGCTCGGCGGGGGCCAGTTGCACGGCGGGCACCACAACCGGCGGCGGCGGAAGCGCCTGAGGCGGTGGGGCGGGAAGCAGGGCATGCGGCGGCGGAGGTGCGGGCGATTCAGACGGCGTGCTCGCGGCAGGCGGTGCGGGAGGCGACTCCGGCTGCTGCGCCACGGCAATCGCCGCGAGCATCATGGTCATCGATAGTCCGAAGATGCACCGGGTCAGGATCCGCCGCGTGATCGTCTGTTGGTCACGCCGGTCGAAGAAAACTGCCGTCACGCCACGCCTCCCGGGCCGATTGGGTCCATCCGCGGTATGCGCCAGCATTCCCGCCCTGACGAACACTCGGCCATTTTGACGCGGCACACCATTCCGCCAGACAAAAATCCCGCCTACCATCGCCGCCATGTGCGGACGTTACGCGGCCATCCTCCCCGCCGATCACATCGCCGCCCTGTTCCAGACCAAAGGCCCAATCCCCAACTGGGCCGGCACCTGGAACATGGCGCCGACCAAGGACGCGCCGGTCATCCGCCTGCATCCGGAGACCGGGGAACGTCACCTCGGCCTGCTGCGCTGGGGCCTCGTGCCGCACTGGGTCAAGGACCTGAAAGCGGCCCGCCAGCCGATCAACGCCCGCGGCGAGACTCTCGCCAGCACGCCGATGTTCCGTGACGCCTTCGCCCGCCGCCGCTGTCTGGTCCCCGCCGACGCCTTCTATGAGTGGCAAGCGACGCCCGAGGGCAAACTCCCGGCCAAACTCCCTTGGGCCATCGCCCGCGCCGACGCCGCCTGCCTCGTGTTCGCCGGGCTGTGGGAGGGTTGGCGCGGGCCGGACGGCAGCGTGATCCGCAGCTTCACCATCGTCACCACCTCGGCCAACGCCGCGCTCCGCCCGCTGCACGAGCGCATGCCAGTGGTGCTGGAGGACGCCGACTGGCCGCTCTGGCTCGGCGAGGAAGGCGACAACCCGGCAAGCCTGCTGCACCCCTCAACCGCCGAGTTCCGCACGTGGCGCGTGGGCACGGCGGTCAACAATGTCCGCCACGACGCGGCGTCGCTGCTGGACCCAATCTGACCCCACCCTCACCCGGCGTCATGACCATCCTGTGTCGTGCCGCCAGATGGCTCAATTGGATCTCCGATCGCTGGCGGGAAAATTCTTGTTAGTTTTTCTTGCCGCGATTGTTAGTCGTGGTTAGAACAAACCACGAACCAACCGGGACCCCACTGTCATGCTCGAACCATCCCAGCTTCACGTCTTTACCGCCCGCTCCAATCCGCTGCACTGGACGTCAACGCACCGCAACTGGCTGTGTTTCGCCCGCGGCATGCTGGATGCCGGCGTCTCCTTAACGGTGGTCGAGTGCGCGTTTGGCGAAGAAGACCATCGCTGCGCCATGGAAGGCGTCCGCCACATCCCGGTGCGCGCGAAGACCCGGGTCTGGAACAAGGAGAACCTGCTGAACATCGGCGTCCACCGCACGCCGGAGGCACAGTACATCGCCTGGATCGACGCCGATATCACGTTCCGCCGCGACGACTGGGCCATGGCGACCCTGCAGGCGTTGCAGCACTACGATGTCGTGCAACCCTGGAGCGACGCCTACGACCTCGGCCCACACGACGAGCATATCGCGCATCATCGCTCGTTCTGCCGGCAATTCTTCCATCGTCAGCCGATGATGGCGACCCGCCGCCCGTACTGGCATGGCGACGGCGGGCCTAACACCTACCCGCATTCCGGCTACGCCTGGGCCATGACCCGTCAGGCATTCGACTGGGTCGGCGGACTGTTCGAACTGGGTGGCATGGGCTCCGGCGATCATCACATGTCGCTGGCGCTGATCGGCGAAAGTGACACCTCGGTGCCGGGTGGCGTCGCCGAAGCCTATCGCCGCGAGGTCAAACGCTGGGAGGGTCGTGCGCTGCGGCACATCAACCGCAACATCGGCTACGTTCCCGGCACGGTCGAGCACCTGTTCCATGGCCGCAAAGCCGATCGCGGTTACCAGTCGCGCTGGGACATGTTCATGAAGCACGGCTTCGATCCGCTGGAGGACCTGAAGCGCAACAGCCATGGCGTGCTGGAGTTCGCCTCCAACAAGCCCGAACTGCGGCACGATTTCGACCTGTATTTGCAAAGCCGGAACGAGGACATCAATTCGCTGTAATCCCGCCAGGTCGTATGGATAACTCGCCGTCGTAACTCTCCTCATGCCGTCATTCTCGGGCCCGGCCCGGGAACCGGTCGGGACCGAACGCGAGCGGCGAAATGGAACAATCGCTGGCTGAATTCCCAGGAATATGCGCTGCGAGAGATGCGTTGTTTCTGCTTGCCTCCCGCCGACATTCGGTCAGGCGATTGCCCTGTGTGCCCCGCCATTTCCGGTTGACCGCGTCGCCGCCTTCCAGCAACCCTCCTCTCTCCGCGGGGAGCGAGTCGCGATGACGGACCGGGTTCTTGGCGTGTTGGGCGGGATGGGACCACTGGCGAGCGCGCAGTTCATGCTGCGGCTGACTCTGTTGACCCCGGCCTCGACAGACCAGGAGCACATTCCGGCGGTTCTCTGGTCCGACCCGCGCGTCCCCGATCGCGGCCTGGCGGGGCTGGCGGGCGCCGCCGATCCCCTGCCCTGGCTGTTGCGCGGGATCGCGGGCCTGAAACGCGCCGGTTGCGGCGCCATCGTCATTCCCTGCAACACCGCGCATGCTTGGTACGACCAAATGACCCGAGAGGCCGGAATGCCGATGCCGCATATCGTCGATGCCGCGGCGGACGATCTCGCCCGGATCGGCATCCAGCCAGGCCGGATCGGCCTGATGGCCACGGCTGCCACACTGCGGATGAAGCTGTATCAGCAGCGCCTCGCCGGTCTGGGCTGGGAGTGCATCGAACCAACCGAGGAGCAGATGACGCGGCTCGTCTCGCCCGCCATCGCACGGGTCAAAGCCAATCAGGTCGCCGATGCGTATGAGCCGCTGGCCGAGGTGGTGAATGCTCTCGCCGCCCGGGATGCCGCCGCCGTGGTATTGGGCTGCACCGAGATCCCGCTGGGGATCCAGGCCGGCCCGAGCGCCCGGCTGAACGTGCCGGTCATCGACACG
>CALFNB010000170.1 GCA_937902425.1 uncultured Acetobacteraceae bacterium | reverse complement strand
CTGGTGGCGGCGGCACGGTAGTCCTTGCGGCGATGACAGTCGTTAGCATGGGCGAACGTCTGCTCCTCCGGCGCGTCCGTCGCCAGCGCCGCCATCGCGGTCGCGATCGCCGCGCCCGCGTTGGGCGGAAATTGCCGCAATGTTGGATACCACGGGTTGTCCTCACGGTCCGGCATCCACGGCCAGCGCGGAACAATCGGGCCTGGCAGCCAGACCGGTCGACCCAGAGCGGCGGCGAGATGGGCGATTTCATTGTCGCCGGCGATCACCAGATCCAGATGCACGATCAGGCCCGCGACCGTGGCCAGGTCGTCTGATCCGGCCGACCAGTCGTGCACCGCGGCCGCCGGCATGCCTTGGCGCAAGTTCACCAGATTGATCCCCGCGATCTCGCCGATCGCCTTCAGCAACGAAGGATCATCGAAGGCCACGCCGACGCGCAGGCCACGCAACCGGGTGACGCGAGGGGACCACGACTCGATCACCGGCAGGGCGGAGATGGGCAGAGGTCGGTGTCAGGGACGGTGTCAAGGCGGGCGCGAAACAACACCGGCAAAGCGGCAAACGGGCAATGCCGATGATGCGAGGGACGCTCCGCCGTGGCGACCGCGACGTCTTTCCAGCCCACCATCAATCGTTGCAGGTTCGGTGGCACGGACAACACCAGACGGGCCCTCGATCGTTGCGCGGCGGCGGCGACGTGGCGGCCGTACAGCAGCACGTCCTTCGAGTTGTCGGCATGCAGCAGCAAGGTTTCACCAACCATCGCCGAGCCGTCCCATCGCGGTGTCGGCCAGTCGGGCGTGCGTTGGCATAAATCCCATTCCGGCCATGCCTCCGCCCACCGTCCGGCGAGCAACAGCCGCTCCGCCACCGCCGCCCGGGTCGTGACTGCGTCCGCGCGGGCGATGGGTAGCGCTTGTAATGCCGCGGCGATGGCGGTGATCGGCGCGGTCCAATCGCCTTGCGTCGCCTGCCGGAAGATCCGCATGGAGGGGTACCAGGGCGTCGTTTCGCCCGAGACGCCCCAGCGCCAATCGGTATCGGTTCGGTTCAGTATCCAAACCGGGCGGCCGAGCGCACCCGCCAGATGCGCGACCGCGGTGTCGACGCAGACCACCAGATCCAGTGCCGTGATCAACGCGGCGGTATCGGCGAAGTCGTGCAGTTCCTCGGTCCAGTCGATCAGCGCCATCCCTTCGGGCGGCCGCTGCACCGACGCCGCGCCTTTCTGTAACGAAACGAACGTGGCACCGCGCAACGGCGCGAGCGCGGAAAGTGGCAAGGACCGGCGCCGGTCCGCGAGGTTGATGGCGCCAAACGTCGGACTGCCAGCCCAGACGAGGCCAATTTTCGGTCCAGGAAGAGGGGCGAGGCGAGATCGCCAGATGGCGACGGCGGCGGGGTCGGCGCGCAGATACGGTACTGGGCTGGCATCCTCCGCGCCATACGCCGCGAGCAGTCGGGGCAGACTCATCATGACGCATTCGGCGTCGTATGACGGTCGCGGATCGCCTTCGGTGATCACGCGTTCGACCCAAGGCAACTGCCGCATCAACTGATGCAGCGGCCGCGGCACGCCGACCACGACACGGACGCGTGGTGCGATCAACGGCAAATAGCGACAGAACTGGATGGTGTCGCCGAGCCCTTGCTCGGGCCGGACGAACAGCACCTTCCCCGGCATCGGTGAGCCGTCCCATTCCTCCAGCGGTTTGCCATCGACCAGATGTCCCGGCATTTGCAACCGGAAGCGATATTCGTGCCAGGCTTCCCGCATCTGGCCGGCGCTCAGCAGGGCGAGGCCCAGATTGTAATGGGCGTCGAGGAACTCCGGGTTTGTCTCGACCGCCCGACGCAAACTGGCGATCGCCGCGGTGGTCTGGCCGAGCGCCAACTGACAATTGCCGATATTGTTCAGCACGGTGGCCTCACGCGGCAGGTGCGTCAGGACCGTGCGATAGGTTTCGATCGCCTCGGCATACGCGGCGATCGCCCGCTGCGCGCGGCCGAGGTCGATGGCGAGGGAAAGATTGCCAGGATCGCGTGCGACCAGGTCGCGATACAACGGCACCGCCTCATCCGCTCGCCCGCCCAGATAAAGCGCCCAGGCCAGATCGGCGCGGATCGTATCGTCGTCGGGCTGTAGCGTGGCGGCACGGGTCAGACGGGCATGGGCTTCCGCGAACCGGCTCGCGGCCAGGTGCAGCTTGCCCTGCTCATGCCACGAAACCGGGTCGTTCAAATGTCGACCAATCCGCGCCAGAACCGCCAGAAGCCGCGGATCGCGGCCTCGGTCGCGCGAGTATCCTGGCCTTTGGTATCTCTCCCACCCATTTCGACGATCGACGTCTGGTCCGCTGCCGCTGCCGCGCCACGTTCGACGAAACCGCCGATGCAGCCGTCTTCCATGGAGACATAGCCGGCCGGTCCGGCGAGGTTGATTTGACGCAGCCGGCGGGTCCGTTGCTCGGACGTATCGTCAGCGTAACCCAGGAAGATCCAGTGCAGATCAGTCTTATGCGGACCCCGAGGCAGGAAGTGCCGCACCGCCATGACGTTCTGCGTGCGTTGCATCACGAATGTCGGGAACACGGAGATGATTTGTTGCCGTACCCGATCGTCATGCTCATCGACCGCGTCCAGCAGGCTCGGGTCGCTCAGCCGGAAATCGTCATCGACCGAGCGCATACCATCATATGCGTGATCCACCGCCTGATCCGGAGCGAGCGTGGTGGAGACATGACAACTTCCGGTGTCGTTGATCTCGGTGCCGCCACCCTGGCTGAGCCGGTTGAGTTTGAATGTCGCGAAGAACAAATGCAGCAGGCTGGCATGATACGTGTCGCGCACGTTCTCGGCGTAGAGCTTCCAGTTGTTGGGCAGAACTTCAGTAAACCGGCCGATGATTTCCAACATACGGCCCGCGGCGACAGTACGCAGCCGGTCGACCACCTCCGGCCCGGCGAATGTCTCGATATCCGGTGTGAGGTCCGACAGCGTGCCAAACACGATTCCGAACAGCACGGTGGTGCGCAGCTTGCGCGGGCCGTGATCCTCCATGCGAAAATCGGATTGCATGCCGCCGCGGCCGTTGACGCCGCGCTGGAATGCGATCGAGCGCAGGTTGCCGCGCAGGTCATAGCGCCAGGCGTGGTAGACGCACTGGAACTCCTTCGCGTTGCCGCCGTCGTCCAGACAGATCAGCGCACCGCGATGGGCGCAGCGGTTTTCGAACGCGACGATGGCGCCGTCATGATCGCGCGCGACGACCACCGGCATCTCCCCGACATAGGTCGCGCGCCAATCGCCCGCGTTCGGAATTTCGTTCTCCAGGCAGAGGTAGTTCCAGACCGGACCTTCAAACAGCCGCTTTTGTTCCCGAGCGAGAACGTCTGGATCCTGGTAGGCCCAGAAGGGAACCCGGGTCAGCCCAGATGGCCAGACACGGGAGGAGTGGGTTTGAACGGCGGCATCATCCGGCATGTTTGGTCTCCGCGCTGCGTTACTTCATCCTCGCCGCAACATGAACAAGCCCTGCTCGCCGAACATATTGGCCAGTCGAGGCGCGCGCCGCCAGGGACCGCGGCGGCCCTCATCGTCGACGGCGAGCCATTGCTCGACCACGTAATTCTCTGCCTCGCACAAGGCGAAAAAATCCCGAATGGTGCAAGGATGGATATTCGGCGTTTCATACCAGTATCGCGACCAGGTCGTCGTCATCGGCATCCGGCCGGTCCACATCAATTGCCAGCGCAGCCGCCAATGACCGAAATTCGGAAAGCTGACGACGGCGCGCGTGCCGATCCGCAACATCTGCGCCAGCACAATCCGCGGCTGCTCGACCGCCTGCAAGGTGCGCGACAGCACCACGTAATCGAACGCGTGATCGGGATAATGCGCGAGGTCGGTATCCGCGTCGCCGTGCATCACCGGCAGCCCATGCGCGACCGCCTGGGTCACCTCCACCATATCGATCTCGATGCCGCGGGCGTCGCAGCCTTTCTCCTGATACAGCCGGTCGATCAATGTCCCGTCGCCGCAGCCGATGTCCAGCACGCGGGAGCCGGGCTTGATCATCCCGGCGATCAGCGCGAGGTCCAGGCGCATGTTCTTCGCCACGAACCGAACCGGATCGTGCGTGCTCATTGAAGTGTACTCATTCCTGGGCCGCCAGTCGCGCCGCCTGGTCCTCGGCGGTCAGGGCATCGATGAACTCGTCCAGTTCGCCCATCATCACCCGGTCGATCTTGTAAAGTGTCAGATTGATCCGGTGATCGGTCACCCGGCCCTGCGGGAAATTATATGTCCGAATCCGCTCGCTCCGATCCCCCGTCCCCACCTGAGACTTACGATCCGCCGCGCGCGTGGCGTGCAACGACGCCCGCTGCTGCTCATACATCCGGGCGCGCAGAATCTTCATCGCCTTGGCGCGGTTCTTATGCTGGCTCTTTTCCTCCTGCATCGTCACCACGATACCGGTCGGCAAATGCGTGATCCGCACGGCGCTTTCGGTCTTGTTCACGTGCTGCCCGCCGGCCCCCGAGGCACGATAGACATCGATCCGCAAATCGCCCTCATCGATCTGGACATCGACTTCCTCCGCCTCCGGCAGCACCGCGACCGTGACGGTCGAGGTATGGATGCGGCCCTGACTCTCCGTCGCCGGCACGCGCTGCACGCGGTGCACGCCCGACTCGTACTTCAGGCGCGCGAACACGTTACGCCCGGTGATTTCCGCCGTGGCATCCTTCAGGCCGCCCAGACCGGTGTCGCTGTATTCCAGGATCTCGAACCGCCAGCCGCGACCTTCGGAATACTTCTGGTACATCCCAAACAGCTCGGCGGCGAACAGGCCCGCCTCATCGCCCCCCGCCGCCGGCCGGATTTCCAGGATGGCGGAGCGCGCGTCCGCCTCATCCTTCGGCAGCAGCGCCAGCTGGATTTCGTGTTCCAGCGCCGGGATCTTGTCCTTCAGCTCGAACAGCTCCGCCTCGGCCAGTTCCCGCATCTCGGGGTCGTCCAACAGCGTGCTGGCATCCTGACGCGCATGTTCCGCCTCCCGCAGTTCACCGATTCGGGCGACCACCGGTTCGATCTCGGACAGTTCCTTGGAGGCTTTGACGTAAGCTTCCCCGGACACGCCCTCTGACAACAGCGCGCGCAACTCGTCGGCGCGAGCGGCGATCCGGTCGAGTTTCAGGGCCAGATTCATGTCAGGTATGCGGCGATATCCGGCAGCTTCACCGCCTCCTGCGTGCCGGTGCGCAAATCCTTCACCTGCGCCACGCCTTGCGCCAGATCGTCGGTGCCGAGGATGACGGCGGCGCGGGCGTCGATCTTGTTGGCGCGCTCCATCCGGCGGCGGAGGTTGCCGCGGTACGCCATTTCGGCCCGGATACCGGCGGCGCGCAACGATTGCAGGATGCCGATGGCGGCCGCTTCCGCCTCATCCCCGATTGGCACCACGGCGACCGGCGCGGGCGCGGGCGGCGCGACGTCGAGCAGCATCGCCAGCCGCTCCACCCCCGCCGCGAGACCGACCGCGGGCGTCGCCGGACCACCCATCTCCGACACCAGGCCGTCATAACGCCCGCCCGCCATCACGGTGCCCTGAGAGCCCAGTTTGGAGGTCACGAACTCGAACGCGGTGTGGCCATAGTAGTCCAGGCCGCGGACAATCCCCGCGTTTTCCCGAAACGGCACGCCAAAGCGGGCCAGATGCTCCTGCACCTTGCCGTAGAACGCGGCCGCTTCGGGCGACAGATAGGGCCAGATCTTCGGCGCGCCGGCGATCAGGTCGCGTTCCCGCGCCTCCTTGCTGTCCAGGATACGCATGGGGTTGCGCTCCAGTCGCACCAGGCTGTCGTTCGACAAGGCGTCCTTGTTCGCGGTGAAATAGGCGACCAGCGCCTCCCGGTACGCGGCCCGGCTGGGGGCATCGCCCAGAGTGTTCAGCTCCAGCAGCGTGTCGGTATGCACGCCAAGCGCCTTCAGGATTTCCCAGCCGCAGGCGATCACCTCGGCGTCGGCGAGCGGCTCGGACGGGCCGATCAGCTCAATGTCGATCTGATGGAACTGGCGGTAGCGGCCCTTTTGCGGGCGCTCGTAGCGAAACATCGGACCGGTGCAGAAGACTTTCTTCGGCAGCGACTGGGTCAGGCCGTTGGATACCAGGGCGCGGCAGATACCGGCGGTGGCTTCGGGCCGCAGGGTGATGGAATCGCCGCCGCGATCATCGAACGTGTACATCTCCTTCGTGACGACGTCGGATGTCTCGCCAAGGGTGCGAGAGAATACCCGCGTGTCCTCGAAGATCGGCGTGATCCATTCGTCGAAGCCATAGCGGGCGGCGATTTGGCGGGCGGTCTCCACGACATGGTGATGGCGGCGCTGGTCTTCGCCTATCAGGTCATGGGTACCACGGGCGGGTTGCAGATCGGTCACGAGAAACCTTATCGGTGCATGGTGCGCCCCGAAGGGCGCGAGGGGACGTTGTTAAGGGGTGGCGCGGTATCAGGCCTCGGGCGGGTCACTCAAGGATTCTGACGTAGCACGGAACCCTGATATAGCACGGCACGTCCAGAGGGAACTGTGACAACCGAAGTGCCACCCCCTTTGGCGAAGCGTCACCGCCTTTGGCGAAGCGTCACCGCCCTTGGGCGAACTGTCACCCCTTTTGGCGCCAGTCGGCGATGATCTGGGAACGCAAGGTGTCCATCAGCCGCCCGATCTTCGGTAGATCGAACTGTACCGCCCGTCGACGCCCAGCCTCGCCCAACGCGGCCAGACGCGGCGGGTCGGCGCCCAGAGCACGAATCGCGTTCGCGAGATCGGCGGGATCGGAGTAGATCGCCGCCTCGCCGCAAATCTCCGGCAACGCGCCGTCGCGGAAGCAAATCACCACGGCGCCGCCCGCCATCGCCTCCAGCGCGGTGCGGCCGCTGGGGTCCGGAGTTCGGCTGGGGATCACGACGATGGCCGCCCGAGCCATCGCCGCCAGGACGTCGGGGTGGTCCCGGTAGCCCATCATCGAGATGCCGGCGGGTTCGGCGGTCGCCTCCAGCAGACGCACGAACGCCGTCTCCGGGGCTTTGACGATGTGTTCGGAGGCGCCGATGATCTCCGCGCGCCAGCCGGGGAGGGACGCCAGCGCCGTGGTGCAGGCGGCGACAAACTGGTCGGCGCCTTTTTCCGGGGTCAGCCGCCCGACGAACAGCACCAACCGCGTCCGCCGCTTCGCCCGGGCCAGTGCGGCACTGTCCATCCCACCCACCAATGGAATCAGGGCCGCGAGGTCGACGCACGGCGGCACGACGACCGGCGGCCGCGCGGGCGGCTCGATCCCTTCGAGGTACAGGTCACGCAGCCATGCCGACACTGTCAACACTCGCGCGAGGCGGCGGAACAGCCATGCCCGCCGTCGCGGCGTTCGGGTAAGCCGGTTCGCGGACGGTTCGTCATGCAGCATCAGGACGACCGGGATCCGCGGGAACATGCGTTGGAGCCGTAAGGCGATCGCCGGGTCGGCATGCACCTCGATCAGCGCCGGCTTGAGCAGCCGCAACGCGGTCCGGAGCCTGATGGCGTACCGCGTCCGGATCGTCCCAGGAATGAAGAACGGGGGTCTGACGAGCCGGAAGGTGACATCGAGGAAGACCGGCCCCGCTTGACGGCCGATGAACACGACCGTGCGGTGGGCGGACGTGGAGAGCGAATGATGACGCACGGTCAGCCCGATGCCGCGCGCGCGCCTCGGGCCAAAACCCTCCCGTGGCGGCAATACGACGGCGATGACGGGCGGTAGAGCGGAAGACATCCGGCATCACTATACAATGCGAGCCACAGACGCGCCATAACCAGTTCGTGACGGCTTCGCATGCCTGATCCCGTTTCGTCGTTTCAATGTGAGTATGTGCCGCCATGCCGGTTCGCGTTCTGATCGTCAGTTCGATCGTGCTGCTGGTGTGCGCGAGCCTCGGGACCGAAATGTTCCTGACTCTGTTCTCAGGCGGTTGGACGGTCGCGAAAGCGGTGATGCTGGGGAGTTGCCTTGGCGCCGCGCCCTGGGTGGGGTTTTGCGCGGCCAACGGAGTGATTGGGTTTGTGCTCCGGCTGCCTCGTCCGGCTGTCCCGCCGGTGGCGGCGATCGATGGGGTGTGGCCGCGCACCGCGATCGCGCTCACCGTGCGGAATGAGGACATGGGCGTGGTCCTGCCGCCGGTTCGCCGTCTGTTGGACGGGTTGGACGCAACCGGGGCCGGGGGCGCGTTCGCCGTGTTCGTGCTGTCGGACAGCAACGACCCCGCGGCGGCGGAGGCGGAAGCGCGCGCGGTCGCCTTGTTCCAGGCCAACGACAGAGACCCCGGGCGCATCCACTATCGGCGCCGGCGGGAGAATTCCGGCTTCAAGGCCGGCAACATCATGGAGTTCCTGGAGCACCAGGCGGACGGGTTCGAGCTGATGCTCATCCTGGACGCCGATTCCGAAATGACCCCGATGGCGGTGCTGCGGCTGGTCGCGGCCATGCGGGATGACCCGAACCTTGGTATCGTTCAGCATCTGACGGTCGGATTGCCCGCGTCCTCGGCGTTTCCGCGCCTGTTTCAATTCGGCATGCGCGCCGGCATGCGCAACTGGGCCACCGCGCTGTCGTGGTGGCAAGGCGATGAATGCGTCTACTGGGGCCACAACGCGGTCGCGCGGATCGCGCCGTTCCGGGCCCATTGCCACCTGCCGTTGCTGCCGGACGGAAGCCCGATCCTGTCGCACGATCAAATCGAGGCCGCGATGCTGCGAGGTGCCGGTTGGGGCATCCGCCTGCTGGCGGAGGAAGACGGCTCATACGAGGCCAACCCGCCCGCGCTGCCGGAGTTCATGCGGCGCGAACTGCGCTGGCTGGCGGGGAATTTCGAATATCGGCATTTGCTGCGGATGCCGGGATTGCGGCCGATGGGACGATGGCAACTGGTTCAGGCGATCCTGCTGTTCGGCTGCACGCCGTTTTACCTCGCGTTCCTGCTCGCCGCTGCCTGGGCCGCGGCAACCGACAGGGTTTCGCCGTTTCCGTTCGGGCCCGCGTTGGCGGCTGCGGCGATCTGGGCTGGCGGGCTGTATGCGCCGAAGCTGTTGGGCTACCTGGAGGTGCTGCTTTCGCGTGAGAAACGCACGCTTTATGGCGGGGCCGGACGCGTGCTGGCCGGAATGGCGCTGGAGACGGTGTTCACACTGCTGATGGATGCGATCAATACCCTGGCCAAGACGGTCGCCACGGTCCGGATCGCGCTTGGGTTGCGCGCGCGATGGATGCCGCAGAACCGCACCGACCGCGGCGTTTCCTGGTCCGAGGCGACGCGGCTGCTGTGGCCACAAACCGTGGTGGGTGGCGTGGTGTTCGCGGGTTTGGCTCAGGCGGGATGGACCGCTGTATTGTGGGCGGTTCCATTCGTTGGCGGTTTGCTGCTGGCGATTCCGTTCTGCGTGATCACCGCGGATCCCGCGGTCGGTGCATGGCTGCGCGATAAACAGTTGGCGGCGATCCCCGAAGAGGTTGTTCACGTGTCATCGCCGGGAGTGTAACGGCGGCCGGGGACGGTGCCGGAGCCACCGGCGGCGGCCACACGTTGGCTATCGCGACGGTCCAATCGCGCCGCACAGTTCTCGTGGCCACCCGCCGCCACGGGAACATGATGGGAACTTTTTTTCAAAACCGGCGGATTGCCGTGGTGTCCGTTAATGGTTGATTAACCTTCCGGAGGTAGTTTCCGCCCAGTCGAATTGAGCCGCCGCGTGCGACGGGCAAATCCGGCCGGTCTGACCACTGATCAATACTGTCCTCCGATCAATACTGTGTTGGTGAGCGCATCTTCAGTGCGCGTCCGGTTCTGTACGGGCCATCGCTCACCGCGAAAGGTCAACGATGTCAATCGTCCAAAACAAGAGCGCGTTTGTCAGTCCGACCGCGGTGTCGATCGGTCTTTCGCAAATGTTCACCGTGACCGCCGGAAGCGAAGATCCGGCGTATCTGGTGGTAACCCTGCTCGATCGCAACGAATATACCAAGGGAGCCACTGGCGCGACCGGCAGCCTGTCCGGCAATGGTCATACCTCGCAGCTCGGCGGCATCGGCAGCGACGGACGGGGAACCGGGATCGTCTTCACGTATCAGCCGACTTCCGGGCGTTACTACAACAGCACTTATGGTTACTCCGACCAATTGACATACAATGCATCCGGCAGCCTGAACGACGTGACCAACGTGTCGTTGTTCGGCACCAGCAATCTCAGTCAGGCCACGGCCTACGCCCTCAACGCATACTCCATGATGCAGGTTGACGCCTCGGGATACCTGGGCAGCGCCACGGTCGTCACGCAGCCGAAATTCAGTGGAACCGTGCCCGCGCAGGCAACGCCGGTGTCGATCGCGACGGCGGCGGCTGGGTTCGTTGGCCAGGCGTGGAACATGAACGGATGCTGGGTCCTCGCCAGCGCGATTTCGGCCGACGCGGGTGCCTCGCTGCCGGTGCAGAGCACGGCGATCGGCGTGCCCGGCCAGGCGAACGGTGAATGGATCGTCGCCTTCAACGGGCCATCCGGGCAGTCGGGCAGCTGGCAATCTCTGGTGAGAGCCGGTGAGGTCGTGGTGATCGGTACACCGGGCGGCGGCGGGCACATCACCACGTGCGTGTCCGGGTCCGGATCGAATGCCATGCTGGTGGACAACATCACTTATGTAAACAGCGGCGGCCAGGTGACCAACCTGGCGAATGACGGTTCAAGCAGCGACATCGTCGTCGCGGCACCGCACCCGGCATCCCAGGAATGGACGGGGGTCGTCGCCTCATCGGTCGTCGTTTATGAGCTGGACACACCGATCGTCGTCGATGCGATATCGTCCGGGCGTATCGCACCGCATGGCTCGCAGTCGCTGGGATCGCTGTTCACGGCGACCGACCCCTCGAATAAATCGATCACGCAATGGCAAGTTTACGACACGAGCGCCAGCGACTCGCTGGTGGTCAACGGTGTCCTGTACAGCAACCATTCGGCCACGTCCGCTCTGACGGCCGCGTCGCTGACTTCGGTCTCGTTGCTCGCGGGCTCGGTCACCACGACGGATACCCTGGAGGTGCGGGCATTCAATGGCGGCTACTGGGGCGACTGGACGTCGCTGAACATGACCATTTCAGGAACCGCGCCATCGGCACCGGTACTGACGGTGCAGGCACCGAACCAGACCTGGACCGGCGGCCAGGCGATATCCCTGGCGGTGAGCTTCAGTGATCCTCAGAGCCAGGCGTTGTCCTATAGCGCCAATCTGTCGAACGGTCAGGCGCTGCCATCCTGGCTGATCTTCAATGCGACCGGTGATACTTTCAGTGGAACGGCTCCCACGGCGGCGCAGACCTTGATTGTCGTGGTGACCGCGAAGGATACCGGCGGACTGTCAACATCCGACACATTCTCGGCAACCGTACTCGGCGCGCCGGCGGTGACGGCGCAAACGCCCAATCAGGCGTGGATCGAGGGCAAGGTGGTTTCTCTGGCGCTGCCCGCGAATACCTTCACCGATCCGCAAGGCCAGAAACTCCTCTACACAGCCACGCTGTCCAACGGGCAGGCCTTGCCGGGCTGGCTCAGCTTCAATGCCGCGACCGAAACTTTCAGTGGCACCACGCCGACGACCGCGCAAAGCCTGAGCATCAAGGTGTCGGCGACCGATAGCAGCGGCCTGACGGCGTCAGAGAGTTTCACGGCCGGCGTGCAGCCCGCGTCGGCAATCCCGGTTTCGCCGAAGCCGGGAATCACGGTGTCCGTTCCGACGGCCGCGCAGACCTGGACCGACGGGCAGGCCGTGACATTCGTGCTGCCGTCGAGCACATTCACAGACGCTCTCGGACTGCAAATGACTTTCGCGGCCTATGAGGTGAGCGGACCGAACGTGACCTCCTGGCTGCGGTTCAATTCGATCACGGACGCGTTTTCCGGCAACGTGCCGACGACGGCGAGCGGAACGATCGGACTTGAGGTGATCGCGACGGACGCGCAACATGTGTCGGCCGCCGATTTCTTCAGCGTCACGTTCGCCACCGGGTCTGCGCACGTGACGGAGATCGTGGCGGGCGGCATGCTGGCTCCGAACTCGCTGCCGTCTCCGGTGCAGATGTCGGGATTGATCGCTTTCCATTCCTGATCACGCGAATGTTGAGATAGGGCCTGGTCCGGTGTCATGGCCCGGCTCGTCCGGGCCGCCTGAACCAGCGCCGTGCGGCGACCGGTGGCCCGGATGATTCAGACCATGACGTTGGAGGAAGCAACCTGGGCGAAAGTCGCCCGGACGTCAGAAAGGAATTTCCAGTTCCAGCCGCCACCGCAACGCACCCCGAGGGCTGGACGGCGTGGCACCGAACAGCCAGCCGATTTCGTATTTGAATTTGCCCGCATGCCCAAGACCAAGTTGATCAAGCCTCAGAGCCCCGACCCCAACCGGGCCAATAAGCAGTTGCTGTTGCGACAGACGGGGCATTTGACCAACCGTGCCGGCGTCGCCATAGATTTCGATCGCTGGCGATAACGGCGCCCAGACGTTCCAGCGGCTCTGCCAGGCGTAGCTGAAATCGAGGCCCTGGCTGGTCTGGTCCGGCCCCAATTGCCGGGTGAAGAACAGGTTGATCGTGTGCGTGGTGCGGCCAATGTCCTTGGCGATCACCGGGCCGAAGGTGATCTGGTTGGAACTGGCGGCGGCGCCGCGCGTCAGCGATTGGCCGTATTCGAAGTAGAATCCGAAATCGGCGAATTGCGCGCCCGGCTCGGTAAGCTGGATCATGTTTTCCCACACCGCCTGGGTCAACAGCGTCGGCTGGCCGTCGCCGGGCGCGCGATCGAAGCCGAGCTCGATCTCGCTATGCCACCATGAAGTCAGGCCGGTGCCGAACTCGGTCGTGTAGCTTGTCGCCCCGCGCTGCTCAGGCCGGCGATCGAACACGGCGCTGCCGTTATGCTCGATTTCCAGTTCGCCAAGGTCAATCTCATATGGGGAAACCACATGATAATCGGCGTGAGCCGCCACCGGCGCCAGCATCACCAGCGCCGCGGCCAAACCTCGATTTGTACGGATCATTTCGCTACCATTACGCCTTGCGCGGTGTCCTGATGAAAGTCGCCAAAGAATTTGTATTCTCCGGGCGACAGCGGGCCGAGAAACACGGTGATGGTCTGACCGGGCGTGACCAGTTTTTCGCGGTTGAGATCGGTGCTTTCGAACTCATCGGCGGTGTCGTCGTTATTCTTCACCAGCAGCCGGAACTTGACGTTCGCCGGCACCTCGATCCGATCAGGCACAAAGCGGTGCCGGGTGAACGCCAACGAGACCACCTCCTCGGCGTGGGCCGCCGAGCCGCCCGCCAGCAACCCGGCCAGCAGCGTGGCGACAACCGGCGGGCGCACCCGGTTGCCACCCTTGGGCCGGCCCACGACGCGGGACACCACCGCCAGCATCACCAGCGTGCCGACCCACGCCGCGAACTGAATGCCCGACGGCCGTGCCGAATAGCCGACCAACGCATGCAAGCCACGACCAAGGAAACTCTTGTCGGCAAGGATCGCACTGGTATCCCACAAATGCTCGCCCCAACCGGGCAGCAGATCGGCGGCGTGCAGAACCGACGCGGCCTGACCGGCCATGCCGGCCGCCAGCAGCGCGATCAGAGCATTGGTCACGGCGAACAGCCGGTGCAGCGGAATGGCCACAAGCCCGCGATACAGCAGCCATGAAACCGCGCTGGCCGTTGCCAACCCGGCGATGCCGCCGGACGTGAGTGACAGTGGGCTGCTGTCCGATGCCGCCACGATGCCATACAGAAACAGCACGACCTCGGCTCCCTCACGCAACACCGCGACCGCGATGACCGCGGCCAGCGCGGCGAGTGAGCGCTGGCCCAACTGCACCGCTTTGCCGACCTGACGCATTTCCGCCGCCATGGCGCTGGCATGGCGCGACATCCAGCCGACGTGCCAGGTCAGCATCGCGGCGGCGAAACACAGGATCGAGGCGGTGAAAATTTCCTGACCGGCGCCCTGGAACGCGTCGGACAACGCGGCGGCGAACAGCGCGACCAGGATGGCGCCGGCCACGCCCGCCGCGATGCCGCCGCCGATCCAGCGGCCTCTCCCGGAGACACCCTCGGTCGCCGCCAGGACGATCCCGACGATCAGCCCTGCCTCCATGACCTCGCGGAAGACAATAATCATACTGACGAGCATAAGGCCGTTTCCCGATCTCCAAATGCGAACCACTCGCAACTAGATTCGTCATACACGGCCTACCGAGGCGATGCAAGCCAGTCACGCTCCGCCGCTTCGTCCTACCCCGCGGGCGCCAGAACAGCACCGCGAACGTCGTGGCACCGCTACTTGTTCGCCATGGCCCGGCTCGACCAGGCCGCCCGAACCGGACATCCCGATGTGCGAGTTACCAATGAAGTCGTACCCCGCCGATCACCGCGGCACCCGGCATCTGATAACCGTTCACCGGCTCGAACCGTGAATTGAAGATGTTGGTGCCCTCCAGACGAACCTGGACTTTGGGCGTCACGTCATACGCAACGGTCATATTGGCCACGAGCCCCTGCTGACCAACACCGTAACCGATCGCGCTATCCTGATTGTCGTACAGGAAATCGTGCGACGGCCCGGTGTAGATCACGGTGGAAGTGATGCGCAGGCCGGGCATGGGCGTCACCGTCACATCGGCGGACGCCGCGTTGCGAGGCCGCCGCAACAGCGCGGACCCGATCGAGGGCGCCTGGTTGTCGGACACCGCGTCGGTGAAAGTATAGCTCGCGTGCAGCGTCATCCATGCGACCGGACGCAGCGTGAGTTCGACCTCCACCCCCTGGAGATGCGCGGACCCAACGTTGATCGACGTGGCGACCGGAGTGAACACGCCCACGATCAGATCGTTCACCTGTTCATTGAAATACGTCGCGCCAAAGGTGACAGCGTCGACGCGACCCAGCGCCCCGACTGTCGTACTGGATCCGATTTCCCATCCCTCGGCGCTCTCCGGTTTTAGCGCGGGATTGCCGACCGTGCCGGACGAATCGACACCAAATCGTTCGAACAACGACGGCGCACGGAACGACGTGCCGTAGGCGGCTTTGAACGACGTGTTCAGTTCGGGGACAAGCAGCACCGAGCCCAGACGCCAGGTCGTGGGTGTGCTGCCGGCGACCCAGTCCCGCCGCACCTGTCCGGTCACGATCACACGCTTCCAGACCGTCGTGGTGACGCCCGCATATCCCGCGTCCGTCGTCATGCTCGCCCGCGCCGACTGAGTGAACGGAAACCCGGCGAACGAGTCGTTCACGCGAACGTTGATCGTATCGACCGTGTGCTGATACCCGAAGGTCACATCGCTCGCGGTCAGCACCGTGGAGGGAAACAGATCATTCAGATGGATCGTGTTGTTCCACTGAATATCGGTCCGATACGAATGATAACGGTTGTCCTCCGCGGTGAGATTGGGATCGTTTGGATCGAGCTGCTCCAGATATCGGCGGTCGTCCTGCTCCCGGCCCAGGAATGCGCTGGTCTCGTAGACGCCGTTGAACAGATGGGATGTCACGCCAATGCGTCCGAGCAAAGAGTCTGCTGTCCCGAACGAATTCGACGTGTCGAAGGTCGGCGAGCCGAGCGTATTGAACCCGAACAACGTTTGGCTGCCGCGCAGGAACAGCGACAGCCGGGTGCCCGCGACCGGCGTGTAGCCGAGGTTCGCGGTCGCGATCCGGTCTCGGAAACCTTCCGGTGTGCCGGTGTAAATGCCGGTCATTCGCCGCGGTGTGGCGTCGAAGCCGCGGCGTGACTGACTCTCGGCCGTCAGTGCGTAATCGAACGGGCCGGCGATGCCGCTGGCCAAAGCCGCACCCTGGATCGTGGCCGGATAGCCGCCGGACAGATCCATCTCCAGGCGCGGCGCACCCTCGGTGCCGCGGCGAGAGATCAGGTTGATCACGCCGCCGATCGCGCCTGAGCCGTACACCGCCGCCATCGGCCCTCGTATCACCTCGATCCGCTCGACATCCCACAGCGTATCGATCCCGAAGTTGAACGCGTTCGATGGGTCGGAGCCATCGTTGACCGGCATACCATCCCGCAGCACCAGCACATGCGCCGAGTTGGTGCCTCGCAAAAACACGCTGGCCTGCCCTCCTGCGCCGCCCGACGGACTGACATGCAGGCCGGGTATCGTGGCGAGCACGTCGCCCAGTGTCGTGGCGCCGCTGGCGTCGATCGTCTGACGGTCGATCACGGTCACGCCGGCGGGGATATCCGTCACCGGCAGCGGCGTTCGCGTCGCGGTCACGACGGTGTCGGGGATGGTCACCGCCGGTTGGGCGGTCGCGGTTTGAGTAACGAGAATCAGTGCCAGTAGCGCGAATATCGCACGCATACGGGGCCTCCATCGGTCGTGAGCCGATCCCCCGCATCCGGGTTTCTCCCCGGCGCCATGGGTGCACCCCGCCCCGTTTGGCACGCGCGCGATCTCGACACCGGCCGGTCTCCTGGCTCACGAGTCTCCGTCTGGGGTCGCCTTCTCACCTTTCGGCAATGGCACGATTGAGCCCAGACTCGTCGCTACAGTCGCGGGGGCGGCTGCCTCAGGAGGTATCTCCGTTGGCTATTCCCGTTTCAGCCCTTGCGGGCCACCTGTGTCTGTCGCAGTGATACCGTGTCCGGGAGAGGTTGCAAGATGATCCCACGCGTTGAATTCGACCCCAATGCGCCCGTGCCGCTGTCCGGCCTTCGGGTGGTCGACATGTCGCGCCTTGTCGCCGGCAACATGGTCAGTCTGCAGCTCGCCGATCAGGGTGCCGAGGTGATCAAGATCGAAGACCCGACCGTCGGCGACCCGTTGCGGGCCTGGCGGGTCAAGGGCGTGTCGCTCTACTGGAAGGTTTACGCGCGCAACAAAAAGAGTCTCGCGCTCAACCTGCGCGCCCCGGAGGGGAAGGATGTGCTGCACGATCTGCTGGCGCGATCCGATGTGCTGATTGAGAATTTCCGCCCAGGAACGCTGGAGCAAATGGGATTTGGGCCGGATGTGCTGCACATGCGCAATCCGGGGTTGATCATCGTGCGGATCACCGGGTTCGGGCAGGACGGCCCGTATCGCGATCGTCCCGGCTTCGGGACGTTGGTCGAGGCGATGTCGGGTTTCGCCTCCAAGAACGGGTTTGAGGACCGGCCCCCCGTGCTGCCGCCGCTGGCGATGGCCGACATGATCTCGGGTCTTTACGGTGCCTATGCGATCATGGTCGCGCTGCGCGTGGTGGAGCGGGGCGGTAAGGGCCAGGTGATCGATCTGCCGTTGCTGGAGCCGATGATTTCCGTTCTGGGCCCCGACCCGGCGATCTTCTGGGCCACGGGAGAGAAGCCGCGGCGGACCGGCAGCCGATCGCTGACGACGTCGCCGCGCAACGTTTATGAAACGAGCGACAATCGGTTCATCGCGATCTCGGCCTCGATCCAGGCGATGGCGGAGCGGGTGTTCCGCGCCATCGGGAAGCCGGAAATGATCGACGATCCCCGGTTCCGCACCAACACGGATCGGGTGCGCAACATCGACGCGTGCGACGCCGCGGTGGGCGAGTTCATCGCGTCCCGCACTCTGGCGCGGAACATGGCGATCTTCGAAGCCGCCGAGGTCACCGCCAACCCGGTCTACGAAATCGACCAGTTGGTCGAGGACCCGCATGTCCAAGGCCGCGGCGTGTTGGTTGAGGCACCGGACGATGATGTTGGTTCGGTGCTGATGCATAACATCATTCCGCGGCTGTCCGGCACGCCTGGTCGGTTCCGCCTGCCGGCGCCTAATTTGGGTCAGCACTCGCGTTCGGTGCTTGAATCGATTGGCGTTGAGGCGGAGCGGATCGATGCGCTGGCCGCCGATGGGGTGATCAAGGAGGCTAAGGACCCGTCAGGAATCAACCGCTCTATCTGAGCGATTGTTTGGCTTGATCGTATAATTCCATTCCGCATGGAATTCGGCCCGAATGATGTTGATCGCATCCATCT
>CALFNB010000169.1 GCA_937902425.1 uncultured Acetobacteraceae bacterium | reverse complement strand
CGAGAAGCTCCGAATTGAAGGCGCGACTCGCACGTCTGGGGCCGGTCCGGGACGTGTCCCGCCCGTCCTTGTCTTCTGAAGCATCGGTCGCCGTCGTGCTGCACCGGATCGGTGCGCTCGACAAAGGAACCCCTGTGGCTCGCCGGCTTTTCGCGGCTGGCCTGACATTGAAGCAGGCGCATGACGCGATAAATAGATTAGCGGCCCTCAGCTGGGCTGTCTGCGCGGTCGCCGCGACCGAAGATCTTCGTGTGCTGGCAAGCGAACTTGCCGTCATGAATGTGGAATTGCGCAAGAAGCTGCCGGTATCCGGATCGAATGTGGACATTGTTGAAATGCGGGCCCGGCGCGGTCTGTCGCAACGCGAATACGCCGACCTCCTCGGCATCGACGTTCGGACGTTGCAGAACTGGGAGCAAGGACGTCATCGCCCCGATCCGGCGGCGATCAGCCTGATGCGGGTCTTCGATCGAGCGCCGGATCTGGTCGAGGAAGCGTTGACTGAACCCGTGGTCTGATCGGCCGCGACGGCGACTGAGCAGGGTTTGACCGGGCCATCTGACAAGGCACGATGCTATTTTGGATAGCCCGGCCAGACAGGACCATGATGTCCGCGAGAAAAGAGAGGAACCCAAAATGATCAAACGTTTTCACGTTCTGTATGTCGGGCAGATCGAGCTCGACAATATCGGCCTCCAGGGCACCCCCGCCAACGAACGCCGCTACTCGAACGATCGCTTCGCCGAGGTGTTCTGGACCGCCCGCCGCATCGCTCGCGTCATGGATGAAACCGGCTACCATGCGTTGTGGTCCGCCGAACACCACTTCCAGCACGAAGGTTATGAGTGCGTGCCGAATTTAATTCAGCTCGGCCTCTGGCTCGCCACGCAGACGGAACGACTGAAGTTCGGCTGCGCCTTCAACGTGCTGCCGATGTGGCATCCGCTGCGGCTCGCCGAGGACTACGCGATGGCGGACATCGTCACCGGCGGACGGGTGATCCTGGGCGTCGGCCGCGGCTATCACTCGCGCGAGGTCGAAACGTTTGGCGGCCCGCTGCTCGACGCCGACAAGAACCGCGAAGTGTTCGAGGAAGGCGTGCAACTGATGCTGAAAGCCTTCAACGAGGAATCCTTCAGCTTCAAAGGCAAGCATTTTGTATGTCCACCGGACGTGGATTATCGCGGCTACAAAATGAAGGAAATCACTCTGGTGCCGCGGCCGATCCATACCCCGGTGCCGATTTACATGCCGATCGCCAGCGGCAAGACCATCGACCTGATGGCGAAATACGACCTGAAGGCGATGGTGGTGCTGAACGGCGAAAAGATTCTCGACGACGTGATCCGCGCCTATCACGACGCCTGCGCCCGGTATGGCCGCCAAAAGCAACTCGGTCAGGACATGGTGTGGGGCGCCGGCCTCTATCTGGCCAAGGACCAGGAAGAGGCGATCCGCAAGGTCGAGCCGGCGCATGACGAGCGTTACAAGTGGTTCGCGCCATTCGGCTTCGTGCGCTACGCCGATGAGCACGGCCGCACCTGGGGTACGCCCGGCGCACCCGCCAGGATTCCCTCGCTGCGGGACGGCGTGCGGCAGAAGGCGTGGTTCTGCGGCTCCCCCCAACAAGTGATCGACGGGATCAAATCGGTCGAGGCCAAATACCCCGGCATGGAGGACTTCATGGTCCACTGGGCCGAAGGCCTGTCGCCGAACGAATTCGAGGAGCAACTGCGCTGGTTCGCCCGCGACGTGATGCCGGCCTTCTCCGGCTGATCATCACCGCCTGAGCGCCAGCCGATTGAGCGCTTATCGACAACGCCACGAAAAAAATCACCTGTTTGATTCAGATCAAAGCGGCAGCATCGATTTGACGCCAAATTGCTTTTCGAGAGGCGGGCCTCGCTCGCTTCTTTCTTGGACTCCTCCCCAAACTTGGCGGCACCTCCCCATATTCGGTGCCGCCAACTTTTTTCACGGGAGAGGACATTTACCCGGCGTTAACCTGTGGCCGGGCATGGTCCGGGAAGACCGCCGGAGCGAAGACATGGCCGCTGATAACCCCAAGACCGGTTCGTTCCCCCAATCCCTGCTGGTGGCGACCGCGATGTTGCTGGCGGTGGTGTCCGGCATGGCCGGAATCGCCCACAAGGCCGCGCAATTGGCCCCTCAGGTAGGCGACGTGCTCGCGTTCGATCCCGCTCATCAGGCGCCTTTCGAAAGTGAAGCACGGCTGACGGCCGAGCGACCGCGCCAGGCGAATTGCGTGCTGGATCTCGCCATGATGCAGCGGTCCGGCGGCAGCCTGGTGCTGGAACAGCGCGGCGGCGACGGGCCTGACCGTGCTTACCGCGCTCATTGGGCGGGGCCTCGCACCAGCCAGGATACCGAGGATTGTGGCACCGAAGCCGACCTGGTGCTCTCTCAGATGGACATCAATGCGATCGCGAGCGCCGCCGGCGGGTTCGGGGTGGACCACACGCCCGTATTGTCGCTGAGATAACGAACCGCGATCGGGCCGTTTCCGAAGTCTGAATATCAGCAGTTTGGAACGCTGTCGCCGCCTGCGCGAGAAGGTGGAGATAAGATCTGCCCGTCATGGCGTCCAACCCGTCTCATGAATCCTCGATAACCGGCGGCAAATCGGAATCCAATCAAAAATGAGTCTGGCCCATTGCCAAAGTCTCCGTTCTGAGTCACTGTGAGGCGTGATGGTCAGGCGAAATCGCCTGATTGGCTAATCAAGAAGCGTTTGGGGTACGGCGATTAGGACAGCAGTCTTACCTGACCGCGAAGGGAGGAATGGCCATGAAACCTCCGATCCAAATTGGTCTGACGACATTGCTGGTCGCGGGCCTCAGCATCGCCCCGGCGCGGGCGACACCGATCACAATCCAGAAATTCATCCCGGTACCAACGAGTGCGGCCAATGTGCAGCCGGGCGGAGCGTTCACCTTTTTCGACATCAGCTACATCGACCCGGTGACCGGGAACGACTATGTCGCCGACCGGTCCAATGCCAGTGTCGACATATTTTCCGGAACCAGTCTGACGTTTCTCGGGCGGGCGAGCGGGTTTACCGGCCAGCGGGCGACCACATCGGTTTCCGGCGCGGATGGCGTCGTGACGGTCACCTCGGGCGGGACAACCACCCTTTACGCCGGGGATGGCAACAGCACGCTGAAGGTCTTCAACGTGACCAATCCGGGGGCGCCCAGTCTGCTGCAATCCATTTCGACTAGCGGCACCACCCGGGTTGACGAAATGGCCTGGTCGCTGCTGACGCATCAGGTTCTGGCCGCGAACAACGCCGAGGCGCCGACGTAGGGAAATCTCTTTTCCACCACGAACGGCACCTCGCCGGTCACCCTCACCAACAGCCCCATCAAAATCCCAGGTGCCGCGAACACAGACGGCATGGAACAGCCGGTGTGGAACCCCAACACCGGCTCGTTCTTTGTTTCCACACCGGCGTTCGCTGGTGATCAAGGCGGGATCGCGGAAATCAAGACCGACGGAACCGTCGGGGCGTTAACCAAATTCGCGAGCATCGCCGGCGGCCCGGCTGCGTGCGGGTCCACCGGCCTCGCGGTGGGCGGGAGCGGCAACGTCATGGTTGGCCGCGGCTCCGGTCAGGCGGTTCTGTTACATATAGATCCGACGACGCATATCGGCTCCATCGTCGCGACGTTCCCACAGATCAGCGGCACGGACGAGGTCTGGTATGATCCGACGACGCATGGTTTCTACGTCACGGGCAAAGATAACTCCGGTAATCGTGTCTTCGACATAATCAGCGACATCACGGACCTGGTTACCCAGTCCGTCGTGCTGCCGGTGGGATCGCTGTCCAATCCGCATTCAATCGCGGTCGATCCATTCAACGGCGACGTCTTCGTTCCGCTCGCCGGCAGCACCCTGACAGTTCCGGACGCGGTCTGTCCGTTGGGTTGCATCGCGGTCTTCGGCGTGCCGGAGCCCGGCTCGTTGCCCATCATCTTGTTCGGTGGCGCGGCTCTGCTCGGTTTCGCCGCGGAACGCCGCCGGCACTTGTTTTCGCGCGCGCCAGCCTCTCGTTCCTGACCTGCTTTCGCCGCCCGACCAAGGGGGGACCATGTCATGCCAAAGGTGTTCGAGGTCAGTCAGAACAATAACCTTCGTCCGCGCGATGGACGACCTC
>CALFNB010000168.1 GCA_937902425.1 uncultured Acetobacteraceae bacterium | reverse complement strand
GCGGCGCGAGGTTCGCGCGCACTGGCGGGCTCCCCTCGGTTCGTTGTTCAGCTGCCCCACGTCATGAGCTTATGGCGTCGCCGGACGATGACACCTGCCACGGGAACGAACGGTGCCAGATGCGCGCGCCGAAAATCTCCACGGCTGTGCCCATGCCCGGACCGCGCTGGCCGCCAGGGCCATTGTAATACGTTACGTAACGGAGAATAGAGCATGCCCAGAGGCCGTAAACCAGAGGGCGAATACGCCCTGAGCAACGCTGAGCGCCAGGCTCGCCATCGCGCCAGGCTGCAGGCACACCAGCCAAGGGTTGTGGTCAAACGCCGCAAACCGGTGGACCGCCGGAGCCGGCCCCAACGCTGGGACGACGCCCTCGCCGAAATGCTCGCGGTCCAGGCCGAATGTGCCGCATGGTTCGATGCGCTGCCCGAGAGCCTCCGCGACAGCGCCACCGCGGTGGCGCTGCAGGCGATCGTCGATCTCGACCTCGATGCTCTCGCAGAGGTCGAGCCGCCTCGCGGCTATGGCCGTGATTAAAGGAATGGACCGGGGACCGTTCGGCCGCATCGGTAACAAATCCTGTGCTCTCGTCAAAAACCGCTTGACAGCGGAAACCCCATACAAGGCCCAACCACGTAAAACTGCACGGTAGCATTGCACGCAATATCGAGGGGCGGCACCAATGCCGTTACACCCTTGGGTCTAGCGAGCACGGTCAGCGGTCCTTGCGTGTATTGGACGCAAAGTCATCCCCGGCGTTAGACCCCCGGTTTGCTGCGTGCAATACGGCGTCTCAATAACCGATATCGCGTCCATTTCATCTTGCACGCCATGATTGTACGCAATAAACAGGCAGTTCATGCTGCCGCCGAATTGGAAATGTGACCATGTAGCCTAAATAGGAAATATAGCTCTTAAAGAGCAGCTCTTAACGTGCGGTTTCGCACGGGTGGGCCTTCCGACCCTTTCTTACTTTCTTCCCTTGCGTGAGATGGGGTAATCGGTCGCCGGCCGCTCTCCCCCCGCTAGGCTCGCAACCGACCATCAGTGGAACGCCAGGACACGCCCGGCTGTCAGATCAGAAAGGGGAGTCGTCGGGGTCGCGCTTTTCCCATCGATGCCGATAGACTTTGTCCCGTGAGCTCCTGACTCGGATTTCCCAAGCATCGCGGGTGGCATACCCTGAGTACCCCGATTCGTAAATACAGTGACGTATTCCGGAACCGTATCTTCCGACGTGGCGCTACACTCCCCTGTTAGGACGCTGCCTTTACGCACGGGAACCTTATTTGTCGCGCACAAACCATGTCACCGTATTTATGAAACGGAGTACTGAGCCAGCCAAAGCCTGTCAACGTCTTGCAAGATCCCAACAAAATAGGCAAGCTCCCCCACAGAACGCTGACCAAATGGGAAATGTCGGCCAATCAGATCAAGTGGAGGTACCGATGTCAGATGGGGCTATAGCCAGCACGACATGTGGCAATGGCACCGTGGACCTCAGACCACGGTCGAAGGCAATAGATTTGGTGAAACATCTAGCGTTTTCTGTCAGTTTACTTCTTGGTACTTCGGCAATCGTGCCTTCCGCGAGTGCGCAATCGACGACGACGCTCAATTACGTCCAACCGCTGGCTCCGGCTGCGATCCGCGATGTCCAGCAGCGCTTGCGGCAGGCGGGTGCTTTTAACGGGAATGTAGATGGGATTTGGGGCGCTGATAGCCGCGTATCCTTGCGGCGCTTCCAGCAAACTCACAGCCTGCAGGTAACCGGTGAGCTGAACCAGGCCACCGCCGCGACGCTTGGGCTCCAATGGTCTGATCTGTCTGTCGGGCCGACGCTGCCCGCCGCAGTGCCGGTTCCCCTGCCCGCATCTGACCTCACATTGCACCCGGAGGTGGTGCGCGTGATCCAAGGACGTTTAGGACAACTGGGGTTCTATAGCGGAGCCGTCGATGGCCTCTGGGGACCGAACATGCAAGCCGCAATTGAACGCTTCCAACAGGGGCGAGGATTGCAGGCGACCGGACAGCTCAACCCGGCCACGATCACCGCCATGGGTCTTGATCCCAACAACCTTTCGGCTCCGGCACGGTAAGGTGGCCGGGCGCTGGCTTTATTAAACTTGAACGTGACCGCCTTGATGACGTGGACGTAGATTGTTTTGAGATCGATGCGCAGCGTCGCGGCGTGAGCATCGTCCGGCCAGTTTCCCTGTGGATTGGGCAGCCTGATCATTTCCTCGGCCAGCTTGGCCTTGTCGTAACCTCCGTGCCAAAAGTGCCGATCTGGAAACCTTGTTATTTCAATGCGTTGCGGCTGACCTGGCGGGACCGCCGCGAAACTGGGGGTGCCCGGACGAGTTGGGTATTTTTGCGCCTTTTCTCGGACCAGGGGTGGACGCGTGGCGTGGATTTTGAGGTTGGTGAAAACCGGCGCCGAGGGCGAGGGTGCGTTCACGGACATCATGGAGATCAGGAAGCCCGATGATCTCGGCGCTATCGCCAATCTGGGGTTGACCCTGTCTGAAGCGAAGCTGCTGCTGGCGCGTGTTCAGTAGGAGATCGCCACCGCGCAAGCGAGGGACCACGCGGTCAGGCGGCCGGATTGCCCGCGCTGCGATGGTGTTTGCCGGGTGAAGGATTACCGAGACCATGCGGTCGCGACGCTTTTCGGTCAGGTCACGATGAGGCTGCCCCGCTTTCGCTGTGCCGGGTGTGGCGGGACCGAGGTTGGCATTGGCTGGCCATCGCATTGCCGGTCGACCCGGTCGACACCGGAACTGGACCGGCTTCGGGCGCATCTCTCCGCCCTTATGACCTACCGGGTGGCCGCTGGCCTGCTGGAGCAGATGTTTCCGGTCGACGCCGGAAAGGGCCCTGAGACGTTGCGCCGCCATACCCTGAGGGCTGGCGAAGCGCTCGCGGATTGTGCCGCGGCCAGGCCGGAAACGGCGGCGCCTGCGATCGCTGTCACTCTGGACTCCACCTTCATCCGGAGCTGCGAGGATGGAGAACGCCACCTGGAGGTGCGGGTTGGCAATCTCGAAACGAAATCCGGTGGCCGTCAGGTTTTCGGTGCCGTCGCCAGATCCGGCACCGACATCAAAGTGCCGATCCACCGGAACCTCGAGGCCGTCGGACGAACGGACAGCAGCGCGTTGACTGCCTTCACCGATGGTTGTCCTGGACTTCGGCGCATTCTCGCCGACGCTGGTGTCGCCGAACCGCCGATTCTTGACTGGTTCCACATCGGAATGAGACTTCAACATCTGACGCAAATCACCAGCGCGCTGGCGACCGACGATCCGGCGCGAGTGTCCGCTATGACATAGGCCCGAATCTGCTCCTCGGTGAGGTCCGGCAGGTTGGATCACCGGCACCTCGGCCATCCCCAGCAATTTGGCGGCCTCGGCCCGGCCATTGGCCGGCGATGATCGTGTTTCCACCATCGAGGAGGATCGGGTTGGTGAAACCGAAGACGCGGATGCTCTCGGCAACCTGCCGGATCTGCTTTTTCGTGTGGATTCGGGCGTTGTGGGGCCGGGGTGTCAGAGACCCGGGTGGGCGGTACTCCACCCGTAGCTGGCGGTCGCCGCGACCGGCCACCGCCAAATTATCGAAGGAAAATTGGTCAACATCATAAGCTCCTGGAACGGAGCCGTGCCTAGAGGGTGACGGCTCCACGACGGCGAAACCGCACCTGCCGACCACGGGGACAGCAGAACACGGACCCATCGGGCGTCACGCCCTCACTATGATGCTACCCCTCCCCGTATCGGATCACCCTACCGGCATCACGCCAGCCGAAGAGGCTCACATCAGGCGAATAACTTATGTCATAGACCCTCTATGATTGCAATACTCAGAACAGAACAACCCATCAGGCCGTCCCGTTCGTATCAGGTAACCAGAGGGCCAGAAAGGAGCCGGGCATCACTCATCCCCTCGGCCCGGAGGTGGCGCGACCTGTTCCGCCCGACAATTCCCTGATCGCGCCCTTTTGTTTCCCTGCAACTGCCCATTTAATTCCCTGATGACAGGACGCAGGGAATTCGAAAAAAATCCCCTGGATAACTGGATCTTTTTGCGGGCGACCCCGGTCTGAGTGGCCATATCCGGGCCTTTTCCCTGTTTTTTCCCTGTTTCGCAGGGAATTGCGCCAGAGACGAGTTCGCACCGGACTGTGTCGTCAGCCAGCTAATCTGCTGATTTTACAATGCATCATCTTGGGATGTGGTTCACCCCGGCCGGGATTGGGCTCTGGCTGGGATCCTTGAGAACTCTCTCGACCCCTTGGTCATTGCAGAACGCATTCAGAATACCGTGGAACGAGTGCCACCCAGGAAGGATCACGCAGCTCAGGTTGAGGAAATGCTGGCCACGTTCAGGCAGGATGACCACCGGAAGGAAGCGCAACCCCTGCTCCCTCCGGTCGGTGAAGATGTACCTGGTCCAGATCCGGACGAAGCCGGCGACGAAGTCGAATGCTTGACATCCCGTCGCAATCCGATCGCGTTTTTTTCTCAATTCGGGCTTGAGGTGTTGAGTCGCGAACGGAGGGAGGCCGTACAGGTCGCGAGGAACGCCTGCTGCCCCCACTCCACCACACCGGAAACACCTTCATCAACACTGGCAACCTCACCTCTCGATTGCCGACCATCCAGGATCACCTCTACGATCTCTGGCGCCAGCAGTATCAACCTCAGCACCCGGCTGACGTAGGACTCGTTGATCTTCTCCGCCGCCGCCAGTTGGTTGATTGACCCGTAGCGCCCGCCGTCCATCATCCGCTTCCAGCGGAACGCCCGCGCCAGCGCCTTCACCAGTGCCGGATCGCCACGCGTGGGCGACAGCGTCCGCCCCTCCGGTCCGAACAGCAACCCGCGAAGCAGCGCCGATGTCTGGGCACGCGACCGCGCCGCGTGAGAACGTGGGCTTTCGCGCAACAGGTCATGCACCCGGTCCCAGACATCGCGCAGCACGATGGCGGCATGCTCGCCGGGGTAGGACTGCCCTTTGTGCACGGCCTCGCCGAGATAGACCCGGTTGGTCAGCAGCGTGTACACCGCCCCCTTGTCGAAGGGCCGCCCGGTCCTGGTGACCTCCTGAAGCGTTTTGGCATGAACGTGGAACTCGCGGCCTCCGATTGGGGCACGGTGACGAAGCGCCGCACCAGCCGCGAGCCGAACAGCTGACCGAGGAATGGCTGCTGGCCACCGATGACACGGCCCGCGAAGCGCTGATGGACGCGATCCAGGCCCAGGCGTTCCGGGAGGTCCCGACGGTGCCGCTGGGGCAGTTTCAACTGTACTACGCGTATCGTAAGAACATCACCGGTGTCGTGGAGGCATTCGGCGCGCTGATGTGAAACATCAGGTGCGTGTGATGGGATCGGAGGATACGCTCGCTGACCGCGCGATAACGGCCGCGCGCCGCCGGGACATGCGGCCCAGGCCAAACGAAAGGGAACACCCGCCATGATGATCGCGGACGCGCAAATCCATCTCTGGGCCAAGGGAAAACCATCCGCCCACCATCGTCAGACGCCCTATTTGAAGGAGGAAGCGCTGGCGGACATGGATGCCGCCGGCATCGACCGGGCGGTGATCCACCCGGTCATGTGGGATCCTGACTCCAACGAGCTGGCTGTCGAGGCCGCGCGCGCCCACCCGGACCGCTTCGCGATCATGGGCTGGATCTATCTGGATCAGCCGGAACAGCGTGCTTTGCTGGAAACCTGGAAAAGCCGGCCGGGGATGAAGGGACTGCGTTTCTATTTCTCCGACCCGCGGTCGCGGTCCTGGCCGCATGACGGTACCCTGGACTGGCTATGGCCCGTGGCCGAGCGACTGGGCATCCCGGTATCCCTCGCCGCCGCCGCGTTCCTGCCGAAGGTCGGAGAGATCGCCGAACGGCACCCCGGATTGAGAATCAGCATCGACCACATGGCGGTGCCGCCCGCGACGGAGGGAGCCGAGGCGGCCTGGCGCAACCTGCCGCAACTGCTGGCGCTGGCGAAACACCCGAACGTGGCGGTGAAGGCGACCGGCCAGCCCGGTTATGTCCGGGATCCGTACCCGTTCCCAAGCATCCACGACGCGCTGCACCGGGTGTTCGACGCGTTCGGGCCGCGGCGCATGTTCTGGGGCACCGACATCACCCGCATGCACTGCACCTGGCGGCAATGCGTGACCCTGTTCACCGAGGAACTACCCTGGTTGAAAGGCGCCGACCTGGACCTGGTGATGGGCCAGGCCTTCTGCGATTGGATCGGCTGGGACGCCGCCGCCCGGCAAGCGATGCCGGGAGGCGCCTTCGCGAAGACCTGACACGCGCCGGCCGGCGCGCCGCTACCGGAACACGAATTCCTGGTAGCCGCCTTTGGCGACTTCGTCGGTCTTCCGCCGAAAATGCACGCCATTGCCGTTGTAACCCAGTACGCGGCGCACGCTTCGGCCCTCCACGTTACGGTTCACGCCGGTCTGCCACGAATCGACCTTGGAGGAGAGCAACGGTTCGGCCGCCTTGATCACGGTCCGCGTCCACTCCCGCACCTGCTCCGGCCGGGTTTCCACATGCGTGTAGTTGTGCTCCCGCATGAACCGCAGCATGCCGGTCTGAAATTCCACACTGTGTTCGATGGCCTGCGGGATATTGCCGCGCGCGGTGTGCGGGCCCAGTACCATCAGCATGTTGGGGAAGCCCTCGGCGAGCATGCCGAGGAAGGTGCGCGGGCTTTCGGCCCAGGCATCCTTCAGCCCTATGCCGTTCGTGCCGCGGATGTCGATGCGGTCGAACGCGCCGGTCACGCCGTCGAAGCCGGTGGCGTAGATCAGGATGTCGAATTCGTGTTCCTGCCTGGCCGTCTTGACGCCCTTCGGCGTGATGCACTCGATCGGCTCGTCATTGATGACATCGACCAATGTCACGTTGTCGCGGTTGTAGGCTTCGAAATAACCACTCTCCAGCGGCACGCGGCGGGCGCCGAAGCCGTGGTCTTTCGGGATCAGCTGCTCCGCCACCTTCGGGTCCTTCACGCGCTGGCGGATCTTTTTGGCGATGAATTCGCTGATGGCGGCGTTGGCCTTCTCGTCGGTCAGGATGTCGCGGAAATTGCCCATCCAAATGCCGAATCCGGGCTCGGCGTACAGCTTCTCCCAGAACGCCTCGCGCTCCTCCGGCGGCACGTCCAGGGTCTTGCGGGGGTCGGCCTCGTGGATGAACCAGCTCGGTGTCCTGGCGCAGTGGGCGTAAATCTCGTCGTAACGGGACTTGATCTGTTCCATCTCCTCCTTGCTGATCCTGGAATTGTGCAAGGGCGCGGCCCAGTTCGGCCGGCGCTGGAAGACGGTGAGGTGCTTCGCCTGTTTGGCGATCTCGGGAATCGCCTGAATGGCGGTCGCCCCGGTGCCGATGATGCCGACGCGCTTGCCGGTGAAATCGACCGGCGTGTGCGGCCAGCGCGCCGGGTGGTAGGCCGGGCCCTTGAAACTGTCCCGGCCCGGAATGGCGGGCAGGGTGTAGGCGGAGAGGATGCCGATGGCGGTGAACAGGAACCGCGACTTCGCCCGCTGGCCGCTTTCCAGGGTCACGGTCCACTGATTCGCCGCATCATCCCAATGTGCGGCCGTGACCGTGCCGCGGAACTGCATGTCCCGGCGCAGATCGAACTTGTCGGCGACATGGTTCAGGTATTCCAGCGTGTCGGGCTGGGGGGAGAAATGCTCCTTCCAGTCCCATTCCCGCATCAGCTCCTTGGAAAACGAATAGCCGTAGGTCCAGCTTTCCGAATCGAAGCGGGCGCCGGGGTAGCGGTTCCAGTACCAGGTGCCACCGACATTCGTACCGGCTTCGAAGACCCGCGCCGTCATGCCCAGTTCGCGTAGGCGGTAAAGCATGAAAATGCCGGAAATCCCGGCGCCGATGACGATCGCGTCGTATTCCGCGACCTGATCCTGGCCTGGGCGTTCCGCCAGGACGTGCGTATCTGGCATGATGTGTTTCCCCTCTTTGAGGCGCACGGCCAAAATCCGCGGCGCTTCCCGTCAATCAGCCGGTATTTCCTCAATGAGCCGCCGGCCGTTCCATCGTCGTTGAAAGCTACCGCTTCCACGGGATATGCCGCAAGGTTTGGGAGGCCAGGTTTGGGAGGCCGCCAGAGTGTGAATGGCCCCCAGATACGACCTTGTTGGATTGCCACCTACCTCGTTGACCGCGCGAAAGTTCGTCCATTTTGTTTCGTCATATGGTCGGATTTAAGATTTACTCCTTCTGGCAGCTACAAATCGTCGCAACGCGACACGCGTCGGTTTCCGCGCGAGGGGGTGACCCCGCGATTATGAGTTCCGTTCAGGTTGATCCATGGCGGTCAGGTTGCTTGGCCCATTCCACCGGGAAGCCCTTCAGCATGGCCGGCAGCGTCATCTCCGGGGCTTGCCGCCCATCCAGGATCGCCTCGACAATATCCGGCGCCAACAGCGTCAGCCGCGGCACCCGACTGACATAGGATTTGTTGATCTTCGCCTTCGCCGCGATTTCCTTGATCGTCGCGACGGCGCCGGTTTCCAGCATCCGCCGCCAGCGGAACGCGCGGGCGAGCGCCTTGATCATGGTGCTGTCGATCCGGGCGCGCGGCAGCGCCCACGACGGGACACCGTCAGGCGCGATTAACTGTTTCCGCCCGCCGCGCTCGCGGAAAGTCATCGGCACGCGGACGGTGACGCTATCGTGGGAACCGATGCCGGACATCAGGCGGCCTCGCGCGTTTCTGGCCGCGTGGCCCGAAGATCGGCGACGACGCGTGCCAGCCCCGCCGTGCGCGGCCGGATGGCGATTCCATCGGTGCCGACGTCGACCCGTTCGACCAGGAGATGGACGATCCGCGCCTGTTCGGCCGAGAAGAGTTCGTCCCATAGCGGGTCGAGGCCTTCCAGCGCGTCGCGCACCTCCGCCTCGGTCAGCCCGTCGATCTCCGGCCGCGCCGACCGCCACGTGCCAATGATAACCTTCCACGAACGCCCGCGATTATGCAGCCTGCCGCACGAGTGCGGCATTTACGCGCGCCGGGGTGAACGGCGCTGTGCGCAGTCTCACGCCCGTCGCGTCGTCATCCGCGCGCGGCCTGGACCTCACGGTCTCGAACGGCATTCCCGGCGACAGCGCGAAGCCTGAAGCGCTGGATCTTGCCGGTGGCCGTCTTCGGCAATTCCGGGACAAAATGGAACCACCGCGGATATTTGTAGGCGGCGAGCTTCGCCTTGCAGTGCAGGACAAGCTCACGCTGCATCCCGGCCAGGTCGGTGCATTCCTGTTTCAGCACGACCCACGCTTCGGGCTTGACCAGCCCGTTTGCATCGGCCCGCCCCACCACCGCGGCCTCAAGCACTTCGGGGTGCTCGCCAAGCCTCGCCTCGATCTCGATTGGCGAGCACCAGATGCCGCCGACCTTGAGCATGTCATCGTTGCGCCCGCGGTAAACGTAATAACCGTCGTCGTCCCGCAGGAAGGTATCGCCGGTGAGAAGCCAGCCGTCGACCATGGTACGGCGGGTGCGCTCAGGATTGTTCCAGTAGTATTTCGCCGTGGAGTCACCGCGGATGACGAGCTGCCCGCTTTCGCCCTGCCGCACCGGCTCGCCGTTTTCGCCAATGATCCTGGCCTCATAGCCGGGAACGACGCGTCCGCTGGTGCCGGGCCTCAGGTCATCGGCGCGGTTGGAGATGAAGTTGTGGAGCGCCTCGGTCGAGCCAATACCGTCGAGGATCACGGTGCCGGTGAGCGCCTGCCACTTTCGCAGGATGTGGGCGGGCAGCGGCTCGCCACCCGAAACGCACAGACGAAGCGAGGAGAGATCGGGTTTTGACGTCTCAAGCGCCAGGAGTTGCGAGGCGTAAAGCGTCGGCACACCGAAATAGAGCGATGGCCGGAACCGCTCGATCGTCGCGAAGGTCGATCGCGGCGTCGGCCGGTCCGCCAGCAACACGCTCGTCGCGCCAACCCAAAGCGGGAAAGTCATGGCATTGCCGAGACCATAGGCGAAAAACAGCCTGGCCGCCGAAAAACAAACATCGCCGGAACAAACCCCGAGCGTTTCGACCCCAGAGAACTGGCTCGTTACCACCATGTCGCGGTGGCGATGAACGGCGCCTTTGGGGCGCCCGGTAGAGCCGGAGGAGTATAGCCAGAAGCAGTCGTCGACGGCGCTCGCGGGAGCGGCCGAGAGCGTATCGGGCGCTTCCCCGAGAAGGGCTCGCAAACTGGACCCATCGCCCTCCACGCGCATCACATGGATGGGGCGGTATGCCGCGGCGGCAACCGCCGCCTCGACCTCGTCCGCGAATTCCGGCGAGTAAACGACGGCGCCACAGCCGGAATCCTCAATGATGAATTTGTAGTCGCTGGCGCGCAGAAGCGTGTTGAGCGGCACAGGCAGGATGCCGGCCTTGATGGCGCCCCAGAACAGGTAAAAGAACTCCGGGCAGTCCTTGACCACCATCAGCAGCCGCGCCCCCTGGGCCAGACCCAACCGGAGCAGCGCGTTGCCGCAGCGCGCGACGCGATCGGCGAGCATGGCGTAGGTGACGTCCCCACCGTCGTGGCGGATGCCGACCTTGCCGCCTCTCCCTTCCTCAACGTGACGATCGACGAACGGCACGGCGACGTTGAAGCGGCGGGCAAAGTTGAGCGTGGTTGGATGGGCCGTCTGGTCGGCGATGACGGTATTGTCCCGCATGTGCCATCTCCAGCGCCATCCTGGTGGCGCGCGGTTGGTGGAACCGGGCAACTCCCCAATCATCTATAACGGTACTGATTTGCTCATTTACACTGAACCCGGACGGGACCACGTTGTCAAGCGGTTCGCCAGGGCGCCTTCTACCCGTTATCCCCCTCTCCCCATCATCCCGGGTCGAGCCCGGGGATGACGGGGAGAGCGAGCCAGGGGATGCCAGGGAGAGGGGCTCTGGAACGCCGCGAACCGCCGGCGCCGTGACAGCGTGCGACGTTTCGAAGCGAGAGGAGCAATCAGGATGGCCGCCACGGCCGACGCCGATGAGGCGCTACGCATCAGGCCGGCCGTGGCCGCCGACGTTCCGGCGGTCATCGCGCTTGACGAAGAAGTCACCGTCCTCGCCAAGCCGGCCTATTGGCACGACATGTTCGAACGCTATGGTGCGCGGGGGCGCCGGGCGCGGTTCTTTCTGGTGGCGGAGCGTCTGGATCGCCTGAAAGGCTTCGTCATCGGCGAAACCCGCGCCTGGGAATTCGGTTCGCCGCCCTGTGGCTGGATCTTCGCGATCCAGGTCCGTCCGAAGGGCCGCCTCAAAGGCGTGGGGACCCAACTGTTCAATGCGATCTGCGACCGCTTCCGCGAGACCGGCGTCGTTAATGTCCGCACGATGCTGGCGCTCGACAATATCACAATCCTGTCTTTCTTCCGGAGCCAGGGCATGATGGCGGGTCCCTTCATTGAACTTGAAACCACGCTCGAATCATCAGCGGACCGAACATGAAGCTACAGAAGGCCACCTGCTTCGCGCTGTTCGCCGTGCTCGAACTGGCGGCCGATCCGGCGCGCCAGCTCTCGGCTGCGGAAATCGCCGAAAAGTACGACATTTCGCAGCACCATCTGGCGAAGGTGCTGCGCGATCTCGCGCGCGCCGGGATTGTCGAGTCGGCCCGCGGAGTCGGGGGTGGCTACCGTTTCGCCGGCAATCCGAAACGCCTGACCATGATGGACGTGATCGAACTATTCGAGCCGATCAGGCCGGACCGAGCGGATGGCGACGATCCGCGCCCAAACACCGATATTGGGCGCGCGCTACGCACGGTGCTGAACGAGATCGACGAACACGCCCAGGCCACGTGGCGATCCATCAGCGTTTCGACCATGCTGAAGATCGTCCGTCAGCGGCCCGTGGCCGTGGCGCGCGATCAGACAAAGACATAGTGCATTTCCAGCCTGCACGGTCAGGCTGGAAATGCACTATGCCTCGGCGAACAGTCGCGCGGCGAGGCGGCAGGCGAGTGCGGACGCGACCCGGCGTCGGTAGTGGGCCGGAATGATCGTTGTTCGCATCGGTGCCGCTTGTTTCTGTACGAGCCTGTCTATCTGTCGTAGCGCACTGGCGTCGAGCGGACGTCCGATCAGTGCTTCGCAATCGGAAACCAGCAACGGGCGCGAATTCGTGCCGGTCAGGGCGATGCGCAACACGGTCAGCATACCGTCCGCTTGCCGTAACGATACCGCGACCCCGGCCAGGGGAAAGTCGATGGCGCCGCGGAAGCGTGCCTTCTCGTATCCGGCCAGCAACCCAGGCTCCACCGGCAGCCGGACCGAGAGCAGCACTTCATCGGCGCCGAGCGCGAGATGCGCGGCGCCGTCCTCGCGGAAGAGTTCGTCCAGCGCGATCCAGCGCGTGCCGCCGTCGCCGGCCAGTTCGACCGATGCGCCGAGCACCAGAAGGACCGGCGCGATATCGCCGCTGTAGGCGGCATGGCAACGGTTTCCCGTCGGCGCCACGTGGCAGACCGTGCCGCGATGCTTCAGGCAGAATTCGTTGCTTTTCCGCCACCATTCGCTTTCGTTGTAGAACACGCAGCGCGTATCCAGGCAGAGATTGCCGCCGATCGTGGCGCTGGTCCGGTGCGCCGGGCCGGCGACGGTGGCGGCGGCATCGGCCAGGGCCGGGAAGCGGCACCGGATGAGAGGGTCCTCAATCAGACGCGCCAGCGTCACGCCGGCGCCGATGCGGATGCCGTCCGGCTCGGCCGCGATATCCCGCATGCCGGGCAACCCGGTGATGTCGACCAGCGCAGTGGGACCGCCAATACCGCGGCGCAGGTTGGCGATGAGATCGGTGCCGCCGGCAAGCAGGCGGCAGTCCAAATGGCCGCGACGCGCGGCGGCGACGTCGCTGACGCTCGCGGCGCGGATCAGTTCGAAGGACGGCAGTTCGCTCATGCGACGGTTTCCCGCGCCGCGGCGATCCGGCGCTCGCGCCGCTTTCGTGCCAATGCCTCAAGAATGCGGTCCGGCGTGATCGGCAGTTCGGTCATGCGCAGTCCGATGGCGTCGGCCACGGCGTTGGTCACCGCCGGCAGGAAGCCGGCCAGCGATCCCTCGCTCGCCTCCTTGGCGCCGAAGGGACCGTTGGGATCGAGGCATTCGACGATATGCACCTCGATCGGCGGCGATTCCACGATCGTCGGTATGGGATACCCCAGCAGGCTGGCATGCAGCGGCAGCCCATCCTCGTATCGCGTTTCCTCCCCCAACGCCTGGGCCATCCCCATCCAAACGGAGCCCTGCACCTGGCCCTCGACCGCGAGCGGGTTGATCGCGCGCCCGCAATCGTGCGCGACCCACACTTTCTCGACGCGGACCATGCCGGTGTCAGGATCGATCTCGACCTCGACGACCTGCGCGGCATAGCTAAATGCCATGGTAGCGCCCACGGCGCCGCCGCGATGCTTGCCGCCCTGGTATTCGATGGGCACCGTGAAGGTCCCCTTCACGGTGATGCTGCCACCCTCCGCGAGCGCGGCCGCCGCGACCTCGCGGAACGTGAGTCCAGGGCCTTCCGCGCCGCTGACACGAAACCGCTCCCCGACACGCTCGATCAGGTCCGCACGGCTCGCGAGCCGGCGCGCCGCGGCCGCGAGAAGGAGGTCGCGCAGCTTCTCCGCGGCGTCGATCGCGGCGTTGCCGACCATGAAGGTAACGCGCGAGGAGTACGAGCCATTGTCCTTCGGCGTCACCGCGCTGTCGGCGGAGATGACACGCAACCGGCCGAGATCGACCCCCACGATTTCGGCCACGGTCTGAACGAGGACGGTGGACGAACCCTGGCCGATATCGGCGGCCCCGCTCAGGATGGTGATGCCGCCATCGAAGTCGAGCCGAAGCTCCACCACCGCGTGCGGCTCGCCGGTGCGGTGGATCGGCGACGCGGCGCCGCTGACGTAATGCGAGCACGCCATGCCCAGACCGCGCCCAGGGGGCAGGCGGCCCTTGCGTTGCCGCCAACCGCTCGCGTTTTGCACGCGGTCGAGGCACTCGGGCAGGCCGTACGAATTGACGACGATGCCATTGGCCGTTTTGGTTGGCGTCGTGAGCAGATTGGCGCGGCGAACGGCGAAGGGGTCGAGGCCAAGTTCGGCGGCCATGGTGTCGAGTAGCGATTCGAAAGCATGCCGCGCATCGACCGAACCGTGCCCGCGCATCGCGCCGCAGGGCGGCGTGTTGGTGAAGACGCGGCAGCCGTCGTATTTCACCGCCGGAATGTCATAGATGCCGTGCAACAGCGCGCCGCCGTAGAGAATAGTGACAATACCGTAACTTGAATAAGCGCCGCCGCGCTGAACCGTGTCGCAGGCCGCGGCTGTCAGGCGTCCGTCGCGTGTCATGCCGAGTTTTAAATGGATGCCGGTCTCGGGCCGGCCTCGATGGGTCAGGAACGTCTCCTCGCGCGAAAGATTGAGCCGCACCGTGCCGCGTGCCGCGCGTGCCAGCAGCGCGGCGATGATCTCGAAGTTGAGCGGTTCGACGCGAGCACCGAAGCCGCCGCCGATGAAGGGCTTCACCACGCGGATCCGCGATTCCTCGATATCCAGGCAGTGCGCGAGCATGAGGTGAACGTAGTACGGCACTTGCGTGACGCTGTGCAGCGTCAGCCGCTCCCGTTCGGCGTCGTACTCGGCCAGCGCCGCGTGCGGCTCGATCTGCCCATGCGCCACCTCGGCATAGCGGAAGCGCGCCTCGCGCACGAGATCGGCACAGGCGAATCCGGCGGCGGTGTCGCCGAACTCGTCATGCACCTCGCGCAACACATTGCCAGCGCGTTTGTCGTGCAATCGCACCGCGTCCGGCGCGCGCGCCGCGGCGGCCGAATAATACGCGGGCAATTCACGGACCTTCAATTGGATCAGCGCCAGCGCTCGTTCGGCGGTCTCTTCGTCAACGGCGGCGACGGCGGCCACCGGCTCGCCGCGGTAGCGCAGGCGTTCGCGTGCCAACGGGTATTCGTCCATGGTGATCGGCAGCACGCCGAAGGTCTTGTCGCAATCGGCGCCCGTGATGACGGCAATGACCCCCGGCAGCGCCCGTGCGGCGTCCGTTTCGACACCGAGCAGTTCGGCATGGGAATACGGGCTGCGCAGGATGCGGCCCACCAGCGCATGCGCCGGAAGGTCGGCGGTGTAGATCGCGCGTCCCGATACTTTCTCGATGCCGTCGATAAGCGGCAGCCGGCGCCCGACGGCGGGCTCGCGTTGCCCGGTCATGACGCGTTCTCCGCTGCTGCCTGAACCGACTCGATGATCTTGATATAGCCGGTGCAGCGGCACAGATTGCCGGCGAGGGCCGCGCGAATTTGTGCCTCATCCGGACTGGGAGTTCGGCGGAGCAAGGCCTCCGCGGCCATGATCATGCCAGGGGTGCAGAAGCCACATTGCGTGCCCAGTTTCTCGTGGAAGGCTCGTTGCAGCGGCGACAACCGGCCGGGTGATCCGATGCCCTCGATCGTTTCGACGTGCTGCCCGTCGCAGCGCGCGGCGAGCGTCAGGCAGGCGTGCCGCGGCTCGCCGTCGATCAGCACCGTGCAGGCGCCGCATTCGCCACCGTCGCAGCCGCGCTTGGTGCCGGGGAGGCCGGCCACGTCGCGGACATACTCGATCAGCAACAAATTGTCCGGAACCAGATCCGTCCGCGGCCTGCCGTTGAGCGTCAGTGAAAGGATCAGGCTCATCGCGCGTATCCCCTCGGACGGTGGAGACACACGACCTTCTCAGATCCGCGGACCGGCCCGGCCGCGGGGGCCGGGAACAAAATGACCGAACCGAGAGGAGCGGCGCACCAGCCTCTCCGCATCATGGCGCTCCATCACCTGAAGGGGAATGGCTAGGCGGGGGGGCGAAGGTTGTCAATCAGCATCCACACCATTACACTCGCGGCATAAAGATTGACTCGCCGACGGCGCCCGCACCGTCATGCCGGCTCACGGGTCCGCCGGTTCGGTTCGTTGGTGCGGGTGGCGATCGGAGAAAACGATGAGTCAAACCGCGGCGGCCCCCACGGTCATCGACGGGCCGGCGCTGTCGGACGACCGGAAGATCGGCGCGTTCCAAATCCGCGTGGTGATGCTGTGCGCGGCCGTGGTGTTCATGGATGGGTTCGATGCGCAGGCGATCGGCTACGTGGCGCCAAGCAGTCGGGCGCGAAGCAAATCGAGGCCGGCACGGCCGTACATTTGTCGTTTCGGCGGCTCGACCCGTCCACCATCACCGCCCGCTGGATCCTGGCATAGAGTTCCACTGTGAACATCCTTCCAGCCCCTCCATGCCCGGCATGGACATCGAGAAGGCCTGGCAGGACCGGTACACTTTGGCGCCGCCTTCCGGGGCGGGATCACCACCGGTTCAGTGGTACAATTGGCGGCCGCTGTTTATAGGTGGCACGCGTAACCCAGATTTGAACCACGCCCGCGGGTTTATGGGGCAAGCATATTGGACAATCTTTGGGGCTCGCCATGAATTACCAATTACACGTCCCGTGCACGAATCTCGGATGAGGAGCTGTCAAAGCGGAAACGGTGCTCCGGGATTTCGCTGAAGAGATCGGCATAGCGGCGCGGCACGGGGATGTCGCTCAGCGTGCGTACGCGCGCCGCGGCGTCGATGCGCACGGCCACCAGAAAGCTGCCCCCGGAATTAGCGATTTCCTCGAGCGCGACGTGCATTCGAACCTCATCATCGCCATAATATTTCGGCGCGACCAGCCGCTCCGCTGTATCCGCCCCAATCACAAACGTAGTCCTCGGAAACAAGCGCGACTTCTCGACGAAGGTGGGCGCTCTCGTCAGTTCGACCGGCGACTTCCAGGCGAATTGCGCGAGCCGTTGTCTCACCGTTTTGCCCGCCAGCGGCGGCTTGTCGACGTTAGTGACGGAGATTTCGAACGCCAAGGGCTGCTGCTTGTGCTCTTCGGCGACCCGCGCCAGCAACACATGCCCAGAGTGCAGCGGGTTAAAAGAACCTGGCAACAACACAAGGGGCCGCGGAGCTAACAGCGTCATTTGGCCATCGGGCTGGACGGTGACGCGATCGCGCTCGCCGGCCAGGAGCTGATCGATCGTATCCACGGTCGCGACGACCGTCTCCTCAAAATGTTCATCCGCATCGAGCAGGCCGCGGGGCGACGGTGCGGCAATCCCGCATGCATGGGCCAGCCACAGGACGATCGCGCGCGAAACGAGGTCTTCTTCAGCGGCGCGATCACGTCTGCCCTTGGCCATCACGCCCGTGCAGTGCGCGATGCCGGCGGAGTTGGCGAATGCGATGTGAAACCGATGCTCGCCTTTACGCGGGCGATCGCTGACCAGTGCCGCGGTCGCACCGAGGCCAACCAGATCGGTGTCCGCTGGCACCAGCCTGGCTGCGCGTGCCCGAACGCTCCGTGCCATCGCGATCGCGGTATCAGCACTGCATGCCTGTGCCGGTGCAAAGCCGAGAAACGTCGCAAGCGCCAGCGCGTCGTAGGGAACCTGTGCCTCGATCAGCAGCCGAGATCCTCCGGGAACACGAAGCAACTCGCCGATCGCCCCACTGCCGCCCCCGGTGATCGCGAGTGCGGCCTTGCGGCCGGACGCGTGTAATGTGGAGATCAATTGTTGCCACGCAGCGTCCGACGGTCTCATGGTGTGTGTGGTCCGAAGGTGAATATCGCGTCGCGGATGGTGAAAGACAATTCTGACATAGTCAACAGACTCTGCTTAGAGGCGTAGGGAGCGCATCATCGTATCGTGCTGAACCATGGAGGTCTCGGCGCCGCTGTCGCAGAGATCAGCTGAAACAACAGAGGCACAAAGCTCCTCGACGCTGAGGTCCAGGAGTTCCGCGGGCTGCTACACCTCCGTGCCCTCAGCGAGGGCGAGCGCATCCGATACGTCGACGCCCAGATAGCGAACGGTACTCTCGATCTTCGTGTGGCCGAGCAAGATTTGCACAGCGCGCAGGTTGCCTGTCTGCTTGTCGATGATGGACGCCTTGGTTCGGCGCAGCGAATGGGTTCGGTAATCCTCCGAGCGCAATCCGATCCCGGTCACCCACTCATCAACAAGTCGAGCATATTGCCGAGTGCTGATATGATCGGCGTGATCAATGCCGCTCGGAAAGACGCATTCGCCAGGCGTGTCGCCTCGGCGTTCGAGCCAGGCCAGAATGCTGATGCGGGCAGGCTCAGGAAGCTCAAACTGAACCGGCCGGCCGGTGTTCTGCTGGATGACGATCGCGCGTGACCGAACCCGACCGCCGCTGACAAGGTCACCGATCTTGACCTTCACGACGTCACATCCGCGCGATTTGCCATCTATAGCGAAATCAAACATTGCGCGGTCGGGTGTTCTACGTCGGCGCACCACCCCGTGTGGACATTCTGACTGACCCACTACCGCCGGCTGGCAGGACTTTCACGCATCGTTTTTGGCCGACCTGTCCCCCCAAGCGGGACTCGGCCAGATTCACTTCACCAACTTGTGGCCGGTGATGCGCTCGAGATTCTTGTAGAAGATCTTGTCGCTGGTTTCCTTGTC
>CALFNB010000167.1 GCA_937902425.1 uncultured Acetobacteraceae bacterium | reverse complement strand
TCGATCGTCCTCGAAAGCCGCCGGAGCGGCGGCTCTTTGGGAATATCTTCGGGGGCGTGGGATGCCTGAAATTTTAACCGGACAGCCGTGGTACGAGCCCGGGGATGACGGGATGGGCGGGAATCAGCATTCAGTGCGCTCGCATCAATTCGTGTGCTGTTCCATCGTGCATGGAATTCGATGTGCGTTCGGCGCGGTCAGCCGCCGGTCCAGACAATCGACTGATGCGGCCGGAATTCACGCCTTCCCGAACAACCCGGAAGTCCAGCACGTCGCACCATGCGCCGACCCGCGATAAACCGCTCCCGCCCCGCCCGATCCCGGGATCAGCAAACCTCAACCTCCCGCATCCGGCCGCCCTCGATACTCAGGACCCGTGTGCCGATCGATCGGACAAAGAAGCGATCGTGCGACACCAGCACGCAGGTCGCCTCATGCGCCAGGATTTCGGCCTCCAGCCGCTCCTGGCCCACGATGTCGACGTGATTGGTAGGCTCGTCCATCAGGTAGAAATTCGGCTCTGTCAGACGCAGCGCCAGCAAGCCAAGCCGCGCCTTCTGACCGGGTGACAAACGGTCGATCGGACGCCGTTGCGTGTCGTAATCGAAACCGGCGGCGGCGAGCAGGCTGACACTCCGCTGATCGCCCAAACGAAACTGCCCGGCAACGAAACCGAGCAGCGTTCGCGCCGACGGAAGCTGCGACATTTGCTGATCCAGGTAGCCGACGACCACGGTCGGACTGACGGTGATGCCCGGAACCGCGTCACCCTCGATCGCGCGGCGTAACAGACGGACAAATAACGACTTGCCAATCCCATTGGCGCCGGTCACGACAACGCGGTCGCGCTGAAAGATCTTCAGCGTGCCGGTACGGAACAGCATTCGCCGATCGGGAGTCGCGATCGCTACATCGTCCATCGCGATCAGCACTTTGGCGTGCGTGCCGCGATTGATCAGCCGGATCTCGCCGGTTTGGCTTTCCACCAACGGACGGAGCGACTGCTCGATCGTCTCGGCGCGGTCCGCGAGTTGTTTGGACTTCTTCAGCCACGTGTCGCTGCCGCTATTGATCCCAACATTGCGCAGATGCCCGGCACTTCGACGCAGCCGATCGGCCTCCTTCGCGTCCCGCGCCAGTTTGGTTTCGCGCGCGGCATCATCATCGGCCAGCAACTGACGGGCGCGACTGAACGGATGCGCGTAAACGCGCGATTCATCCGCACGCAGAAACAACGTTCTGTTCGTGCAACTGTCGAGGAATTGCCGGTCATGACTGGCGATCACCATCGCCACGCCTTCGGTCGCGTGATTGATCCAGTCCTCCAGCACCCCGAGGCGTTGCAGATCCAAATGATTGGTCGGCTCGTCGAGCAGCAACACGTCCGGATCGGTGACCCACACGCGCGCGATCAACGCCAGCCGCTGCCACCCACCGCTGAGCGCGGACAACGTGCGTTCGCGCATCTCCGCCGGGGTATCCAGCATGTCCAGCACCAGACCGATCTTCCAGGCCTGCGCCTCCCGCTCCGCCGGCGGCAGAGCACGCCGGATCGCCTCGGTCATTGTCAGATCGATCAGGTTGGCCGGCACGTCCTGCTCCACGAAGCCGACCCGCAGGCCGCGCCGATAGGTGATCTCCCCGGCGCCCGTCTCCATCTGCCTGGCGACACAGCGCAACAGCGTGGTTTTACCCGCGCCGTTGCCGGCGATCAGGCCGATCCGGTCCGTCGCGTGGATAGTAAGGTCGAGGTCCTGGAACAATTGGCGCGGCGAAACGATGCCGAGGCCACGCAGGTGAATGAGACTCATGGAGGTTTCTCTTGTCCGGTCCGGTCGCGGGGGCGACGCGGAAATCTTGCCAGGGGTTCAGGCGAACTGATCGCCAGACAGGCGAAACCGGAGAGAAACGGTCAGATCCGGATTTCGGCCCGCCCCGCGATGGAACGTCGCGGGGCCTGACAGGACCCACGCGGATGATGCTGATTATACGCGACCATGCATCCCCCGGGGGTTGGATGTTCAAGATCATGCGTGGATAGAGCAAAACGATCGACGTGTGCAAGCTGGTATCGCGCCGGTGGTGAAGCCTCGCGGCTCGGACCTGGCCCGCGCGCATGCTGCCCCGCGCCCATTCTGCCCCGCGCCGCGTGTTCAATCTTCCACGGCAACGAAGGCCGGCCGTCGAACGCGAGGGCGGCCCACCCCGAAACCACACGTGGTGCCTTTGGGCCGACTGCCGTAAAGTGTGCTCGGGTCCCTCGGGTGGCTCGGCCGGCCCTGGAACGCAAATCGAACCACCTGGCGTGGATTCCCATTTTGCTCCTGTAAACCTTCGCATGCTATGCGCGAGGGATCGTGAGAAGGCACTAAGCGCAACCCATGGGATACTGGGGCAAGGTTATCGGTGGAATGGCCGGGTTCGTCATGGGCGGCCCGTTCGGCGCCGCCATCGGCGTCGCCCTGGGCCATGCCGCGGACGGCGGCGGGGGACCGCGCTTCCCGTTCTCCTCCATCACCAACTCGGTCGCCGGCCAGGCCAAAGTCGCCGCGTTGCTAGGCCAAAAGCAGCAGTTGTTCTCGATCACCGTGGTCGCGCTGTCCGCCAAGCTCGCGAAATGCGACGGCCCAGTGAAGCGCGCCGAGATCGACACCTTCCGCCGCCAGTTCCGCGTCTCCGACAGCAGCGTCCGCGATATCGGCCGCCTGTTCGACCAGGCGCGCGAGAACACCGAGGACTTCGAGGTCTACGCCACGCAACTCGGCAACGCCTTCGCCGACAATCGCACCATGCTGGAACTGGTGCTGAGTTCGCTGTTCGCCATCGCCCGCGCGGACGGCGCGGTCAACGCGAAGGAGCATGCGTTCCTCAGCGGCGTGCACCGTGCGTTCCGACTCGACCGGCTGGCGTGGGACCGGGCCAGCGGCGCCGCCCCGGCCAGACCGTCCGCCGATGAGCCGGACCCCTACGAAATTCTGGGCGTCGCCCGCTCGGCTGGTGGTGAGGAACTGCGCGCCGTCTGGCGGAAGCTGATGCGGGAAAATCACCCCGACGCCCTGGCGGCCCGCGGCGTGCCGCCGGAGTTCATCGAGAAAGCGAGTTCATCGGTGGCCCGGATCAACGCCGCCTGGGACCGCATCAAGCGGGAACGCGGGTTGTGATGTTGACCCCACAGATCCGCGAAACACCCAGCCTCAATCACGATGAACGGCCCGCCGGCGAGCCCGTGGACATGCTGATCCTGCACTACACCGGCATGCGAACCGCGCAAGCGGCGATCGACCGGCTGCGCGATCCGCAAGCACGCGTTTCGTCGCATTACGTCGTCGACGAGGACGGCGCGATCCTGCGCCTCGTGCCCGAGGACCGCCGCGCCTGGCACTCCGGCGTGTCATACTGGCGCGGCCACACCGGACTGAATGGCCGCTCCATCGGGATCGAGATCGTCAATCCTGGCCACGAATGGGGTTATCGCGATTATCCGGTGCTGCAACTGGCGGCGGTCTGCGATTTGTGCCTGTCGATCCTCTCCCGCCACCGGATCCCGGCGCGCAACGTGGTCGCGCACAGCGATGTGGCGCCCGACCGCAAAGAAGATCCGGGCGAGAAATTCGGCTGGCAAGACCTCGCCCGCAACGGCGTCGGCCTATGGCCAATCCGCGTGCTGGACCTTGGCACCGGCGGCGCCATCCGGGACGCCACGGGATTGCGACCGGTGCGCGCGGCGTTGGCATTTATCGGCTACCAGATCGCGCCGGAAGGTGCGCTCGACCCCGCGCTGTCGGCGGTGCTGCGCGCGTTCCAGCGCCACTGGCGGCCGGAGGCGGTGACCGGGCAGGCCGACGCGGGCACCGTGGCACGGCTGGAGGCGATGGCGGAGTTGGTGGAAACCGCGTAGCTCAGGCCCGATCATGCAGTGGTTGGATGCCGCGTACCGACCCAAAGCAGGGTAGCCGAGTCCTCTGACCTGGGCAGCCGCATTCGGCCCATTGCGGACATACCTCAACCACCGCTAACCCGCTCCGCGACCGTGCGTCTCTGAAGTGGGATTATGCACCGTGGCGCCAACATCTGACACGGATTTTCGCTGTTACGGGCGAAAATTCAGCGTAGTTCCAATATGTTAGAGATTTTGGTTATAAAGGACGTTATCACACTCTTACGCGGGGCGGAAAGGATGGCAAGCGGAAACGCACAGGAATAACGAAACGGAGGGCTGAGGCAGGACAGCGACGCACGGCACGAACAACGCCCCCGTGCTGGGCGAGAAATCAGTCT
>CALFNB010000166.1 GCA_937902425.1 uncultured Acetobacteraceae bacterium | reverse complement strand
CCAGGGCCATGGCGCTCGCGGCGATCCCCCAGGTGATGGCGATGCGGCCGATCCACCGCCGAGCGCCGATCCGCTCCAGGATGAGATTGCTCGGCACTTCGCAGGGGATGTAGCCGATGAAGAACGCGGCTACGCCCAGGGAGTAGGTTAAGGGCGTGAGGCCGAGTTCCTTGTTCATGGTCAGCGCGGCGAACCCGAGATTGACCCGGTCGACGAGGCTGAGCAGGTACAGCAGGAAAACCAGCGGCAGCAGCCGCCAGGCGACCGTCCGGATCGTCGCGCGCTCGATGTCTTCGGCCACGGTTTTCTCCCTTCGTGAGCCGATCCCGTGGCCGGGATGGCCGCCCCACGGCTTGTGCCGGCGGGGCGTGCCGTCTCGGCGGTGACGCCGGCGGTTCTTGTTGGTGCGGCAAGCGGGGGCCGCGTCGTGGGGGAGTAAACACCGGCCTGGGGCGGGGGGAAAGCCGGCAGGGATGGCGGTAGTGGGTCAGTTTGAAAGTCGGGTACCGACCCGACCCAGCCATTTGCCGCCGCGCCCCCGAACGACCGCTCTGGAGAAACGGTGCCACTCGCCTGAGCGACCGAAATGGGCGCGAAGCAGTCGGTGACGGACCGGGCGGCCTATGTCTGGTTTCCACCCAAAGCGGCGGTAGGACGACAGCGGCGGTTATCATCGGATCGCGCCCTTGCGGACATTCAAACTGCGACGCGTCCTGCTCCCGAGCGCCTACGGCCCCAACCCCGCCAACCCCGGGAAATGCACCCCGCACACGTCGTGCAACCGCCCGGCCATGATGCGCGGGCAGTCGGCCGCCACGATGTGGCCCAACTCCGGCATCGGCAAATCGGGACCATGTTCCACCATCAGCCGGGCGGTGCGGAGGCGCCCGCGACGGTCGCAATGATTGCACGCCCCGTCCAGCATGGGGAGGCGGGCGGCGATCTGGCCGAGGGTGACGAAGCCGTGCGGCATGATTTCATCCGGTGAGGAGTAGGGCGGCTGCGGCCGGTGGTGCGACTGGCGCGGCGGCGGGTTTTCCGCTCATGTGTCCTGTCAATGTCCTGTCAGCCAAAAAGTCCCCTATCGCACACGAGGCGCCAGCGGCGTGAGTTTTCCAAAGACATCAAGGGGTGCGTCTGGTGGGTGCAGTAGGACTCGAACCTACGGCCCGCTGATTAAGAGTCAGCCGGTCAGGAGCAAATCAAGACGGTTGTGCGTCCCCGATTTGAACCTGCGACCTAATAAATTGCGAGTTCCCCCGGCTCTGCCGGGGAGGCAGTAGAAGTTTGACGTTTCCGGGGGTGGTCCCCAGCTTGCGGAATCCGGTCGATCGACGAAAGTCAGGGGCGTGCCACCAGGTTACACAGGCCTACACACGATTCTTGTGATTCCACCGAGATACGCCGTCTCGTGTGCGATTGGCGGCAGGACGGAAAGGGTGGCATTCACTTGACGCATGCGACGGAAAACAGACGGAACTTGCCTGTTCAGACCGTGTGGGGTGCGGGGGTATTTCGCATCCGCGATTGGACCGGATGGTGAGGCCACGCGGCACCACATCCGGAATCAGGAACAGCAGGCCAACGGTCGGAGAAGTTGAACACCCGGGCGCTAACCGGCCACTTTAGTGGCCTATCAAACTGGGGCCGCGTTAGCGACCCCAACGGCCGCTTTGAGCGGCCAAAATCCTAAAGCCCCCGGCTCTGCCGGGGGATATTTACCGGGCCAGGTGATTTAATGGTGATCCCGATTTGCCGGTCATCCATCGCCTTTGATTCACAACGACAGGGATTTCGCGCCGCAATTCAGGTCAACCGGTCGCACCGGACAAGGCAGGAACGGGGGCTCGATGTTCTGCAGTCAGGCGTTCCGACGATTGAGCCATCGGGGTGAAGGAAGGACTGGACTTCAGTCGCCGCCAGAGCAATGTCCGTGGCGGGACAGGGATCGAGCCGGCGGCCGATCTTTGCTCGACAACCCCGCCGGCCATGGGCCGGAGCGGGGTCGCGGTGGTGACGGGGCAATCAGGTCACCGTCATTACCGAACGGACAAGCACATGAAGCCCGACAGCACGATCTCCCTTACGAATGCCCAGCGTATCTTGCTCTCCGGCGCCGCTGAACGCGAAGACGGCGCGTGCGACCTCCCGCCTCGGGCCAAGGGTCGCACGGCGCCAAAATACATCACCTCGTTGATCGATCAGCGTCTGGTCCGTGAAGTGCGGGCCAGGACTGGAATGCCTGTTTGGCGTGACGATGACGCCGGCCGACCGCTTGCTCTTGTCATCACCAAACGAGGACGAGACGCCGTCCGGGGCGCGGGCAATCCGGCGGGCGAAACGCCCAACGCGATCCCCGATCCTGACCAGGAGGCCACCACCACCGCCCATCAGCCACGGGAGGGCAGCAAGATCGCGACCGTGATCAGGCTGCTCAGCCGAGAAACAGGTGCCGGCCTGCCTGATCTGATCGCGGCGACCGGGTGGCTGCCGCACACGACGCGGGCGGCGCTCACCGGTCTGCGTAAGCGAGGGTATGACGTGACCCGCGTGCGACAGGAAGACGGCGGGACCGTCTACTGTATCCTGACCGCGCCGGATCAGGCTGTCGCGGCCTGACATGGTGGAGCGATATCCTCTGGGGAACCGGCGGCGCGCGGTGCCGCCGGTGTCCCACTGGCTGGAAGCGACGGACGGCAAGCAGGCCCCACGTCCAAACCGACGGCGAGGCTCGTCAACTTTCCACGCCAGCGAGCCGCGCCGTGACTGACCTCCAGTTCGCGGACGGGGCTTCCCCAGCCGTGCTCCCGTCGCTCCGTCTCGACGGCGATGTACTCACGACTGAGGTGGCGGCGCTGAGCCGAGCCGACGCCACCGTTCTGCGACAGCAATGGCGGCGGCTCTACCGGACGGATCCGCCCAGGACGCTCAGCCGGGATCTACTGGAACTCGCCGTCGCGTGGAAGCTGCAGGAACGGACGTTGGGCGGTCTCAACGCCGCCACCCGGCGTCATCTGGCCGAACTCGCGCGAACGTTCGCGGATCAATCGGATCGGACCAAGACACGCAAGGTCACACTGAAACCCGGCGCGCGACTGATGCGCGCCTGGGGCGGCGAGACACACGAGGTGATGGTTGTCGAGAACGGGTTCGTGTGGCGGGACAAGACCTGGAACTCGCTCTCGATCATCGCCCGCGAGATCACTGGCACGCGGTGGTCGGGCCCACGGTTCTTCGGCCTCGACAGGGCAAACACTCCTTCGGTCCGGCCCGGCGGTATCGCGGGAGGATCGGCGAATGAAGGATAAACGGACGAAGGCGCCAGCCCGGCCAGACGGGGCCACGATCAAACGGTGCGCCATCTACACGCGCAAGTCCTCGGAGGAAGGCCTGGAGCAGGACTTCAATAGTCTCGATGCGCAACGAGAAGCCTGCGAGGCGTTCATCCTCAGCCAGAAGCATACCGGATGGATCGCGTTGCCGGACAGGTATGACGACGGCGGGATCTCCGGCGGCACGATGGAACGTCCGTAGAAGCCTGCGAGGCGTTCATCCTCAGCCAGAAGCATACCGGATGGATCGCGTTGCCGGACAGGTATGACGACGGCGGGATCTCCGGCGGCACGATGGAACGTCCGGCGCTCCGGCGCCTGCTCGCCGATATCCAGACCGGCCGGGTGGACACGGTCGTGGTTTACAAGGTCGACCGGCTGACCCGCTCGCTCAGTGACTTCGCGAAGATCGTCGACGCGTTCGACGCCCGGGGCGTCGCCTTCGTCTCGGTGACACAGCAGTTCAACACCACCACGTCGATGGGCCGGCTCACGCTCAACATGCTGCTGTCTTTTGCTCAGTTCGAGCGCGAGGTGACCGGCGAACGGATCCGCGACAAGATCGCCGCGTCGAAACGGAAAGGCATGTGGATGGGCGGCCCGCCGCCGCTCGGCTACGACGTCGCCGACCGCAAGCTGATGGCAACCCGTCCGAGGCCGAGACTGTTCGCCACATCTTCCGTCGCTATGCCGTCCTGAAGTCGGTCCGCTCCCTCAAGGACGAACTGGATGAGAACGGGGTGATCAGCAAGGTTCGCGTGAACCGGCACGGCCGCGAAACAGGCGGCACACCGATCGCGCGCGGCGCGCTTTACTGGATGTTGCGAAATCGGCTCTATCGAGGGGAGATCGTGCACAAGGACCAGCACCATCCCGGACAGCACGAGGCGATTATCGACGAGGCGCAGTGGGACGAGGTTCAGGCGGCACTGGATGAGAACCGGGTCGAGCACGCGGTGCGTTCGAACGCCGCGGCACCCAGCCTGCTGACGGGTCTCGTTTACGATGCTGCCGGCGAGCGGATGTCGCCCACGCACGCCAACAAGAAGGGGACCCGCTACCGTTACTATGTTAGCCAGTCGCTGATCACGCGCGACCGGTCAAAAGGGACGGCGTCGGCCTGCCGGGTTCCGGCGGCGGACCTCGAAACGATCGTTGAGGACAAAGTCTGTGCCGCGCTGCGGGATGAGGCCGCCGTCTACAATGCGGCCAGCATTGGTGCGGCGGATATCAGCGCTGGCCGAACGCTGATCGAACAGGCGGCCAATCTGGCGGACCGGTGGCGACGCCTGAGACCGGCTGAAAAGCGGGCGATCCTGCGAACCTTCATCGCGCGGATCACGGTGCGGTCGGACAGGGTCGAAATCTGGGCGCGGTTGGCGACACTGGCGGTCATCGTGACACCCGGTCTCGAATGCGATCCCGCGCCCGTGTCGGATGATGCGCCGGCCACGGTGTTGTCGGTTCCGGCGCGGCTGAAACGGACGGGGATGGAAATGAAGCTGGTGATCCAGGGGGACGCGAGCGTGGCACATCGCGAACCGGATCGCAGCCTGTTGCGGTTGTTGGGTCAGGCACAGCGGTTTCACGACATGGTCATGAACGGGCAGGGTAAGGCGATGGGTAAACTCGCCGCCGAGGCAGGGGTGAATCCGTCCTACTTCACCCGGGTCTTCCGGATCAGCTTCCTGGCTCCCGACATCATCCAGGCGATCGTGCACGGTCGTCAGCCGCATGAGTTGACCGCGAACAAACTCAGACTGGCGGGCCGGATCCCCTCGTCATGGACCGGGCAACGCCATCTGCTGGGTTTCGGCTGACAACCTGCCTCCAAACCGTACCTGTCCGCCGCCGCGTCCGACACCGCGGTGGTCATTTTCCTTGCAACGATCGGTTCAACGCCCGTCGCCATTTCCGCCATCCGTACCACCTGAAAGCCGATAGGAGACTTTGGCGCCGGTTGGCGCCGAAAACCGGCACCTGAGTGGTCTCCGAGTCCGAAGCCACGTTGCGCGGAGGCAATAACTCGCGGACACGTCGGCGGAAGTTCGAATCCTGCCTCGAAGGACAGAATACACATGGATATCAATAGGTTAACTGGCGGAGAGAGAGGGATTCGAACCCTCGGTACCCGTAAGGGTACAACGGTTTT
>CALFNB010000165.1 GCA_937902425.1 uncultured Acetobacteraceae bacterium | reverse complement strand
GATCTGATCGCGCAGGATGTCACGCCCGGCGGGTTGGCTCAGATCGAGCGTGAGCGACTTCTTGCCGCGGTTCAGCACGTTGAACGTGGCGGTGCGATTCCAGGGATCCTCGCCCGGCTCATTGTCCGCGTAAATGCTGGAGGCCGCGCCGCCGCGCGTGGTGTCCGGCCGCGCGGTGCGCTCGATCTTGATCACCTCGGCGCCGAGATCGGCCAAAATCCCCCCGGCGTAGGGCAGAGAGATCACGTTGCTGATATCGATGACGCGCATTCCCGCCAGCGGAAGCCGAGTTTGATTCGTGTCTGTCAATTTCCGTCGCCGCCTCTGAACTCACTGACCCGGGAAATCTTCTATACCGGTCCAGGGTGACCGCAAACCCGTGGCGCCGGCATCTTTCCCAGGCATCGAGGCGGGCGTATGGTGCCATGCATAATCACGGCATGCGCCACGGAAACGACCAATGAAAAGACGCACATTCCTCGCGGGTGCCGCGGTGGTGTCGCTCGCTCGTCCCGCCATCGCGGCTGGCAAAAAGCCGCTGGTGTTTGTTCCACAATCGAACCTGACTGTTCTCGATCCGGTGTGGACCGCCGCCACCGTCACCCGCAACTATTCGCTGATGGTCTATGAGACGCTGTACGCGCGCGACATGTCCTATGCTCCGCGGCCGTTGATGGTCGAGGGCCATATTATCGAGGACGACGGCAAGCGCTGGATCATGAAACTCCGCGATGGTCTGCTGTTCCACGATGGCACTCCGGTGCGAGCCCAGGATTGTGTCGCGTCGTTGCAGCGATGGCTGAAGCGCGACCAGGTCAGCACGACCTTCGCCACGCGGGTCGCGGCGATCGAGGCGAAAGATGACCACAACCTCGTTTGGCGCCTGCACAAGCCGTTCCCGACGCTGCCGTACTTCTTGTCAAAGGCTCAGCCTCAGCCAGTGATCATGCCGGAGCGGCTGGCCGCGACCGATCCGTTTCAACAGGTGTCCGAAATCGTCGGCTGCGGTCCATTCCGCTTTGTCTCGGACGAGTATGTCTCCGGCACCAGCGCCGTCTTCACGAAGTTCGAAAAGTACACGCCGCGGCAAGAGCCTCCGTCCTATGTCGCCGGCGGCCATCATGTGAAGCTGGATCGCGTGGAGTGGAAGGTGATCCCGGATCCGGCGACGGCTGCCAATGCTCTGGCGGTGGGCGAGGTGGACTGGCTGGAATTGCCGCAGCCCGACCTGGTTCCCATGCTGAAATCCAGGCGCGGTGTGAGCACGGGACTGTTGGACATCTACGGCACCTATGGGCACCTGCGGCCGAACCATATCCAGGGACCCACCGCCAACGCCGGAGTCCGCAGGGCGATGGCGGCGGCGATCAATCAGAAGGACGAGATGATCGCGGTGATGGGCGAGGACCCGGCGACCTGGCGAGTTCCCGTGGGTTATTTCGTTCCGGGCTCTGAGTCCGCCAACGACGCCGGCATGGACGCGGTGTCGCGACCGCACAGAGTGGACGACATCAAGGCCATGCTGGACAAAGCCGGTTACGCCGGCGAACGCATCGCGTTCATGCATCCCACCGACCAGCTCGCTTATCATGCGTTATCCACAGTAGCCGTGGACGCGTTTCGCAAGGTTGGCCTTAACATCGACGATCAACTGGTGGACTGGGGCACCATCCTACAGCGCCGCAACTCCAAGGAACCGCTGGATAAGGGCGGCTGGTCGATGTTCCCCGGTGGCGCCCCCGGCGGTGACCTTGTCAATCCGTTGCTGGAGGGAATCGTCCGCAGCAACGGCCCCAAGGCCTGGGTTGGCTGGCCCGACGATCCAAAGATCGAAGCGACGCTGGAGGCCTGGATCGATTCCCCGAGCGACACGGAACGACGGCAGTTGGAGCGTGACTATCAGGCGGCGGCATTCAACACGGTGCCGACCATTCCATTGGGACAATATCTGCCGCATGCTGCCTGGCGGTCAAACGTCACCGGCATGCTGAAGGGCTCGGCGCCAGTGTTCTGGGAGGTGGAGAAAGCCTGACATGAAAGCAACCGCGGTCCTTTCCGAGTTCGCAAGCAAAACGCGGCTCGCTGACATCAGCGCCGAGGCGATCGCCGCGACCAAACGGCACATCCTTGACTGCACCGGTGTGGCCCTCGCCGCTTCCGTCGAGCCCGCGGGACGGATCGTCCTGGATGTCACGCGGGAACAGGGCGGCACTCCGAAAGCTGCCGTCCTCGGCTCGAACATCCGCACTTCAGTCGTCTCCGCCGCCTGGGCCAATGGCGCACTGGCGCATCTGCTGGACTTCGACGACACCGGGTTTTCCCATCCGACCGCCTGCATCCTGCCCGCCGTGCTCGCCATGGCCGAGGAAGCGGGCGCGACCGGCGCCGCCGTGGTGACCGCCGTCTGTGTTGGGTTGGAAGTGTTTGAGCGGATGTCGTCCTCCGGCCGCCAGCATGAGCATGTGTTTCGCGCGCGCGGCTTTCACCCAACCTCGCTCTATGGGTGTTCGGCGGCGGCGGCGGGCGCGGGCAGCATCGTTGGCCTGAACCCAAAACAGATGGGGGTGGGGATCGGGCTCGCGGCGGCCAATGCCGGTGGACTGACGCAGCATTTCGGCACCTGGGGGAAGGGCACCCACGCCGGCAACGCGGCCCGCGCCGGCGTGACCGCCGTTCTGCTCGCGCGCAAGGATTATGTGGCCGATCCAGAGGGCCTTGAGGGCGATTACGGTTTCTATTCGGCGTTTCATGGCGACGGGAACTATGATCTCAGCAAGATGGCGAACGGTCTGGGAACGCAATGGTCGATCGTCGATCCCGGCCTGACGATCAAACGTTATCCGTGCTGCGGCGGCAATCTGCGTGCGCTCGACGCCGCGGAGGCGCTGGTGCGGGAGCATGACATCCGGATCGACGACGTGGAGCGGCTGGAGGTGGACGTCCATCCCGACCTTCTCGACATCGTGCGATTTCACAAACCGACCGATGGTTTCCGCGGCAAGTTCTCGATCGACTACGTTCTGGCGGCGATGTTGCTGGATCGTCGCGTGGATGTGGATTCATTCTCGGACACATATTGTAGCGCACCCAGAATGCGGGCGGCATTGGAGAAAGTTCAGGTCAATGCACATCCGGAATGGCCGCATGACGCCGCGTCGCGCCGCCGATCCCCGGTCACCATCGCGATGAAGGATGGCAGGACGTTCACGCGGCTTGTTGAGAGGGTGCGCGGCAGCCCAGGAAACCCGATGTCGCGGGACGAACTGGTGGGTAAATATCGGGGCTGCGCGTCGCGCGTGCTGTACGGCGAGCGGATGGAACGGTCGATTGCGGTGCTGGAGAGTCTGGAGACGCTTCCGGCGGTCAAAGGTCTAATCGAGACGCTGACTGGGTGATGGATGTCATTCTATGTTAGTCATACCGACGGGCCTGCGGAACGACGCGGCGTTCCAGCAAGACGTCATCCGTGGGTCAATCGGTGGATGACGAGGGAGGGGTGAATTTGAAGGCCGGCAATGGGTGGCGGGCGGGTATTCGGCAACCGGCGGACGCAGCGTACGGGCGGGCTGCCCTGGGGCACAATTCAAGAAATATGCACCAAAACCGGAGCCGTGAAATCATTGGGCTTTCCCGGTGCAGGAATCTGGTGCGCAATCGCCCCGCCCTCGGCGTGGGAACGGCACCAGCCCGACGCTTCAATGGGTAGGTCCGCCGCTGATGTTATTCCTTCTGCCCGATGTTAGAGTCCATCAAAGGATAAGTTATGAGACAATGCTGCACATCTCATGGGAACAAAGTGTGCACGCACCTAACCAAAATCTGCGCTGTATTTTTATGACGTAACAATTATGAAACACCAAACAGCGCAGCTGTTCGCCTTCTGGTTATGATAAGCCCAATCAGCCCGAAGGTCAGTAGCGCGAGTGATCCTGGCTCAGGGATCGCTGCCTCAAACTCTAAGCCGTCCACTAATCCTCGTCCAGGAAGCAGGAATCCCCCCGTCAACTGGCCCCCGGTCAGAGAGTAGTGAACGATCGCATTATCTGTCCCGATATACAACGTATTATCGACTGGATCATATGCTAACCCCGCAGGGCGGAAGGAACTATCGACGTTGAAGAATTGGTTTGTAGGCGTTCCGTCAGTGTTGTACTTTCTCACCTCACCGCCGTTCGTACCATGACTTATCCACAATCCGCTCCCATCCCAGGCTATACCAAGAGTGACAATATTTCCAGATAAGCTAAAACTGGATAAGATACTGTTAGAGCCGGGAACTATTTTTTCCAGAACCAATTGAGAACTGATACGCCATATGTAGGTTCCATCAAAGGTCATATCCTCTTGGAAGTTCACGGCGGGAGTAAAGGAATTCCCAGGAACGAGGGTTGTTAAATTTCTCGGCGTGATGGCTGCGCTCCCGAAATTCCCTCCCAGATAGATGAGATTATTTTGTATATCGATTGCGATACCCGAGGTTGGCACCGGCGCGGCGATCTGCTGCAATATATTTCCGCTGAGGTCGGTGTTAAGGACCGGAAGTGATTGCGAATTGTCATTGCCAAGATCGGAAGAGCAC
>CALFNB010000164.1 GCA_937902425.1 uncultured Acetobacteraceae bacterium | reverse complement strand
TGCGAGGTGTCTTTCACGAACTCGGAATCGCTGCCTGACGTTCGACAAATTTTTTTGTCGGGCTTCGCCCTTAAGCGCCCATTCCCGTGGCGGTGCGAATGTTGCTGAAGCCGCTGGAGTTAAGTCCACTCGTCGTCCGGGTGATCGTCCCGCCCATCGTCTCAACCGCGCAATTCTTGTTGCGGCTCTGATCCGTGGTCCGCGTTCTGTCCACCCTGGGGGTTATGGCGGTTGCTGTACCGCCTGCGGTTTCTGGCGCACCGGATCGGATCTTACTGGGCAAAACGGCGGCGTGAAGCCGGTCGGCGATAAGGGCGAAGGACGCTCGGGACGGCCTGGTGTCCACCCTGAACGGCGGCCGAGTGACCTCAGTGGCTACAGCGGCAGTCGACCCAAAGCGGACATCGCGCTAGCCTGGCATGAAAGAGACCAGAGCGTCGACGCGTCACAAAACTTCAAGCTCGCGCAAATCCCGATTCCGCGTTTCCCGCCCCAGGATCGCGATCAGCAGAAGCGACAGTGCCGCCGGCACGGCGATCGTCAGGGCGGCAATGTCCAGCACAGGAACCAGGGCCAGCACGCTCAGTCCTTGCGCGATCAGCCCGCCGAGCTTGCTGCTGGCGGCGACCCAACCGGTTGCCCGGCCCCGCGACCTGATCGGATAGTTCTCCGCCGTATAGGGAAGAATGATCGAGATGACACCGGTCGATCCGACAATGAGAAGAACGAGCGGCAGGATCGGATCCGACAGAATGGACAGTGTCCCCAGCCCCCGTGCGAGCACCGCCATAAGACCCAGAGTCATGATTGCGATCATGGTCGCAAGCGACCATTTCGTGCTCCAGCGGCTATAGAACCAGGCAACCGCGACAACCGTGGGGGCTGCGAACAATGTCGATTTCGCGATGATCGTGCTCGCCAGGCCGACGCTGCGGCCCTCCGCAACCAAAGACCCGGGAAGCCATAGCAGCACGCCGAAATTGACGAACCCCCAGGCGAGCGCCGCGAGCGTTAACGCCGCGGTCGTACCGAAGTATCCAGGCACAATTGGGGGCAGCGGGGTGCGTCCCGCGGGCCCTGCGTCGCCGGGATTATCTGGCGCCGCGGCAACGACCGCGCCGAAACGGGCGAGCACCAGGCGCGCCTCGGCCGCGCGGCCCATTTGTTGAAGGAAACGCGCGGACTCCGGGATCAGCGGGCTCAGCGCAATCAGGATGAGACCGGTCGGAAAGTTGAGAAACCACATGATGCGCCAGCCGAAGAAGGGCTGCAGCAGCGCCGACAGCACGCTCGATGCCAGATAGCCGCCGACCGCGCCCACGCCGCCGACGAGTACGAGGCTCCAGCCGCGGTGCCTGGTCGGCATGATTTCGGCCAGGAGTGCATAGGTCACCGGCAGCATGCCGCCGGCAGCGGCCCCCATCAGGAAGCACATGGCGATGTTCCATTCGAGCGACGGCATGGAACCGCAAATGGAGGTTCCGATGAACATCACCGACGACAGCAGTATCGCGGCTCGTCGTCCGTAGATGTCCGCGAGCGCGCCCCAGACGATGGAGCCCACCGCAGTGCCGAGCAGCGCCGAGAACGGCAGCAGGGCAGCCGTGGCGGGGCGGATACCATATTCGACACGCATACCCGGCGTCACGAAGCCGAGGCTTGCCGGCTTCATAATGTCGATGACGAGCGCCGCCGAGAGCACGGCCATCAGGATCCAGTGTGCGCGCGCGAGCGGCGCATCCTCGGGTGGCGCGATGGTTTCGTAAATTCGTGGCCTGTCGGCGCCCGTGGGCAGTAAACCGTAGCCAGCCAAACCGATGCCAGCGACGATCAGCGCCATACCCCAGAGCATGCCCGCGTCCATGGGCATGCCGGCGAGCACGAAACCCATTTCCCGAGCCATCCAAAGCATCGGCAGGTGCAGGAGGACGCCCACGGCGACAACAGCGGAGCCGAGCCAGAAGGCAAGCGCGTTGCGGCGCTCGGCGAAGAAGAACAATCCCGACATCACGCTGCTGCCATTTCCGAAGTTGCTCAAATCCCGAAAGTCGATCGGTTCCCGGTTCCGTGGTCATAAGAGAGCGGGACATTCACGTCTATCGCCGGCACGCCAACGGCATGCGGAGCCGCCCACGAAAAGATTAGCCACGGCGCGGTTCCACCGACGTAGCAAGCGGCGCCTCGCAGCCAATGCTCAATCGATCCGCGCGCAATGGCCGGCCAGTTGGATCGTCGAGGACACCGCCTCAATCCCACCCTGAGGGGTGAAGGGAGTGACCGAATGTCCGCTCACCACCCAATCCGGCGGTAGCCGGGACGTCCGGCCCGACCCGAAGCGTGCTTACCGGGCACGCTGAGGTGGCCCTGCGCGACATGGGCGGAGCGCGGGATTCATGCCGCGCGTTGGCGCAATTCGCCACCGGTGGAGGGCGCGGATGAACCTGGTTACACATCCTCTGATATCGCGGCCACCCGCCGCGACAACATCGTCGAACACGAGAGGCGGCATGAGCAACAGTCAGATCGCCGGCGAGTACATCGCCTCATCCGGGCAACGCGTCCCGCCGCCGGAGGTGTTGGACGCCGCGCGACTTTGCCTCACCGACTGGATGAGCGTGGCGATCGGCGCGGGCGGCGAACCCGCCGGACGCATCGTCCGCGACACGGTCGCCAGCTGGCACAGCACTGGCAAAGCCAGCGTGTTGTTCGGCGGCACGGCGGCGGCGCCAATGGCGGCGCTGGCGAACGGCACTCTCGCCCACTGCCTGGATTTCGACGACACCTACGTCGACTCGGTGACGCACACCAGCGCGCCGGTCTGGGCCGCCACCCTGGCCCTCGGCCAGGAAATCGAGGCGGACGAAGCCGCCATGCTGGGCGCCTTCGTCACCGGCTTCGAAATTGTCACGCGAATTGGCCACGGCCTTGGCCAGGCTGTGACGGCACGCGGCTGGCACGGCACGGGCGTGTTTGGCCGGCTCGGGGCCGCGGCGTCCTGCGCGGCGCTGCTGAAGCTGGAGTCCACGCGCGCCCAGCACGCGCTGGCGTTGGCGGGAACGCAGACCAGCGGCCTGACCGCGTCCTTCGGCACGATGGCGAAACCTTTCCACGCGGGCAAGGCGGCGATGGATGGCGTGCTGTCGGCGCAGCTCGGCGCGGGCGGTATGACGGGCGCCACGACGCTGTTTGAAGGAGGCGGCGGCCTTGATAACGCCGTGGTGCAGGATGGCAGCCTGAGGATCGGCCCGGTGGACTTCGACGGCTGGCGTATCTTGCGTAACAGCTTCAAGCCCTATGCCGCCTGCCATTTGACGCATCCGGCGATCGACGCGGCGCGCGAACTGCTGGCCCAGGGTGTCGATCTCGCGGCGATCCGGTCGGTGCGGGCCGATGTTGGGGCACTCGCCGCGCAGGTGACCGGTCAGACGAACGGCCGGCCGGACACGCCGCTCGCGGCGAAATTCGACCTTCGTTACTGCGTGGCGCTGGCGCTGCACGGCCGCGACGTGTCCGCCGCTGATTTCCGCGAGGACTGGAAACCAGAGCCCGCGATCACCGCGCTGGCCGAACGAGTCAGCGTGTCCGCACATCCCGGCATGGGCTTTGCCTCCGCCACCCTGACGGTCGAGACGAACGGACACGGCGGTGTCTCGGCGCATGTCCCGGTGGCCAAGGGGCATCCCGGTAATGCGATGTCGTGGGAGGACATGCGGCGCAAGTTCGATGGTTTGGTGACGCCGGTCCTCGGCGATCGCACCGGCGCGCTGTTCGCGCTGCTGCGCGGCTTTGGGGGCGGCGACGCATTGCCGGCGATCCGAGATGTGCTTCAGGGGTTGCGCGCATGAACCGCGACCGAGATGGCGAATCCGGTCCGTTCAGACGGCCGGCAGCGGCCTGATCGCTGATCCCACTTCTCGCACGCACAACGGACGACGAGCCGAGCAGCACGCCCTCGCTCCCGCCGCCCGATTCGAACGCCCACACCGGCATCAGCGCAGCGGGCGCCGGCTCGGTGGCGGGCAAGGCGCGCTCGGCCGCCCCCAGCGCGGCGAGGGCGAACGGCGCCCCGTTTGATTGGCGGAGGTGGTCGATGACGTCGGCGAAGCCGTAGCCGGGCAGCGCCGGCTCGAGGCTGGCGCGCAGGATGAAGCCGTAGTCGTTCAGCGCCGCGAGGACGTTGCGGAGCCGCCTCTCCAGCGGGCGGTCATGTGGACCGTCCGGCCGAAGGTGGTGGCGTCGAAGCAGTTGACGAAGGCCACGGTCGTGGGCCGCACGTTGGCGGTGTCGCAGGTGGTGTTCATGCTGGTATCCCTGTGTCGTTGCGTTAACGGATTGCTCCGGGTGGAGCACAGGGATGAAATGCGAACGATCGCCATATCCGTTTCGCATACGATTCGTAATCGACTGCGCAGGTGTGGTGGTGTAGGCGCCGCCCTGAAATAGTCTTGAGTTGAAACCCGCGCGAGAGAGGTTCCAGCGGCCGTCCGCTAATTGGGGAAGTCAAGCGTCAGCTTCAAATCATTCAACGCGGAGTAGGGTATCAGGCCGAGCTTCTGGAGCTGCCCGACAACGATGCCGGGAGCCACACCTTCGCGAACAGCGAACGCCGAGACGTCGGCCTTGCGGAAGTGACCGACTGCGACGAAGGCCCGCATCGCGTTGGGTGGAACCAAAAACGAAGCCGCCCACGCGTTAGCCTCTTCCTCCTCTGACTTGCGGTGCCTCTCCAACTCCTCGTTGCCGTCGAGGAACGTGTTCTTCCGGCTGTGGTGGAGGAGGTGGGCCGCCTCGTGGAAGAACGTGAACCAGAAGTGGTCGTTACTCTTGTGTCTGAGGGTCTGCTGAATCAGGGCTCGCCGGGGCGTCACCCATCGAGCCACACCGCTCAGCGCCACACCAGACAACGGCCTTTCCAAAACGAACACTACCCCGGCGCTCGCGAGCGATCGTTGCAGCCAGGGAAGAAACGTCCGCACATCCCTGTCGGTGAACGAACGTGCCTGTTCAAGCGCCGCAATGAACAGCTTCCGATCAAAGTCCGCGGCCTTCGCCTCCTCCGCCTGGCGCTCCCCGAGCCTGAGCCACACGAGCAGGGACCCCTCGGCGCTCCTGAACGACGGCGAGTGTCGGTAGGATACAGAGGCCAACTCGTCGAATCGTTCTTCGCACGCCGCTATCGTACCTGCCCCGAAGAGCTGCAACAGGTATGGGACCGCATCCGCGGGGTTGGACACCTGTGGGATAAACTTGCGCGAATGGAGCTCCTTCAGCGGAAAGCGGCTCGCCCACTCGCGGGCGCCTTCGACGTTCGAGCGTTCGTTCGCCTCCGCCAATCTGAGCCTGTAGCTCGCATCCAAGCGTATCCAGAAGTCGGCGTCCGGACCGAGGACGCGGCTCAACTGAATCGCCGTCTCCGGCTCAACCGGTGCGCGGCCGGCCAGAATTTCGACCATGAGCTTGGGCGAACGTCCACATCGGCGAGCGAGTTCGCTGGCCGACATGCCGCGGACACGAAGAGCTTCAGCTAGCGCCTCCCCCGGAGTAGGGGCGGGATGGTTCAGTCTGGCGTGGCTGGTTGGTCGCTCGTTCATCTGGTTGAGGCCAAACAGCCCCGTACAGCGCCGCCGCTGGCCGGTATGAGCCGGAAGGACTGCATCGATTATTCCCGTCGTTACGTCTGCCTAGCGGCCCATAACATGATTCGCAAGTTCCAGGGATCGCCGCGGAGAAGATACGATCCGGTTCCATGACGGGAAAAGCGTTACCCAATTGGTAACGGAAACCCTTGACCCAGGGAGCGCGTAGGCGTATCGGGGTCGCGGCACCGCGGTGGTGCCACTTCGCTCCAGGCATCCCGGTGGTCGGTGCGTGGCGAGGAAACCTGCTCATGCACGCGAGTTGTTCGTATGCCCCTGACCAACAAGCAGCTCAGGTATTACGACTCCGAGGTGTTACGCCTGCCCGGGGAGAAACGCACAGAGTACCACGCCCAGGTGGATATTTTGGTCGCGAACCTGAACAAGCGCCTCAAGGAGCGGACCGACATAAAGATAACGAGGGTAGTTAAGGCAGGGTCATTCGCCAAATACACGATCTTGCGCAGGACCGTCGAGGATCCGGTCGATGTGGACGTCATGTTCTACATAAACGGCAGAAGCGTGGACCAGGAGACATTCGAATCGCTCAGCGAACTCATCTACGACGCCTTGATCAGCATCTACCCCACCAAGGAGGTCGAGGACTTCGAGATTCAGCGCAAGGCCGCCACGGTCATCTTCCGGCGCTCCGGGCTGAGCGTCGACGTGGTTCCCGTTATCGAGGACACGTCCAAGCCGGGCTATGGCATTACGACCCAGCGGACGGTTCGCGGGTTCAGACGTGCGCGCCGTGCGCGGTGAAGTTCGTCCGCGACAGGAAAAACGTCGATCCCGATTTCCGCACGCTGGTGCGTCTCGCGAAGCGGTGGCGGAACTACAAAGAACTGAGCCACCTGAAGTCGTTCGTCATCGAACTCATCATGGCTCACGTGCTTGCGAAGTATGGTCGCGGGGCCACTGTGGAGAAACGCTTTCGGCGCTTCCTCTGGTATGTAGCCGATTCCGGCCTCCAGGAGATGATAAGCTTCAGCGAGAATGAGCCGCCTTTCGGTACCTTCACCGACCCCGTTGTCATCCTGGACCCCGTCTCAAGCCTGAACAACGTCGCGGGCCGCATCACCGAGGCGGAACGGGTGGAAATCGTGGCGGCGGCGAACGACGCCTGGGAGGTCGCCCATTTCGCGTCCGCCGAGGACGATCTGGGCGAGTGGAAGAAGATATTTGGCCCAGGCTTCAAGGTGGAGGATTGACGTGAGCGCCACTGCCACCGCCGTAAGGACCGTTACCGACGCAGACATCGCCGCGGTACTGCGACGCGTCACCGCGGACCTCGTGATGATTGCCCAGAGCACCGGAGCCATCACGGAACAAACGGCGCGCGATTACGCCTATGACATCGAGGTGCTGGCGCTAGCCCAGTATCTCAGGATGGTCGATGTCACTCTCCTTTCGGGTGGCGCGTATGGCACGGAGTGGAAGGCAATCAGGTACGTGCCGAACAACGCCGCCGGCGACCTGACGTCCGGCAGGCCGGGGGGCGTCCGGTGGCCCCGCGTTCCCGACCCTTACCTGCGCATTGTACTCTATCACACAGACTCTTACGACGCCGCGGCCAGGGCCCACACGGCGTCCAAACTCAAGGTCACTGGGTCTCCAGTGACGCGGACACGCGGCATCTCGGCCTGTCACTCAACGGGGGTCGCGACTACGTGAGCGGCGCTTACGCCATGGAACGGCGAGATTTTACCTGATGGCAGAGCCTAGCGTTTTCGACTCGGAAATCCCGCTGCCGGACGACAGGCTTACGGCCAGGGCTCGTACTTTGCTCGGGTTCGACGCATGCTACGCAAGGGTCAAGAACCACCTGCGGCTGATGCTGGGCGGCGACGAGCTCGCGGCCTGGAACCAAAGGCACCACGGTGGTTGTCTTGGGATGTGCGGCCTCATCGCCGACCAATACCCGCTTGCACTTTTCCACGGAGACGTCGGCACGGGTAAGTCCGCCTTCGCCGAGTGCATCGCCAATCGGTTGGTGACCGAGGCGAAGGCCCGTGATTCGGTCCTGTTCAAACTGAGCAATCGGGTGCGCGGGCGCGGACTTGTCGGGCAACTTGGAAGTGGAATCCTGGACGCGTTTCAGGCGGTGTTGACGGCGGCTGGCAAGCAGCGGCGTGCCGTCCTGGTCATTGACGAGGGCGATTCGCTCGGGGCGAACCGCGCGCTGGAGCAGAGCCACCACGAGGACAAGGTTGGGGTGAACAGTCTCATCCAAGCCATCGACGATCTCCGTCGGCTGAATGGGCGCGTGCTCGTGATCCTGTGTACCAATCGCCTTTCTGCCATCGACCCGGCGCTGCGGCGGCGCGCGGCACTCCAGGAGGAATTTACAAGGCCGACGCCGAACGACCGCCGCGCGCTCTTCGAGATGGACATGGCCGGCCTCAACCTGGAGGATGAAGAATTGCGACGGCTGGTCGACGTCACGGGCCCGCGGGACGGGCACCCGGGATGGACGTATTCCGATATTCGAACACGTCTCTACCCGGCCGCTCTGGCGAAACCGTTCCCTGAGCGCGGTTTGAGGTTCGAAGACCTGGAGGAAGCCGCCGCGTCGTTGCACGCGAGCCCGCGATGGGAGACCACTGATGCCTCGCTCTTCCCTCGCCGGACGGCGCATCCACATCGCGGGTAGCATCAACACGGACCCGCACGTCGCGACTGTAGCGGAGGTCGATGCGGCACGGGATTTCGTTGCTGCGTTCGTTCGGGAGTTGGTCCGGCGAGGCGCTGGTTTCGTCGTCGCCGTTGATGCGGAGAAGCGCCGGGAGGTGGACGACAGGCCGATATGCATCGACTGGCTCGTCTGGCAGTGCCTAAAGGACAACCTCGCCTTGCGCCCGGCCGCGGCCTCGAACCCGCTGGCGGTCGCGGTGCAGCACCACAAGAGTGAGGCACAGGTGCCGCCGGAGATGCAACGCCTATGGGACGATCTGAGGGGTAGCGACCTCGTCACGATCGAGAACGCCTCCCACTGGAACATGAATAGCAAGCGCCTGGAGACTGCGGCATCTCTTGGCGACGTCCTCGTGACTCTCGGCGGGGACGAGGGGGTGTTGTTCCTCGCCAACCTCTATCACGCCTGTGGTAAGCCGATCGTGCCGCTGAACTTCCGGCTCTGTCCCGAGGGCAAAGGCTCCTTGCGCCTGTTTGAGCACAGCATGACGAGGGTTTACAGTAGTAGGTTTTTCTCTGTGCGGGAGCAGCCCGAGCCACATGGATGGATGAACCGCATCAACCAGGGTGCTCGCGCCACCATCGCCGACCGCGCAAATACCGTTGTCTCACTACTCGAAGCGCTGGAGCGCCCTCGTGCGTTCGCCGTCCGCCTCCTGAACCCGAAGCATGCCGATTTCGCGGCGGTGGATAACTTCTTCTCCTCGATTGTCCAGCCGGTCGCCGAGGAAACCTTCGGCTACAAGCTGACCGTCGTGGACGGGCGCCAGCCCTACGAAACGCCGCGCGTAGACCAGGAAATCTTCTCGAAACTGCACCGAAGCGGGGTCGTCGTCGCAGACATCACCGGCTTGCGACCGAACTGCTTCGTGGAGCTCGGATACGCCCTGGGACGCGGACACCCTACCTTGCTCACTGGGAGGGAGGGAACTGAGAATCCGTTCGACACGCTGACCCTACCTGCCCATTTCTGGACAGATGCTGGAACGATTGCTGATCGTCGCCGCCAGTTCGTTGAATATTGGGAAGCGTCCGTGGGACGCCCACCGCTCGTGCCTTCCGAACCGTTAATTCCATGAGCCGACCCGAGCTATTCATTTCGGTGGACGTCGAAGCGTCGGGGCCATACCCGGGCCGCTACAGCATGCTGTCTCTGGGGGCATGCCTCGTTGACGATCCGGAGCAAAATTTCTCATGCGAACTCAAGCCGCTATCAATGGAGGCAGATTCGAAGGCGTTGGAAGTCACCGGGTTGTCGCTCGAGAAGCTCGCCGCAGAGGGGCTTGACCCGACCGACGCAATGCGACGCTTCGCGGCCTGGACGAACGTTTGCGCCTCTAGGGGAGCCGCGACGCCCGTTTTCGTTGGCTTCAATGCGGCCTTCGACTGGGCGTTCGTCAACCACTACTTCCTCCACTTTTTCGGAACGAACCCGTTCGGCTTCGCCCCGCTCGACATCAAGTCTTTTTACATGGGCGCCGCAGGCTCCGCTTGGAGTGAAACGCGGTCGAGCACGATGTGCGCAAAGCTACGCGCCAACTCCCGAGGCGACCACCAAGCGCTCCACGACGCGATATTTCAGGCCGAGTTGTTTCGATTGGCACGGGACCTTCGGCGATAAAATTTAGCTTCGATTTCCAGCAGGCCCGCAGCCGCCGGCGACAACGGTTTGTAGGATCAGCAGATCCACTCTTTAACATCGGCGCCGGCAGCCCGCCACGGTTGAGGTCGACAAGCGCAGCTCTTACATGGCCAATGGAGCAAATCCAAGCAACCTGCCCGGCGACAATTATCCTGAGCGGTCAGCGTCAATTAGGATGAGCGGTTTGA
>CALFNB010000163.1 GCA_937902425.1 uncultured Acetobacteraceae bacterium | reverse complement strand
ACCGCGGGTACGAGGCGGTGGAGCGGAAACTGGCGGCGTGCGGGGCGGATATTGAAAGGATCGGGGGTTAACGGGGCGGAAAGAGCAGCAGGTGGAGAAAAGCTTCCCGCTCGGTGGCGGGGGCTGAGGCCCAGTCCGCGAGGGCCTTCCGGGCGCGAAGAACCGCAGTTTCTGCTGCCTCTTCATCGACGTCATAAGCGGGATCATAATCCGCCAAATTTCGGTCTCTTTGCAAAATCAGAACGCTTTCAGCGACGTCGCGAATGCTTTGACCGAATCCGCCGCCCGGGATGTGGGTCCGGTATTTTTGTGATGGCGTTCGAAGCCGGACCGTCTGGCAAAGTTCGCGCATTGCCCGGTGGTCGATGCTTCTGTACGCGAGCCTGTAGTGGTCGGTGCCGCGCCGCCGCTTTCCCACCGCTTCATCGGCGGCGGCACTCAAAACCGCGTGATAAGGTCGCGTAATACGCATCCGAAACGGCTCCCCGGAGGTCCGTTTGGCGCGGAGGCTTACGGCCTCTTGGCCTGAGGAGGGAAGCGGCGCGGTCCAGCAGGTGGTCAGAATCTGGCTTTGGCACGGAGTTTCCGCCGATAGCCCGTCCGGCTCACATAGGTAATGTGAGGGAACCGCGTCTCGCCACGGTCCAGAAGGCGGTCGCTCAGGGCGCGTTGTGCCGCGACCAGTTCATTTCCGGTGACGAGTTTGCCCATGGTGCCCTTCGGGATCACCACCATCACGTCCAAAACCTCATTGCCGGTCCAGTCGAGGCCGGGTTCCGCGTAAACGTCCTCGATCAGGCCGGTTCCGAGATTTTCCCGGACGGCCTCCTCGGCGATATTTCTGACCTGGGCGATGTCGAGCATGGGGAGAGGATAGCGGGAAAACGTAAACAATGCATCAACGGTGGTGGGATCGTCGCAAGGGGTGGTGTGGTTGTACGGAGTGGTGGCTTCCGGGTCCGGTCGCCTTGGGGCCGGGTGCGACGGCGAATGACCTAAGCAAACGATTCGTTGACCGTCGATCTGGGACGTTCCATCGCCTGACGATCATCAGGAGACCGGTACGAATACCATCAAGACGGGAGTTCCGTACTTGACAAGGCCGACTTCCTCTGACATAAGTTTTCCGAGCTAGGCGGATAATTAGAGACACCAGGAGACCGTATATGCGTAATATCAGGATCAGCGACGCAGTGGATAGATATATCGAAAAGCACGGCAAGTTCGGAGAAAACTACGACGACGTGCTCCGGCGTCTGTTCAAACTTCCATCTACGGGCGTTCCACCGTCCCCGGCTGAAACCACTTTGACTGCTTCGGTAGCACGTCGCACGCGGCGGGAAATCGCGACCCGCGAAATGAAGGCGGGCATGACCGGGACGACGCTCTCTGTCGGGTTCGAGAATGAAGCACCTCGAACATGGGAGCTGCCTCACAATAAACAGGACAAAGCCCAGATAAGACGAATACGCGACCTCGCCACCGAATATGCGGTTGGGCGCGGCGCTACCGACGGGCAGCGAAACGCCGTTGGTAAAGCTATAAGCGAAGCTGGATACTATCTGACGCGACCCCAAATACCTGGAATATAGGGATAAGGCGATATTCACCCCCTTGAAGATGACGTGAGGCAGAACGGGTGTGAAGTTGGCATTCCGCTTTGAATTGTCTTGACGCATCGCCTGCGAAGGATCATATTCTGACCAACGTTGGTCAGGAGGCCGGCATGGACACCGTTAACCTGTACGACGCCAAAACAAACCTCTCGAATTTGGTCGAGCGCGCTGCCCGCGGCGAAGAAATCGTCATCGCCAAGGCTGGGCGTCCCTTGGCGCGCCTCGTGCCGTTGGGCCGCCGCACGGAGCCTCGTCCGTTGGACTTATTGGCGGGCGAGGTCATCGTTGGTCCTGACTTTGATGACCCACTGCCGGATGACATCCTGGACGCTTTCGAGGGCAAATCAGCCTGAGGCTCCTGCTTGACACGCATGTTCTCGTTTGGGCCGTGTCGGCGTCAGCCCGCATGGACAAAGCCGTGCGGGAAGCCATGACAGCGGCCGAAAATCAGGTTTTCGTCAGCAGTGCCAGCGTCTGGGAAATCGCGATTAAGCGGGCGTCTGGTCGAATTGTGTTCCCACTTGAGAAGTTTGACGACATCGCGCGACACATGGGGATCGATATCCTGCCGATTCTGCCTGCGCACGCGATCGTGGCCGGATCTCTGCCCCGTCATCATCGCGATCCGTTCGACCGCATGCTGATCGCTCAAACAATCGCCGAAAATCTGGTTCTGGTAACCAGCGACAGCGCGATCTCACGTTATGAGGTTACGATCTTCGGTGCTGCCACGCCGTAACCGAAATCGGCTCGCGGCAATCGATCGACAAGCCTCATCGTACCGCGATCGGCGTTACTGGCCCTTCCCCAGACTCGCCCCCACCCGCTACACACCCCGCATGCCCCACGCCGACTTCGTCCATCTCCGCCTCCACTCCGCCTTCTCCCTCAGCGAGGGCGCCATCAAGGTCGACAAGATCGCCGCTCTGGCCCGCGACGCCGGCATGCCCGCCGTGGCGATCACCGACACCGGCAACCTGTTTGGCGCGCTGGAGTTCTCCCAGTACTGCACCGGCAAGGGCGTGCAGCCCATCATCGGCTGCCAGATCGCTCTGACTCGCGCCGACAACCCGCGGCTGGCGCCCGACCCGCTGGTGCTGCTCGCGCGCGACGCGGCGGGCCTGGCAAACCTGCAGCGGCTGTCGTCCATCGGTTTCCTCGACACCGATCCGTCGTTGAAACCCAGCCTGCGGCTCGACGTGATCCGGGCGCATGCTGAAGGCCTCTTCCTTTTGACCGGCGGCACCAACGGCCCCATCGCGCGCCTGCTTGCCGAGGGCCAGAAGGCGGAAGCGGAACGACTGCTCGCGGCGCTGGCGGAAGCGTTTCCCGAACGCACCATCATGGAGTTGCACCGCCATCGCCTCCCGGTCGAGCAGGCGATCGAGCCCGGCCTGATCGCGATGGCCGACGCGTTCGGCCTGCCGCTCGCCGCGACAAATGATTGCATGTTCGCAACGGCATCGATGTACGAAGCCCAGGATGCGCTGCTGTGCATCGCCGAGGGCCGGTTGCTGTCGGAACAGGACCGCCGCCGCGTGACGCCGGAACACTGGTTCAAGCCGGCGCCGGTCATGCGCGCGTTGTTCGCCGATCTGCCGGAGGCCTGCGACAACACCATCGCCATCGCGCGATGCTGTGCGGTGATGGCGGAAACTCGTAAGCCCTTGCTGCCGGTTTGCCCCAAGGTCCGGCCCGGCGCCACCGAGGAAGAGACTGTCCGCGCCATGGCGATCGAGGGGTTGCAGGTCCGCATGGACGACGTCGACGCGGACGCGACGAAACGTGCGAAATACCGCGAACGTCTCAACTACGAACTGGATGTCATTGCCTCAATGGGGTTTTCCGGATACTTCCTCATCGTCGCCGATTTCATTCAATGGGCGAAACAACAAGGCATCCCCGTCGGTCCTGGCCGCGGTTCCGGGGCCGGCTCCGTCGCCGCCTGGGCTTTGACCATTACCGATCTCGATCCGCTTCAGTTCAACCTGCTGTTCGAACGGTTCCTCAACCCGGAACGGGTGTCGATGCCCGACTTCGACATCGACTTCTGCCAGGAAGGCCGCGACCGCGTCATCGAGTATGTGCGCCAGGAATACGGCGGCGACCGCGTCGCGCAAATCATCACATTCGGCAAGCTGCAGGCACGCGCCGCCGTGCGCGATGTCGGGCGAGTGCTCGGGCTGCCCTATGGTCAGGTCAACCGCGTCGCCGAACTGATCCCCAATAACCCCGCCAAACCGGTGACACTGCAGCAGGCACTGGATGGCGAACCGCGGTTGCAGGCGCTGCGCGATGCCGATGAGGGCATTGCCCGGCTGCTGGAAATCGCCTTGCAGATCGAGGGTCTGTATCGCCACGCCTCCACCCACGCCGCCGGCGTAGTGATCGGCGATCGGCCGTTGGTCGAACTCGTGCCGCTCTACAAAGATCCGAAATCCGATTTTCTGGTCACGCAATATTCGATGAAGCACGTCGAACTCGCGGGACTGGTGAAGTTCGACTTCCTCGGTCTGACCACGCTGACGATTTTGGACCGCGCCGAAGGATTCCTGAAAAAGCTCGGCATCACCGTCGATCTGAAACATCTGCCGCTCGATGACAAGAAAACCTATGAGATGCTGTCGCGCGGCGAGGCGGGCGGGGTGTTCCAGATGGAAGGTCAGGGCGTGCGCGACACGCTGCGCCAGATGCGGCCCGACCGGCTGGAGGACCTGATCGCCGCCGTCGCGCTGTATCGTCCCGGCCCGATGGCCAACATCCCCGAATACTGCCGCCGCAAACACGGCGAGCCCTGGGCCGCGCCGCATCCCGTTATTCATGACATTCTGGCCGAGACCTACGGCATCATGGTCTACCAGGAACAGGTCATGCAGATCGCGCAAACGATGGCGGGCTATTCGCTCGGGTCGGCGGATTTGTTACGCCGCGCGATGGGCAAGAAGATCGCTTCCGAAATGGAGGCGCAGCGCGACATCTTCACCAAAGGCGCGATCGAACGTGGCATCGAGCCGGCGAAAGCCACCGAGGTGTTCGACCTCATGGCCAAATTCGCCGACTATGGCTTCAACAAATCGCATGCCGCCGCGTATGGCCTGGTCGCCTACCAGACCGCGTGGCTGAAGGCCAACCACCCGGAGGTGTTCATCGCCGCGTGCATGAGTCTCGCGATCAACAATACCGACCGGCTCGCCGCGTTGAAGCAGGAGGCGGAACACGGCGGCATCACCATCCTGCCGCCGGACATCAACCGGTCGGAGGCCGACTTCTCGGTCGAGCGGCAAGAGGACGGACGGCTGGCCATCCGTTACGCGCTCGCCGGCGTGAAGCGGGTTGGCCACGCCGCCATGCAGTCCGTGGCCGACGCGCGCGGGGAGACACCGTTCGCCGATCTCGCCGATTTCGCCGACCGCATCGATCCGCGCCAGCTCAGCCGGGCGCAGGTGGAAAGCCTCGCCAGGGCCGGTGCCTTCGATCGGCTGGAGCCCAACCGCGCCCGCCTGTTCGCCGCCGCCGAGACGATCATACGGCGGGCCCAGGCCCGGCGGGAGGAAGAGGCAAGCGGCCAAATCGGATTGTTCGGCGGTGTGTCGAGCAAGCCTGAGCCCTTCCGCATGCCAGACGCGCCCGACTGGGGCCTGCTGGAACGGCTTTCGTTTGAGGCTGAGGCCATCGGCTTCCACCTGACCGCGCACCCTCTGGATGCTTACGCCCAGGCGCTGCGGCGGCTGGGTGCGGTGCGGGCGAGCGACGTGGAGGCCCAGGCCCGGACCGGCATCACCCGGGTCAGGCTGGCGGGCACGGTCGTCGCGACCAAAGAGCGCATCACCCGCACCGGCAGCCGCATGGCCTGGGTGCGGATTTCCGACGCCTCCGGCTCGATCGAAGTCACGTGTTTCAGTGAGGTCCTGGCCCGCTCGCGGGAGACATTGGCGCATGGGTCAAACGTGCTGGTCTCGGCTGACCTGAAGGTGGAAGGCGAGGCGATCCGCGTGACCGCGCAGGACGTCGTCTCGTTGGATCAGGCGGCGGCGTCAGCGGGGGCGTCGATCCGCATCTGGCTGAAGGAGACCGAAGCGGTGCCGCACATCCGCGATCTGCTCGCCCGTCAGGGAGCTGGTAAAGGCCGGGTCATCCTGGTGCCGCGAATTGGGACCGAACGGAGCGTGGAGATCGCGCTGCCGGGCGGCTACAGCGTCACGCCGCGGCTCGCGCAGGCGTTGACGACGTTGCCGGGCGTGGAACGTGTCGATGAAGTTTAATTAACCGCCTGTCGCGGGGATGATTTTCCGTAACCTGAAATTAACGTGTCAGAAGTGGTCGCTTATGGTTCATTCAGCACGCAATGGCCGAACGAGATGCCGACCGATATCGACAACATCGCCCAGGACACCACAATCATCGCGAATTCCCTGGGCAAATAGTGGAACATGCCTGTCGCCAAGATGAGCAACATCAACACGCATGAAGCCAGAAGCCTGGGCAACCGGTCCTCGTCGTCTGTCAACGCGCAATCTCCCTTGTCGCGTGACCCAGCGTCTCCGCGCGGGCCATGAACTCAATGCGCTTGCCGGGCCACCATGCTCGTCCGCGCCTTAATTCTTACGAATGCATACTTCGTGCCAGACACGAAACTCTATATATATCAATAGATTACCGGAACGGCCTGGCAATAACCGCGGCAGGTTGTAAAAAATCCCGACGCTTCCATCGATGCGCGTAACGTCAGTCCTGTGCAAAAGAACGCCGCATCGGCGCTTTGGTTGCGCATTGTGCCAGCCCTCCGCCCACAATGCGCACTCTGGTCAAATGTCCTGATCAACCGGAGCGGGGACCACTCCCGCTCGGAGGATCGCGTTACCCGACCGCCGGATCCAGCAGGCGCTGGTCTGCTCCCACCAGGCCGCGAGCGAAATCGAACGCGTCGAACGGCCGCAGGTCGGACGCCTGTTCGCCCACGCCCACGGCATGCACCGGCAGTCCGAACGTCTCCGCCAGCGCCACCACGATGCCGCCTCGCGCGCTGCCGTCGAGCTTGGTGACCACCAGACCGGTAACGTCCACCATCTCCTTGAAGACTTTCACCTGCTGCACCGCGTTCTGACCGGTCGTCGCGTCCAGCACCAGCAGCACCGAGTGCGGCGCCGTCGCGTCCTGTTTGCGCAACACCCGGATCATCTTGGCCAGTTCCTCCATGAGCGCGGCCTTGTTGTGCAGCCGTCCCGCGGTGTCGATCAACAGCACGTCGGCGCCTGAGGCCCGCGCCTGCGTCAGGGCGTCAAACGCCAGCCCAGACGAGTCGGCGTTGCGTCCCGCCGCGATCACCGGCGCGCCGGTGCGCTGGCCCCAGATCTGCAATTGCTCCACCGCCGCCGCGCGGAAGGTATCCCCGGCGACCAGAACGGCACGCTTGCCCTCGTCGTGATACTGCTGCGCCAGTTTGCCGATCGTCGTCGTCTTGCCGGTGCCGTTTACGCCGACCACCAGCACGACATGCGGCTTGAGCGCCGGATCGAGCACCAGCGGTTTCGCCACCGGTTTCAGGATTTCGGCGATTTCCTCCGCCAGGGCCTGTTTGATTTCCTCGTCGGTGACTTCCTTGCCGAACCGCGAGCGGCGGAACGCGGCGATCACCCGGGCCGCGGCATCGACGCCGAGATCGGCCGAAATCAGCAGTTCCTCCAGTTCCTCCAGCGCCTCGTCATCCAGCCGGCGCTTCTTGAACACGGTGGCGAGCGTCTCGGTGATCCGGGAAGTGCTGCGAGACAGCCCTTCCTTCAACCGGTTGAAGAAGCTTCCGAGTGCCATCAGGCGGCCTCCGCCAGCAACGCGTCGCCCGAGGTGCCGATGACCCGGCCGGCCAGCAGGGAACCGGGCGTGGTTTCCGCCACCAGACGGACGGGGGCGAAATGCTCTGTGTGTCCGGTGCGGCCGGTTTCCGCGAGGATCGACACGATTCGGTCCCGCTGTGTCCCGAAGAACGCCTGAGCGGCGGCCTGGCCGGCCTCCCGCAGCCGTGCCGCGCGCTCCTTCCGCACTGGCTTCGGCACCGCGGGCATGCGGGCGGCGGGAGTGCCCGGCCGCTCGCTGTAGGGGAACACATGCAGCCAGGGCAGGGCATTGGTTTCGACGAAGGCGAGCGTCTCCTGGAACAATGCATCCGTTTCGGTGGGGAAGCCGGCGATAAGGTCGGCACCGATCGCGATGCCTGGCCGCGCCGAGCGAGCCCGCGCGATGACCGCCGCGGCATCCGCCGGCGAATGCCGCCGCTTCATGCGCTTCAGGATGAGATCGCTGCCGGCCTGCAAAGACAGATGCAGATGCGGCATCAGGCGGGGCTCGTCGGCGATCAGCCGCCACAGATCGGCGTCGATCGCCGCCGGATCCAACGACGACAGCCGCAGCCTGGCCAGTTCCGGCACCTGCGCCAGCAGCCGGCGCACGAGCTGCCCCAGACCCGGCCGGCCTGGTAAATCGGGGCCGTAGGAGGCGATGTCGACCCCGGTCAGCACCACCTCCTGAAACCCGTGCTCCACCAAAGCGCGCACCTGAGCCACTACCGCGCCGACCGGCACCGAGCGGTTGGGCCCGCGGCCAAAGGGAATGACGCAGAACGTGCAGCGATGATCGCAGCCTTGCTGCACCTGGACGAAGGCGCGCGTCCGGCCGGCGAACTCGGTCACGAGGTGCGCGGCCGTCTCACGCGCGGTCATGATGTCGCTGACCATCGAGCCGGCACCGTCGGTCCAGCTCTCCGGCCGGAGCTTTTCGGTGTTGCCCAACACGCGGTGGACATTGGGCAGCGCGGCCCAGGCTTCGGGGTCGATCTGCGCCGCGCAGCCGGTCACCACGATCCGCGCGGCGGGCCGTTCGCGCGCGAGGCGGCGGATCGCCTGCCGCGCCTGCCGCTCGGCTTCGGCGGTCACCGCGCAGGTGTTCACGATCACGGTGTCTGGCCCGGCATCAGATTGGGCATGGGCGAGCCCGCGCATCACCTCGCTTTCGTAGGTGTTCAGGCGGCAACCGAAAGTGACGATCTCGACGCTCATGGCGCGGCAGTCTTATCGGTCCGCGCGGCAATCAGAAAGGGGGAAGCGTCCGGGGAGTGAAGCCTGTCCTGGCTCGGCCTGCTCATCAGACCAGTACGCACGCGTTGATAACCTCTTATTGTCCCGGACCGTTGCCTCTGGGGGTGACAGCGGGAGGCGACAGCGCGGGCGATTTCGGTTCACCATGGCCGGAGAGCGCCGGGCCGTCTGCTGTCCGGCGGAACGGGAGAACGCCATGTCGCCGAAACCTGAACGGCCCACGCTGTCGCCGCCGAAACCACGTCCGCATGGCGCGCCGTTGGCACTCGCGGGGATTCGCGTGGCCGATTTCAGCCATTTCATCGCGGGCCCGCTGTGTTCCATGATCCTCGCCGATCTGGGCGCGGAGGTGATCAAGATCGAGAAAGCGGACGGCGGCGACGACTTCCGCCGCATCCGTCCGCCGGTCACCGAACAGGAGGGCGCGCCGTATCTCTGGGCCAATCGCAACAAAAAGAGCATCGCGCTGGACCTGACGCAGCCCGAGGCGCGGCGGATCGCGCGCGCGATCATCGACAGGTCCGATGTCGTGCTGGAGAATTTCTCCACCGGCGTGATGGCGAAGTTTGGCCTGGATTACGAGACCGTCGCCGCCGCCAACCCGCGATTGGTTTATGCGTCGGTGTCGGCCTATGGCCGTGACGGGCCGCTGCGGGATCGTCTCGGTTTCGATCCGATCACCCAGGCGGAGTCGGGTTTCATGTCGATGAACGGCGAGCCCGACCGCGTCGCTTTGCGCGCCGGCCCGTCCATCATGGACATGAGTACCGCGATGATGACCACCAACGCCGTGCTCGCCGCGCTGTTCGCGCGGGAGCGTCTGGGCTGTGGCCAGTTCATCGAGTCGGCGCTGTTCGACACCGCCGTGACGATGGTCGGGTTCCACGCGATGAACTACCTCGTCAGCGGCGACGAACCGACCCGCTTCGGCAACAACAGCCGAGACACCGTGCCGACCGCGGCGCTGGAGACAGCGGACGGTCCGATTTTCGTCGCCTGCGCGAACGATCGGACCTGGCAACGGATGGCGGTTCGGGTGCTGGAGCGTCCTGATCTCGCCGAACATCCGGATTACGCGAAAACGCGGGAGCGCACGCGCAACCGGGATACGCTGATGGCGATCGTTCAGGATGTTCTGAAAACGCGGCCACGCGCTTACTGGCTCGCCAGGATGCGGGAGGCCGGGGTTCCGGCGGGCGCGATCAATTCCATCGCGGAAGCGTTCGGTTCCGCGGAGATGCGGGCCCGCGGCCTGGTGCACGCGATCCCGCATCCGGCGGTTGGGACCGTGCCGAACATTGCCTTGCCGTTCCGGTTGCACGGCACACCGCTCGCGGATCCGGTGGCGGCGCCTGGCTTTAGTCAGAACGCCGCAGAAATCCTGCGCGACGTGCTTGGGTGGGACGCGGCCGCGACAGAGGAGGCGATGAAATCGGGCGCGGTCGTTTCGCCCGGAACTTAGATCACGTCCAGAATGAGCCGGCCGAACATCGTCATCTCCGGGCTGGTCTCCGCGTAACGATCGATGGTGGCCAGCACCCGGCGGGTCGTCTCGGCATCGGGTGCGGGATTGGCCGGCAGGCCGGGCAGAAACGCAACGATCGCTGGCGCGGCGGCCAGCGCGGCGGCCCGGAACGCGGCGCGCGCGGCGGACGTTTCCGGGTCGGTCAACCGCGGCACCAGCGTGTCGGCGAGCCATGCCAGAAACCCCGGGAACCGCGCGAGCTGCCGATACAATGCCGGAATGAACGGCGCGCCGTCGACCTCGGTGGCGAAACGCATCAGCACCGCCCTTTGCTCCGGCGGCAATGCGATCGGATCGACGTTGCCCGGCATTGGCGGCAGCATGGCCGGCGGGCTCCAGGTCTCCGCGATGCCGGGTCCTTTCGGTGGCGGCTGGGTCAGCAGCAGGCGCAGGCAGGCGCCGGTCATCAGGTTCACGGGCGAGACACGCACGAAATTCTTCGCGATCGCGGCGATCGTCGCGTAACCACCCATGTCGAGCTTCCATGCGGCTCGCGTCGTCTCGGAAACCGGTGGTAGCGGTGTCAGCCTCATGCGGTCGGCCAGCCGCCAGCCAGTCTCCGGCACGACGCCGGACACCATCGCCGGCCGGACCGCGGCCCATGCCCATTCGAGGACCCCCGGCAGGGTCGCGAGATAACGTTGCAGAGACGAGACATAAGGCACGCCGGAGAACCGGCGGATTTCATCGTAAATCACCGCGATGGCGCCGGTCGCCCGGTCTTCCTGCAATTCGGCGAGGAGGCTCTCCGCCATGGTCTGCTCCGATGGGTTCACGCGACCATGTCGCGGTGCAGCGTCTGCGATGCATAGAGTTGCGAGCGACAGGCAAACATTATTACCGCTCGCGAACGCCTTGGCCAGGACCCGGAATCGGCGTGGCACGACGCGCGTGTGGCCACCACATTACAGCTCGGTTTGCCGCCCCTACCGCCTGGTGAGCAAGCGGGAATAGCCGCGGACATTGTTGGAGTTCCATGTGACGCTTGTGCTAAGCATGGAGAAAACTATAATTCACCAATAGGCACGGTGCGAACAGAAAAATTTGAAATTCTGGTTCTGTGGTCTCGCGTCTGTTTCTCATGGCAGATTCCGCCGCGCCGTGCTTCACATCTGTATTGGCGAAACACTACCGCCGTGTTTCGTCAATCGCAACAGCGAGTTCACTTGCCTTCGCATCATACGTGAGACCGCGAGCACTCGGGTGCGCCACTTTCTGGTGCCATACTCCATGTCTCTGGCACGCACTGGCCGCTGCATCACCGAGCGCGATTACATAACGTCCATTGAGTTCGTGCCGCGTCACCTCGTCAAAGCTTCTGTCGATGTCCCTTGAGAAAATGCTCGCCGAACGATCCTCGGGCAGCAGGTGGAAAGCCTGTGTCACATATAAGTCGCTCCGCGTCATGCCAGTTTTAAGAAGGGCCAGGCTAACGACTCGATTGAACATGATTTCCGGGTGATAGCCATACTCTTCTAGGGCCTGTCGTCAATTAGCCAATTTCGGCGTGATCGGACGCGTTTCATAGTAGATTATTCCAAAATTAGGCCCAACCGGGCGACGAGATGGCCTACTGGAGGCCGATGAGGCCCGATTCAGGGCCTGTTTTCGGGTCATCAATGCCGTTTAGCTTAATTGACGACAGGCCCTAGTATTATGCGGTGCTTCACGGCCGAACGGGCATCAAGCCAATTATACGCCACCAGTACCGGTCCATTCGCGGCACGAGACGCTTTTTGGTAGGGTGTCACCCACGGTCCGTCAAATCCGACATCCGAAAGGGTCTTGTAGCCTTCTATCCTCAGTGCACGGCGCCGCTCGACAATCTCCTCGTAATTCATTTGAACTCCTTCCACCGACAAATCAGGAACCAGGTGTCCCCTCCTACATTTCCCCCGCCGCCATCACGGCGCGCATGCCTCGTTTCGCAGGCGTCTGGCACTGGCGCGGCGCG
>CALFNB010000162.1 GCA_937902425.1 uncultured Acetobacteraceae bacterium | reverse complement strand
AGGATACGCTCATGATTTCAACACCTGACTACACTTGTCCAGGCACGCCAGTCTCGTGCGTCGTGCCCACGGCTTCAAAATTACAAACCAACAAGTTGCCCGTAAAGGAGCGTTTGCACAGGTGGCCAACGTGGCGAATGGCGCGCGATAAAGGCGCGGCGCCGATCTGCTGCTTCAGGTTCGCTGCGCCATTTATAATGGTACGCTCGGTTCAGACTTCGGACAGAAATTCCATCCAGCCAACGACACATTCCCGCCAACAGCGATCGCCGCTTGACCCCAGTTTCGCAGCGGTTCCGCATGGGTGCAGACTTCTCAATTCAAGACAATTCGGGTCGAACCGCGCTCGGCCACGCGATCAAAAACAATGATACGGAACAGAACGGCGACATTCATCAGCTACCTGCGATCGGTTCAGGGTGTAGGACCGGCACGCAATCTGTCTTGAGACGGCAATTACCTGGCAGCAGATCTCGCCCGGAAGGTGAGCGTCCGGCGTCAATCGCGGAGAGTTTCGTTGATCATATCGCTCACGCTGATCGGCTTCCTTTGCCCTCAGCAAGCCACCATCACCGGAATCAACTGTCGGTGGTTTCCTGTCCCCGCAACTATCGACAACTGACCCCTGGGGCGTCGAAGGCGCGCTAAAACAGCTGAACAAGAGCCCCTTTCTCTTCAAGTTCGTCGCTTCCAATCGCCGCACTGTGAATATTGCGCTGTTGCGCCATCACGTACTGCGCCATCAGTTCCGTAATCGCCGTTTGGACACTGTCAAGATCGTGATCTCTACCGAAGTCTTCGAGAACCACGCGCAGCTGTCCCGAATGACTCGCGACGAACTCCATGCCCTGACAGACATGCTGCAATTCCTGGCGCGTGATGTCCTGAAACTGGATCGAGCCGATCAGGGCCATGATGGGATGGGCGATGATCTCGCTCGCCTCCTGGGTCTTCACCAGGACATCTCGCTGATGGCTCATGATGCGTTCGAGATTTTCGCTCAGTTCCGACATGCTGTCCGTGATGTCTTCGAAGCCCTTGCGTTCGGACTCGAGACGCTTGTGCACGATCGTCCGCATACTGACGCTGATGGCTTCCTGCAAACGGAGGATCCCACCCTGGATATCCAAAGCAGCCTTGTCCGAGTCTCGCGACAGCTGCTTGACCTCGGACGCCACCACCGCGAAGCCCTTGCCGAATTGACCGGCCCGCGCCGCCTCGATCGCCGCGTTGAACGCCAGCATGTTCGTCTGCTTGGAAATCGTGCGAACCTGCCCGACGACCCGGTTGAGCTCGGCGACCATATCCTGGACTTCGCCCAAACGTTGTTGGCTTTCGACGGCGGCGTCATCGCGATTTGCGCGAAATTCGTCGAGCAGCCGGCGGTTCGCCGCGAGGCGCTGCTCGGTCCGGTCCATCAGATCGACCATCTTATCGGACGCGCCCGCATGGCTGAGAAATGTGATCATGTCCTGAATAAGCCGATCGATCTCGTTCAGGCGGGTGAGGATGTCGAGGGCGGCCGCTTCGGTCTCGACGCTGACGTTCCCAACCTGGTCGCTCAGGATGCCGAGCAGTTCTTTGTAATGACCAAGTTCGCCGGTAACTATCCGCGCCTTCGCGGACAAGTCGTCAAATTGCCTGGCGGCCATCGAGTTTAACGGTTCACCCGCGATGACGGCACCGCCGATCACGGCAGCCAGAGGTCCATGAGCTACAGGGCGGCGCTCATCGTCGCCTTTTCCGAAGTGGAGCGAAGTACCAGTCGTATCGGCATTCCCCGCGGGCTTCGGCTCGAAGAGTCGCGGAATGCCGTAGGTGGCTGCGCTTCCGATAAGCAGTCCCGCCGCGGTTGCTGCTACAAGTGGCGCCAGACTCCCGTCCGGAAAACCAAAGACCTGGCCGATCAACGCCACGACGATAACGGTTCCGACGAGTGCCACCACCGCCCCAGCGAAGTATCGGACCACGCGATACGCCTTCGCCACAGATGGCCGCGTTGCGGTCATGCTCCCGGTACGACCTGCTTTATCACCTGCAGAAGAGCTTCCGGCTGGACCGGCTTGACCAACCACCCCGTCGCCCCGGCGGCTTTTGCCTCCATGCGCTTCGTCTGCTGCGATTCAGTTGTGACCATCAGCACCGGGATAAATCGCAGGCCGGCCATCTTCCGGACCTCCCGCACAAGATCAATCCCGTTCATCGCTCCCATGTGGAAGTCGGTGATAACAAGGTCAGGTTTGAGACCGCCTTTCAGCACGGACACAGCCGCCTCACCGCTGGCGGCATCACTAACGGCGTGGCCGGCGCGCTCAAGCATGCCCCGCATGCTCATGAGAATGGTCGGTGAATCATCGACGATCAGAATCTTCTTACCCATCAAATCCTCGTTCTCGACTGGCATCGGCAAGCAATGGAGCGACCCAGCGCGTGAGCGCAGGATCGACGGGAGATGCCGCCATTCTGGGTCGGGCGGTCAAAAGCAGTTGAAGCAGTGCCGTGTGAAGCCAGGTGCAGGGCGAGAGATCGACCTCGGGCGTATTGCTGCTCTTGAGGAATTCAAGCAGGGGAAGAGCATCCTCGACGGTGCAAACATCCTCGAAACGGGCCTGCGTCGCGGTGAAGACCAGCGGCATTACAGCAACTCCTTCAGGTTCAGCACCAGCAGTACCCGTCCATCGCCCATGAGGGCGGATCCCGAGTAACCCCGCATGCCGGCCAACATCCCCTCCAGCGGTTTCAGGACCACGTCGATCCCCTCGCGGAGCCGATCGACCACCAGGCCGACGATGGTGCCGCCGACCCGAGCCACCAACACCGCCTCCTCTTCCACCTCGGCCCCCTTGCGCGGCAGCCCCAGCAGGTCGTGCAGCTGAATCAACGGAACGATGGCATCCCGCAACACGAACGCCTGCGAGCGCTTGATTCTGCGAATGCGGTCTCGCGGTACCCGTACTGTCTCGGCGACACCCTCCATGGGCACACCAAACAGGGCGTCGCCGACCTCAACCATCATCACCCGGGCAACGGCCATGCTGAGCGGCAGAGACAGGCGCACCAATGTGCCCTCGCCCTTGCGGGACGAAAGAGTGACGTGGCCATTGATCTTCTCGACCGCGGTGCGCACGACATCGGTGCCGACGCCACGCCCCGACAGATCTGAAATCTCCTCAGTCGTCGAAAAGCCCGGCAGGAAGATCAGGTTGATGGCTTCCTGATCTGACAAGGCGTCGGCCTTCTCTTCCGTGATCATCCCTTTTTCGAAAGCCTTCAGACGGACGGCCATGGGATCGATGCCCTTGCCGTCGTCCGACACCTCGATGATGACCTGATCGCCCTCCTGAAGCGCCCTGAGCTGAATGGTTCCCGCCTCCGGCTTGCCAGTCGCCAAACGTTGCTCTGGCGACTCTATGCCGTGATCGATCGCGTTGCGGACCAAATGGATAAGCGGATCACCGAGCGATTCGATGATCGTCTTGTCGGCGGCGGTGTCCTCGCCGACGATTTTGAGTTCGATGTGCTTGTTCAGCCTGCGCGAGAGGTCGCGCACCAGCCGCGGGAAGCGTTCGAACACCTCCGACACCGGCAGCATCCGCACGTCCATGATGGCGCGCTGCATTTCCTGGGCCAGACGATCGATGATGGCATACTGGTCCTTGATTTCGCGTCCCATCTCACGCGAGCCGTATACGGTTTCGGCCCGCCTCGCCAGGAACGGCAGGCTGTTCTTGGACACCACCAGTTCGGCGATCAGGTTCATCAGTGCATCGACCTTCGCCTGATCCACTTTGAGCACGTGAGCGACCTGTGTCGCCTCGCCGACCACCGTCTGGCCGGAGTCAGCCGTCGCGCTTGTCACCAAGAGCGCTGTCGCCGAAGCAGGGACGGGGGAGGGACCCGCGACGGCGGCCTCCACCCGGTTGTACAGCGCGGTGATCAGTTCCCGCAGCCGTTCTGGTGCGCCATCCGCCGCTTCGGCGGTGGCGGAGGCCAGCTCTTTATCGCGGAGCGACCATCCCAGGCTCGCCAGCAGACTGCCTACCGTGGCTTCTACCGCCGCCATGCGGCGCGGGAGCATATCGTGGTCGCCTTGCATTGCGACGATGCGCAACTGTTCGGCCAGAATGCGCGCCGCCATCGGCGTGTCCGGCGAGGCAGCCGCGACCGTAAGCGTGGCAGGGTGTGCGGGAGCTGGCGCGGGGGCCTCTCGCGATGCCGCTTCGCCGATGGGGAACGCGCGGCCATCGGCGATGGCGGCGAGCACCGCCGACACCCAGGATGCATTCGGCAGCGGAGCGGCCAGGACAGCGTCCAGCCATCGCAATGCCGACGCAACCCACAGTTGCCCATCGGTTTCCCCGAGCAGAGTCGCGACGGCACTTCGCAGGCCAACGAAATCCCTTGCCGCCAGCCGCAGTCCGGCATCCTCGAAAAAGTCCTGATGTAACGATTCGCCGCCCGCGTCGCCCTCCGGGAGGATCAGTGCCTCGGGTGGGATGGAGACGATGTCAACCTGCTCGATGACATAGCGGAACAGATGCTCCACCTCGCCCCGTGGCTGTGCCACCAGGGCGCGGAAGGCCAGGAGGCTCTGGAACGGATCGGTCTCGGCCAGAGGAACAGGCGGCTCGCGGAAGAAGATCCGCAAGGCCTGCAGGCCTGGGAGCTGAGGAAACAGGTTGAACGGGTCTTCGCCGCGATAGAAGCATCCGTCGTCCGGCACGTAGGAAATGGCCAGCAAGGGCGACCCGCTGCCGACGGTCCCGGCAAACGCCGCGAGGCGGTCTTTCTCCGGCAGTTCGATCAACCAATCCGCTTGTTGCGCCGCGGCGGCCGGCGCAGTGGCGTTCATTGAGTCATCAGCGATCGGCAACAGCGCTCGCAGGCGCCTGGACAATGCCACGGACACCCCATCGGCATCGTCGGGCAGACGGCCTTGCTGCTGCAGGGCATCGACCCACGCGGACACGCGGTCGAGGGCATCGAGCAGCGCATCGACCATCTCCGGGTCCAGCGCGAGCAGGTTCGAGCGGACCGCGTCAAGCAGATCCTCACCGGCATGCAACAGCCGGGTGAGGCCAGGCGTGTCGAACAGGCCAGAGGCGCCTTTCAGTGTGTGGACGGCGCGGAACACCTCATTGACCAACCCCTCGTCGGACGGATCGCGCTCGAGTTTCAGCAGACCGGCGGCGGCGCTTTCCAGATATTCCCGTGCTTCCGGGATAAAGCGTTCCAGCAACGTCGTCATTGGGACGCCGTCCCTGTCAGCAGCCGCGCCATTTCCTCGAGGTCCTTGGGACGGACCGGCTTGGTCATGTAAAAGTTGGCTCCGGCGTCATAGGCTTTCAGGGCATCCTGCTCTTTGTCCTCGGTGCTGATCGTGATGACCGGTACGCGCCATAGGCTCGGGTCTTCGCGAACTGTACGGATGACTTGGTAGCCGTCCATCTTCGGCATGTTGATGTCCACCACCAGCAGGTCGAATGATCCGGTCATGGCTCGTTCGAGGCCTTCCAGGCCATTCACCGCTTCCTCGACCTCGAAGCCGGCTTTCTCCAGAACGTCGCGATAGAACATGCGCATAGTAATGCCGTCCTCGACGACGAGGACCCGCGTTTTCCTGCCTTGAAGTTGGATCATGTCCATCACTCGAACGGCTTCTGGTAGACAATGGAATCGGCATATTTCCGGGGCCGGAAAAGCGACGATATTCGACTCATGCTTTCCGAATGGCCGAGGCAGATGTAGCCGCCCGGCGACATGCAGTCGTACATCGCCTCGATGGTTTCACGCCTCGACTGGTCATCGAAATAGATCAGCATGTTGCGGCAAAAGATGACGTCAACGGCGCGAAACTGGCGCATGAACTGGGGATCGACGACATTTCCCCGCGAGAAATCGATGGAGTCCCTGATGTCGTTAGAGATCCGGTATGAGCGGTCCCTTTGTTTGGTGAAATACCGCCTGATCAGGTCCGGTGAGAGCCGTTGCAAGGAACGCTCGCCGTAGACGCCGGCGGCTGCCGCGGCCAGGATGGCGGAGTCGATGTCGGAAGCCAGGATCTCGATGTCATGGCGATCGGCGTCGGCCCAGTTTTCCAGGATGTAGATGGCGAGGGAATAGGGTTCCTCACCTGACGAGCAGGGCACCGACCAGATCCGGATGGGTTTCCCGTTGTTCCGGCGCGCGGCGAGATCAGGAAGAATTCCGTCGACCAGCGCCTTTAGTTGGTAGTCCTCGCGGAAGAAATATGTTTCATTCACCGTCATCTGGTTGACCAGATGCTGCATTTCCTCGCCTGAGGCTTCGAAACGGACGGCCGCGAAGTAATTGCGGAACGTCGCGCAGCCAAGCTTATGCATGCGATCGGTGATGCGCCGCTCCGCGAAGTATTTCTTCTGCGTATCGAACAAGATGCCGGTCTTTCGATAAAAGAACTCACAAAACCTGGAGAATTCCTCATCGGATATGACCGGGTCCGTCTGCGCCAGGGGCGTGTTCGTGTCCATCAGCCGCCGCGGATGCGCCGGATCGCGGCATCCACGGCAAATTGGATGAAGGCCACGCCGGGAAAGCGATCGGCCAAAGCCTCCAGCGCCGGGATGACGTCCGGCTCGCCCGCCTCCACGAGAGCATCCTGCGCCGCGGCACAGACGTTCACGTGCGGGTCATGCAGCACGACCTGGAGCAGCCATTCCGGCACCATAGGGTGCGGCAGGGCGGCCAACACATTGACGGCGAATATACGAACATCGCTGTCCTCGTCAGCGAGCATCGATACCACGTGGGGCGCCACCTCATCCGGCATGTGTTGCAGCGCCTCGATCGCGCCATTGCGCAGGTTGGCGTCCTCGCTGCCGAGGAATGGCAGCAGACCCGTCACCACCGCAGGCGACTTATTGACGATCAATCCGGTCAGAATGATGCTGCGAACGCTAAGACTTCGCTCGTTGGCGAGGTGGGCACATAGCATCGGCACGGCATCCGGCATTTGAGAAAGGTCATGGGCTGCCCGGCGGCGGATCGAAGCATCGGCCGAAGCCAGATCGGCGACCCATCGCTCCTGGCCATCTACCAGGTCTCCGCTGGGTTGGTCTTCGGCGATCTGCGCCGCGGCGCGCCTAACGAGAGCCATGGCGCGCCTCTGAGGTAGTTCGCATCGCCGCGGTGGGCGCCAGCCATGACTTAAGTTGACTCGAGATGGCGTGCGCCGGCAGTACGGCGTCGGCTCCGCGTAACCGGACAAGCTCCCCGGGCATGCCAAACACGACCGACGTGGCCTCGTCCTGGGCGATAGTACGACCGCCACGCGTCCGCAGGGTCGCCATGGCCTTCGCGCCATCGTCACCCATGCCAGTCAGTTGCACACCGATCAACCGGTCGGGTGGCAAGACGTTCATCGCGCTTTCGACCATGCGGGTCACACTGGGATGCCACAGGTGCTGAGCACTCGCGGGCGCCGGCAGCGCCATCATGCCAAGAACGGTCTTGGTGAACACCAGGTCCGCATCGCCCCGGGCGATGTACACATTGCCGCCTTCGAGCACGGTTTGGCGCGTCACCTCGGTCACCGGGACCTGGCACATCGTGGCCAGACGGCGGGCGAAAACGCCTGTGAAGCTGGCGGGCATGTGCTGGGCGATCACCACCGGCCAGGGAAATCCAGCGGGAAGCTGAGGCAGTATTTCCTCGAGGGTGCCGGGACCGCCGGTGGATACGCCGACCAGAACGATCCCCAGCCTGTCGCGCGGCAACGGAGACAGTGCCGCCTCGACCCGTACTGGGCGGCTGATGCGCCGGTCCGCCAGACGTGAGGTCAGGCCGCGCGAAGGGCGAAGTTTCGTGGTCGCGGCGGAACGCACCTTCAGCAACAATTCCTGCTCGATACGATGAATATCCCGCGACATGGTGCCGTCCGGCTTATGGACGAAGTCAACCGCGCCGAGCTGGAGCGCTTCGAACGTCGCTTCGGCGCCCTGCTCGGTCAGCGAGGATACCATCACCACCGGTTTGGGCCGCTGCACCATGATGTGCGAGAGGCAGGTCAGGCCGTCCATCTCAGGCATATTGATGTCCAGGGTGATGACGTCGGGGTCGAACTCGTCCAGCGCCCGCAGCGCCTCCACCCCATTTCGAACCGCTAACATTTTGAAGTCCCGCTCGTTCTCGAATAACTGAACCAGATGGCGGCGCATCAATGCCGAATCTTCGACGATCAGCAGTCTGGTCATGGCGTCACGGCTCGTTCCTTTGTGAAGGCCGGACCAGCGGCCGGGTCATTGCCGTCAGCCATCGCCCTCCTTCAGCGCGTCGAGTTCCTTCACGTTGAGAAGTTGATTGACGTCGAGCAGAAGGATCATGCGCTTCTGCTTTTCGAGATTGGCGACCCGGCGGATCAACTTCTGCTGCTCGGCGGAAAGCCTGGGAGCCACGTCGATGAAGCGGGCGCCAATGCGCATCACCTCGGACACGGAATCGACGATGAAACCGGTTTGCACCCCCGCGATGGTAAAGACCATGATGCGCTGACGGTCGTTGCGTTCGATACCGGCCAGGCCGAATCGCCGCCGCTGATCCACCACCGGCAATACGCTACCCCGAAGGTTGATAACTCCCTCGATGAAGGCCGGCGTCCTGGGCACCCGGGTGAGTTCGTCGGGTACGCGGACGATTTCCTGGACCGAGTCGATGGGAACACCGTATTCCTCGTTCATCAGGCGGAACACAACGAATTGCTCCTCGTCGTCGTCCTCGCCGGCCGCAATGGTCGCCCCGTCGCGCATTACGTCGTTGGCCATCGCTTCAGTTCCTTCGATCTCGCCGCCAACCAACTTGCGCACTTCGCTCACGTTGAACATCTGACCTGCCGATAGAATGGAGACGAGGCGCTTGCCATCATCCAGGCGGCAGATCGATCGGATATCATCGAGCGAGCGGTTCTGAGTCAGCAACGATGGCATGATGTCGATCGCGGAACGACCCACGCGTAGCACTTCCTTGATGCTGTCCATCACGACACCGACCGACGTTCCGGTGCCCTCGCCCAGCGACACCACTACTACCTTGTTAGCCTCTCTCATATCCGCCGGAGGCAGGCCGAACATCTCGCGCAGGCTGACCAATGGCAGCAGGCGATTGCGTAGCGTGATCACGCCCAGAATGTGCGCGGCTGTGTTGGGAACCTCGGTGACGTGCTCCGGCAGCTGCACGATTTCCTGCACTTCCTCAATGGGGAAGGCGTATTCCTGGCCCGCCACCTCAAAACTGACCAATTGGTTCTCGTCAATTACAGTCTCGGATATCTTTATCGCTGCGGCATCTGCCGTGTGCTGGCCAACCATAGCCGCGCCACGATCATCTTCGGACTTGCCGCCGAAATCCTGGAACTCGCGCTTTATGAGATTGGAGGCGTCGAGAATCATCACCATCGAAGATCCGCCGCGACCTTTGATCATGCCGGTGACCACCTTGGTGTCGACGGTGGATTGGATGGTATCGGCGGCTTCGATGTCATTGGCCTCGACGGTCACCACGTTGGCCATGCGATCAACCACCAATCCGACGGGACGGCCCTGGTCGAGCACTACCACGCGTGTGGCGTCATCATGGGCGACCTGTTCGAATCCGAAAACGCTCCGCAGATTGACCACCGGCAACACGGTTCCCCGGAGATTGGCAAGACCTTCAAGAGAAACCGGACTCAACGGCATCCGTACCACATCGGGCATGCGGATGATTTCCTTCACCTCCGCAAGCGGCACCGCGAACATCTCGTCTTTGACGTGGAAGATCACGAACTGCCGGGCATCGCCCGCCGTTTCGCCGGCCCCCGTTTCGCCGCCCGGGCCGCCGGATTCGGCGACGGCCTCCCTCGTCATAACAGTGCTGACATCGGACATGAAACTGCCTCTTCTGAAACTAAATGCGGTTCCGGACCGTTACGCGGCGGCCTGAAGTTCGTCGGCCAGCGAGGCGATCTCCTCGATCGCGGAAGCCAGTTCCACAGTCCCCTTGGCCTGCTCCTTTGCCGCGTCGGTGGCCTCCGAGGAGGCCCGCCCAGCCTGCTGGGCGGCGGCGGCGACCTGTTCGACACCGGTCTGGACCTCCTTGGTGACCCGAAGGATTTCGTCGCTACCAGCCAGGATTTCCTTATTACCGGCAAGCACGACCACCATGTCCCGTGCCACCGATTCGAGACTGCTGGCGATTTGCCGGTTCTTCTCCACTTCGATGACACTGGCATCGACGATCTCCGCCAGATCGCCACGCACCGAGACAATCTGGTCCTGGATAGCCTTCACCGTGTCCTTGATACGGTCAGCGTTCTCGGCCGACTCGCGGGCGAGGTTGCGGATGTCGGTGGACACCACGGCAAAACCCTTGCCGAACTCGCCGGCCCGCGCCGCCTCGACCGAGCCGTTGACCGCGAGCATGTTGGTCTGGATCGACACGGTGTTGATGGCGTCAACGATTTTGTCGATTCGGCGGCTGATCTGTTCCAGCCCGGTGATCTGCTCGCGACTCTTGCGTCCGGCTTCGACCGACTTCATCACGCCGTCGATCAGATCATCGACCGCCACTTTGTTGACACCCAACAGGTCGCTGATGGCCTGGCCCTTGTCCAGCCCAGCCTGAGCGAGCGTCTGGCTCGCCTGGGCGCCCTTTTCGATCTGCGCGATGGCCGCCGCGGATTGCTGACTGGCTGAGCTCTGCTGCTCGGCGCCCTTGCCGATCTGGTCCAAAGCCGTGGTGATCTGGGCCGCGGCGCGGTTGATCTCCTCGACTGTGCTCGACAGCTCCTCAGCCGCTGAAGCAACCTCTTCGGCGCTTTTGGAGATGTCCGTGGAGTTCTTCAATTCCTCGGCCAGTTCCGACAGTTCCTGCGCGGTCTGCTCGCTCTGGGCCAGCGCCTGGGTCTGCTGATCGACGGTTCGGCGCGTCTCCTCGCAGGCTGAACCCTGCTCCTGGGCTGCCGCGGCGATGACCTCCGAACCCTTCTGCGCTTCCTTGGCGGCGACGTTCGACTCGTCGGCCCCCCGTGCGATCTCACGTCCGCCGGCGATCACCTCCGACATGTCGCCGCGGACCTGTTCCAGTGCATCAATGGTCTTCTTGCCCTTCGCCATCTCCTCGCGGGCAGCCACGGCGGAGCTTTGGATACCTTCGGCGATCACTTTGACGTCCCGTTGGATCTGCACGATCAGTTCCTGGATGTCGCGGGCGCTCTTTTCGCTGGTTTCCGCCAGGGTCCGCACCTCGTCCGCGACCACGGCGAAGCCCTTGCCATGTTGACCCGCGCGCGCCGCTTCGATGGCGGCGTTCAACGCCAGCAGGTTGGTCTGGTCCGCGATGCGCGCCACGGCCTTGACCACTTCGCCAATGGTGGCGGCCTGGCGTTCCAACTCCTCGATCATCTTGACCGACGCTTCCTGCCGCTCCGTGGTGCGGCCGATCGCCTGGATGGAATTGGCGATCTGTCGCGCCACGTCGGCGATCACCGTCTGGAGCGCTTCGGTCTTGGTGACCGAAACATCGGCATTTTCCTTCGCTTTGAGGATCAGCGCCGCACCATGGTTCACTGCTCTCAGCGACTGCTGACTGGCGCCGGCTGCCACTTCGGCGCCTGAAGCGATCTGGTCGGCGGCTTTGCCCATTTCCGTGGCGGCCGCGGAGGCCTCGGTGATGCCACTGGCGAGCTGTGACGTGGCGGCCGCGATACGCTCGGCTGCCTTCTGTTGACGGGCAAAGGTCCGCGCCTTGCGCTTCTGTGCCTCGGCCAGCGCCGAGTTGGCGGCGAGGGATACCACCGCCGCGTCATCGTGACCGTTGGCCGTCTCCCGAGGCGCCACCGCTCCCGGGCGGCGATGTGGTGGAACGACGGGTTCATCATCGTGACCAGTCGGCGTCCTGGTAAGATTGGTCCGTTTAACGAGCGCCATGCTCCGCTTCTCCATGCTGGTTTCGTGAAGGCCGAGTTTATGCCTGCCGCACCAGCCCTATGTGGTTCGGAGGAACCACCGCGTGGTTGGCGTGGGTACACTTCCATCACGTTGGTCCGTAAATCTTAAGAACGAGTTTAGAGACAGGTGAATTTAAACAAACGACAGAAAAGTTGCATAGGATTTCCTGATTACCCATCTTCCTCCGCCATTGGAAATCCGGTACAAACCATGAACGACG
>CALFNB010000161.1 GCA_937902425.1 uncultured Acetobacteraceae bacterium | reverse complement strand
CGGATGCACGCGGCATCGTCGTGCGGATGCACGCGGCGTCGTCGTGCGGATGCACGCGGCGTCGTCGTGCGGAATTTTGGTGGGACGACCGACGGGGGAACCAGTTATGCGGGAGACCGGGCCGGATTGGGGGTCAGCTTCATACAGACAGGTCCCATTTCCAGGGCTGCCGCAACAAGCGGCATCGTTGGCATCTCGTCTGGCGTCAACATGCTCCAGTCCTGGGGCGGCAGTTCTCTGACGGGCGCTGGCGCCGCAGGCTACGCGACCGCCGTTAATCCATATCTCGTTATGGGCGGCACATTCACCAATGGCGGAGGCGGGTCGGGCGAGGAGATCGACATCTCCGGCCGCGCAGGCGCGACGTTTCTCGACAAGTACGGGCTACTGATAGTGCTCGACAATTTTGATGTCAGGCAGGGGGCGCGCTCCGATGCGGCCCTGGTGTTCGCGAACCAGGCCATACAGGGCGCCAGCCGCGGGTGGAAATCCCTTATCTCCGTTGGCGCTCCCGCGGGCTATTTCGCGCCGGCGACCGACGGCGCGTTTTGGACCCTTACCCCAAATGCGACCGGCGACACCATGGTCGTCAACAAAGGCTTGTCGTTGGCCAACGGCACATTCACCACGAGCGCGATCGAGACGCCTGGATTCACGGTGGATGGCAGCGGCAACCTGACGTCGCCGAAGATTGACAATGGTTCATCAGGCCTGACCGTCGCCGCCGCCTCATCAAAGCTCGGTTTCTATGGTGCGACCACCATCGTCAAAGCAACGCCCGTGGGCGCGTGCGCGGGCAATACGGGATGCCAGGCACTTCGCGACGCGCTTGGGAATCTCGGTTTGATCAATACGGGATCGATATCGAATTAGATCGCGATCAGGTCATAGAGCGTTGGGCCGCTCGGAAGCCATGGTTTGATCTGGCCACTTGCGGCTGCGTCCTCGAACGTGTCCAGAAACCGCTCTGGGTCATCGTATCCGAAGTTCTTGAAATCCGGCTCGAAGTAATTCCACCACCGCAGCGCCTGGAACCGTGCGATCAGCCGTTCGTCGAAGCGGTAGCGGATCAGTTTCGCCGGCACGCCGCCAACGATGGCGTAAGGCGGCACATCTTTTGTCACCAGTGAACAGGCGCCAATGACCGCGCCGTCATTGATCGTCACGCCACGCTTCAGCCGGACGTCCTGTCCGATCCATACGTCATTGCCGATGACGGGCATCCGGCCACCCGCATCATGTGAGCACGGAGAGTCTGTCGCGATCTTCGCGTCGGTTCGCGCCATTCGCGCGATATCGCTGGGCTGATAGGCGATGTCTGATGTCATCGCCCAGGTCGTCGCGTGTTCGGGTCCAAGGACCGTGACGCCGGAAGCGATCGAGCAGTACCGTCCGATCTTCATGCCGTGTTCAAGTGTGGCCGAGTATGAGTAACTGAATGATCCAATGTCCGGAACTTCGCGTCCCGCATAAAGCGCGACGTAAGCCTGGACCCGGTAATACCGCGGCGCAATCCATTCTTCGTCGGCGGGGACGCCTCCAAGAAGAACCCGCGAACCGCGCAATCGCGCATCGGTTTCGGCCGTTCGCCGGAATCGGAACCACGCCGGACATTCTTCGACGATCATGTGTTGGGACATTTCTTCGCTCCCTTCTCCGCCGCGCGCAATAATATGAGCCGAGCCCAGTCCGAGACCGTGCGGCTGTCGCGTTCCGCCGCCGCCTGTATCGCGGCCTTCTCTTCAGGACTGATCTGGATATCCAGGTTTTCGGTGCGGGACATGTCCGACAATGTAGGGACAATTCGATCCTGAAACAACCTCAATGTTCCATAACCCGGAGGAAACACGAATGCGTTACACGATCGCGTCGGCGCTGCTTGGCGTCGCGCTGCTTTCTTCCGCCTCTCAGGCGCAAAACATTCAGCAGGCCGTTGACAGCGTGACCGCCAACATCACGGGCGGAGTTTCTCAGTTGCGCGGTCAGATTCTCGGCGATCAGGATGCGCTACGCCAAGCCCCACGCTTCGTGTCCGTCGCGATGATGACGGCAAGCCGTGCCGCCATGCCTTCGAGCGCCTCGCGCACGACGAACAACTCCGACAACACCTCCGTCGATGGCGTGACAATCCGCGGTCCCTGATTGGCGGAACGCGTGATCAGCTTGCGTTCCTGCAAGCGGTGCAACGCCTCGCGTAGCGGGCCGCGGCTCACCCCGTAGTGGCGCGCCAGCGCGTGTTCGCTGATCTTCGAACCCGGCGCCAGTTCGCCCGCCAGGATCGCGGCGCTGAGGCGGCGGTAGCCCTGCTCCGCAAGGGTGCCACCGTCGTTCGTGGACGCGGACTGATCGGCAATCTGTTGACACTCTTCACCAATATCGGCCATTTCGCCGCGTGTGGCATGTCTGGCGTGCCGGCGACCCAGGATGGAAACGATGGACCTAATCCATACGAGATCTCCAGGCGCCAGAATGCGCGCTTTGCTCGCCGAGCCAGGCATCATGATCGCGCCGGGCGTCTATTACGGGTTCAGCCTGCGCCTCGTGGAGCAGATGGGTTACAAGACCGCCGCTATCTCCGGCGCCGCGCTCAGTGAGAGCGATCTCGGGTGGGCCGATGTCGGCATCATGGGCTGTCGCTCCCGCGTGACGCCATTGTGACCCACCCCCGACAGAGGCAAAATCGTCGCACGAACCGCGGGAGTGGAACATGAACGGTAGTCAGCCGCGGACGCACGCCGCCGAGGTCGCGATGGCCGAACTCCCGGACATCCGAGCCGCCACGCCCTCACTGATCAGGCGGTTCGAGAGCGGCCTGGGACGCGGCCTTGAAATCATCACCGCTTTGTTGGTCGCGACCGAGGTCGTCATCCTCTTCGTCGGCATCGTCGCCCGCTACGTCTTCCATTCCCCGCTGATCTGGTCGGATGAGCTTGCCTCCGCGCTGTTCCTCTGGCTCGCCATGCTGGGCTCGGTCGTCGCCTTGCGTCTGGGCGGCCACATGCGCATGACCGCCTTCGTCAACAAAGCCTCGCCGTCCCAGAAACCGTTTTTCGAGATGCTGGGGCTGCTCGCCGCCATCGGCTTCTTCGTCGCGATCATGCCCGCCGCGATCGACTACGTGCGAAACGAGGCGATGGTATCCATCATGTCGCTCGATATCTCGCTGGCATGGCGCGCGGCGGCGATGCCGGTCGGCGTGGCGCTGCTGATCCTCATCGCGTTGCTCAGACTGGGTGGGCAGCCGATCGCACGACTTCTGCCGGCGCTGCTGGTGACCGTGGTCGTGATCGCCGGATTTTACGCGCTGCGTCCGTTGCTGCCCGCGTTGGGCCGGATCAACCTGCTGATCTTCTTCGTCGGTGTCGTTTCAGCCGCGGTGTTCGCCGGCATCCCGATCGCCATTTCCTTCGGCCTCGCCACTCTGGGCTACCTGGCGCTGTCCACCAGGGTGCCGATTTCCGTTCTGGTGGCACGCATGGACACCGGCATGTCGCATCCGGTGCTGTTGTCGGTCCCCTTGTTCGTCTTCCTCGGACTGCTGATCGAGATGACCGGCATGGCCGCGGTCATGGTGCGTTTCCTGGCCAATCTGCTCGGCCATTTACGCGGCGGCATGTCGTTCGTTTTGATCGGCGCGATGTATCTGGTGTCCGGCATCTCCGGTTCCAAAGCCGCCGACATGGCGGCGGTCGCGCCGGTGCTGTTCCCGGAGATGGAGGCACGCGGCGCCCAACGCGGCGATCTGGTCGCCCTGCTCGCCGCCACCGGAGCGCAGACCGAAACGATCCCGCCCAGTTTGATATTGATCACGATTGGGTCGGTAACGAGTATTTCGATCGCGGCGCTGTTCACCGGCGGGTTGCTGCCTGGTCTGGTGGTCGGATTGATCCTGTGCGCCGTGGTGTGGACTCGCGCGCGCCGCGACGAACAGCGCGGGCAGCGCGCCTCCGCCCGAGTGATCGGCCGCAGCCTGGTGATCGCCATTCCGGCACTCACACTGCCCTTCGTGATCCGCGGCGCCGTCGTCGGCGGTATCGCGACCGCCACCGAGGTGTCGACCATCGGTATCGTGTATTCCGCGATCGCCGGATTGTGCATTTATCGACAGTTCGACTGGCGGCGGCTGCTGCCGATGCTGGTGCAGACCGCGTCACTCTCCGGCGCCATCCTCCTCATCATCGGAGCCGCCACCGCCATGGCCTGGGCGATCACGCAATCCGGCTTTTCCCGTGTCGTCGCCGGCTGGATCGTCGGCATGCCGGGCGGCGCCATCGTGTTCATGGCGATCTCCATTCTGCTGTTCACCGTGTTGGGCAGTATCCTGGAAGGCATCCCGGTGATCGTGCTGTTCGGACCGTTGCTGTTTCCGATGGCGCATCAGGTCGGCATCCATGAGGTGCACTATGCCATGGTCGCCATCCTGGCGATGGGCGTCGGCTTGTTCGCGCCTCCGTTTGGCGTCGGCTATTACGTCGCCTGCGCGATCGGGCGTTGCGATCCCGACGACGCGATGCGCCACATCTGGCGTTATCTGGCCGCGTTGATGGTTGGTCTGGCGATCGTCGCCGCGATTCCATGGATTTCCATCGGCTTCCTCTGAGCAGAAGCCAGCAAACAAGGAGACAACGTTCATGCGTGCGACAAGACGTTCATTGATCCAGGCCGCGTTGGCGGCGCCTCTGCGGCCGCGCTTCGCGAAGGCGGCGGAGTTCTCGTTGCGTGTCGCCCATACCGCGCCACTGAGATTTCCGTTGCATATCCGTCTGGTCGAAGCGGCGGAGCAGATCGTCAAGGAGTCGAACGGCCAGGTGGAGCTGCAGATTTTCCCTGACTCGCAGTTGGGCGGTGACAACGACCTGTTGTCGCAGGCCCGCAGCGGCGCGGTTGATTTCTGTCAACCGACCGGGCAGATCCTGGCGAGCATTTTGCCGGTGACCGCGATCAGCGCTTTGGGTTTCGCGTGGCCGGGCTATGACAAATTATGGCCGGCGATGGATGGCGAACTGGGCGCCTATGTCCGCGAGCAGATCACCGCCAAGGCCGGCCTGGTACCGATGGAGCGGATGTGGGATCTGGGATTCCGCCACATCACCACCAGCACGAAACCGATCCGCACCGCTGATGATCTGGTTGGCCTGAAAATTCGTACCCCGGTGGCGCCGAGCCTCGTCACCTTGTTCCGGACGTTGAAGGCCGCGCCTCTGGCGATGCAGTTCACCGAGCTGTACTCGGCGCTGCAAACGCATATCGCGGACGCCGAGGAAAATCCGCTGACACTGATTCAGGCGACGAAATTGTATGAGGTGCAGAAGTATTGCTCTTTGACTGGTCACGTCTGGGATGGCCATTGGTGGGTGTGCAATGCCGCCACCTGGAACGGATTGCCGGACCCGGTAAAACAAGTGGTGGCCAAGGGCTTCAACGACGCCGCCTTGCGGGAGCGCGCGGATATCGCCGCCGGGGATGCCTCGGTGCGAGGCGACCTGGAGGCGAAGGGACTGATCTTCAATACCGCCGATACGACAAGTTTCCGCGAAGGTCTGCGCACCGGCGGTTTCTACAAGGAATGGCGCGACAAACTGGGCTCTGAGCCATTCGCGATATTGGAGAAATTCGCTGGCAAGTTGGGGTAGCGCGCCGCGTCATGAATTCATGCGACCACTAAATGCGACAACGCCGGGACGCGGACGAAATTCACCACGAATACGGTTCAGCGTCCTGGCGCCTCATGGCTGACCCACGTTCCCATCGTCATCCTCGGGCTCGACCCGAGGATCGCTCTCGACACGTATGAGCAGGTTCCCGTCGTGCGTGCCGCCACCGCGATGCCCGGATCGGTGCCAGTTCTGTCCTGTTGGGTTTCGTCCACACGACCCATCACGGATGAAGCTCAGTCCAGACGGCATCCAATCGTTCAATCTGAAACGCTCTTATCGCGAACTCTGTTGGCGGGAAGCCAGGCAGAAGAATTATTCAACCACAGATGCACACAAATGCACAGATGAACCGTGCCGCTTCAAAGTTTCCATCCAACTTCGCACAACGGAGTGTGCCGCCAGCAGCTATTTTCTGTTGATGCTGTCGCGCATCGGGCTCGGTGCGACCGAGGCCCCGTGCTTTCCCTCGGCGACGCGTTCGGTCAGTGACTGGTTCGACGTCAAGGATCGCGGCATACCGAGTGGAGTCTACACGTCGGGGGCCTATACCGGACCGACCATCGCACCGCCGGTCCTGACCGTGGTCATGCTCGCGTTTGACTGGCGGGTGATGTTCATCGTCATGGGCCTCGCCGGAGTGGTGGCCGCCGGCCTGTGGTTCCTGATCTACCGCGAACCGAGGACCCAGGTGCTGCAACCTCAGGACGAAGAATATTTGCGATCGAACCGGGAGGCACAGTCTTCCGTTACGATAAAACAATGGACGTCGCTGTTCCGCTTTCGGGCGATGTGGGCGCTCATGCTCGGCGCGTTTTGCACCGGCTACATCACCTGGATGTACCAGACCTGGCTGCCGGCCTATCTGGAAATGCAGCAGCACATCAGCATCGCCAAGGCCGGGTTTCTGGCCTCGGTGCCGTTGATCTGCGCCTTCTTCGGCGCGCTGTGCGGAGGCTACGTGTCGGACTGGCTGGTCAAACGCGGCGTGGAGCTGGTCGCCAGCCGCCGCCGGCCGTTGATCCTTGGCCTGCTCGCATCGGCCGCGTTCACCGGCCTGGCCGCGAACGCCTCCACCGCCGGTGGAGCGATCGCCTGCATCGCGCTGGCGATGTTCTTCATGCAGTTCGGAATCACCTGCAAATGGATCCTGGTGACCGCCGTGACGCCTCAGGCCTACACCGCTTCCGCCGCCAGCAACCAGAATTTCGCCGGTTTCCTGGGCGGCACGCTGTCGCCGATCCTGACCGGATTTATCGTCGACGTGACCGGCTCGTTCGTGCTGGCCCTGGCGATCGGCGCGCTCATAACCCTGATCGGCGCGGCGATCTTTCAGTTCATGATGACGTCGGTGATCGACGAGGGCGAACTGGAGAAGTACGCCGCCGCGCCGGCACCCGCCTGATCGACCTGGCCGCCAGTCCGAACTCCCACCCTGAAATTGACTTTCAGGGTGTCGGAACGGACCATGGTTCATGCCGTACTTTAAGAACCTGGATTCTGTCCTTCGGCATATCCAGCCCGGAACGCCCGTGGCCTACCTGTTGGCGACGGCGCTGGCCGCCATCGGCACCGCGCTGAGCGTGACGCTGGCGCCCGGCCTTCAGGGTGTCCCGCTGTTTCTGGCCGTGATCGCGACGGCGATAATTTGTGGCACCGGGGCCGGCCTCTTCTCACTCGTCATCGGTTCGCCAATCGCCTGGTATTTCATAACGCCGCCATTGAACGTCGCCGCTTTGCTGTTCTGCATGATCGCCGCGAGCCCGATTGTCATCGTCATCGGTTCCATGCGCACCGCGATCGAGCGAGCCCGCCATGCCGCGCTCGAAGCGCACCGCCCACACGATGCCGAGGAAATGCGCGTCTGGGCTGACGCGTTCACCCACGCCGCCGTTGGATTGACGATCACCGACCCAAACACCCGTTCATTGAGGTTCGTTAACAAAGCCTGGGCTCAAATGCACGGCTGGTCCGCCGATGAAGTGCCCGGCATGCCGACTTCAATGTTCTTTCCGGAAGACGAACTGCCGCGATTGCCCTCGCTGTACGCCGAAGCCGACCGGACCGGACACGTGACGTTCGAGGTGCGCCGGCTCCGCAAGGACGGATCGACGTTTCTCGCGGCCTTCGATGTCGTGACGGTGCACGACGCAGATGGCGCGCTGCTTTATCGTGTCGCTTCCTCCCGTGACATAACCGAAAGCAAACGCGCCGAGGAATTGCTGCGGCACGCGACTCGGATGGAGGCGATCGGGGCCCTGACGGGTGGCATGGCGCACGATTTCAACAATCTGTTGGGTGCCATCATTTTGAGCCTGGATTTCGTTCAATCGGAAATGTCCGACACGGATCCAATGAAATCGTTCGTCGCCGAGGCCAGAAGCGCGGCCGAGAGCGGCGCGGAACTGATCCGCAATCTTCTCGCGTTCGCGCGGCGTCAGTCGCTGCATCCCACGCGGATCGAGGTCAACGATCAGGTGCGCGGCATGCACCGCCTGCTGTCCCGCGTGCTGGGTGAGGAAATCGAAATCGTGCTGAATTGCGCTCCGGATATCTGGCACGTGGTCGCCGATCCCTCGCAGCTCGAGGCGTGCATCATGAACCTCGGCACGAACGCGCGCGACGCCATGCCGAACGGCGGGCGTTTGACAATCACCACGAGCAACCAGCGCCTCGACGCCGATTACGCGAAATTGAACCCTTCGGTGACGCCGGGGGACTACGCGATAATCGCGGTGTCGGACACCGGCACCGGCATGGCGCCGGACGTGGTGGCAAAGGTTTTCGAGCCGTTCTTCAGCACCAAGGAAGTCGGCAAAGGCACCGGGTTGGGGTTGAGCATGGTGCTCGGTTTCGCGACCCAGTCCGGCGGTCATGTCAGTGTTTACAGCGAACCCGGCGTCGGTACGACGATCCGTCTGTTCCTGCCTCGGACATCGCGATCCACCGATCCGGCTCAGCCGGGGACTGAAGTCATCGCGGCGGTGCGCGTGCGAGGCAATGGTGAGACCGTGCTGGTGGTCGAGGACAACGCGGCGATGCGGCGGGTGGTGGCGCGGCAACTGTCGGAACTCAATTACGTGGTCATCGAGGCGGACAGCGCCTCGGCCGCGTTGGCGAAGCTTGAAACCGAAACGATTGACCTGCTGTTCAGCGATGTCGTGATGCCGGGTGGCATGGATGGCTTCGCACTGGCGGAGCAGGTGCGGGCGCGGTGGCCATCGATCAGAGTGCTCCTGACCTCCGGCTTCTCGGGTGACCGGGTCAACGTGCGACTGGGCGGGTTGCAGTCGCCGCCTCGGCTTCTCGGCAAGCCGTATGATCTGGAGGAACTGGCGCGGGCGGTGCGCGAAGCACTGGATGCGGGACATATTTAGTCGCAAAGCGTTGCTCCCGGGGGAAGACAACCTCACGCCGGTACAATTTTAATGTGGCGCGCTTCCGCGCATCCAAGCCATGACCCCGTTGCGGATTCACGATCCTTCCCGACTGTATCTGGCACTTTCGAGCATTCAGCCGTGCTCTTCATGCGAAATACCACCCTCTTTACCTCAACCGCATCCCCCGATAAAGTCGCGACGCGAGGATGCCGGCGCGGACACGCCGCTGGCCCTCGGTTCGGTTGACCAATATTCCAGGTGATTTTCGACAGAACGTTACGCTGACCGGCCCACCGTCGTCGCACCGGTGCGCACTGGAAGTAACAAGGGGGAGAGCAACCATGGCGAAGACCTACACCTGGATTGGCCCGGCAGGCACCGCGGCCGCATCGATCGCGGCGGCGGACTGGTCTCCCGCGGGCGGCCCGCCCACCACCGGAGACACCGGGATCATCGGGAGCAACGGCACGGTCCTGGCGGGCGACGGTGGGTTGAACTCCAACACCGCCATCCTGACTGGCGGCCGGTTGACCTTTTTCGGTGATTCCCTTGTCACCGCCTCCAGACCGTCCGTCGATGCCGCGAGCCTGATCACGACCGCGGCAACGCCCAACGGCGTGTCCGCCTCCACGGTCGATGCACTGGGCAATTTCGTGAACCAGGGCACGATCCTGGCGGCCGGCGCCGCGGGAAGTTCGCTGACGATCAATGTCGGAACCACGATATTCAACGGAGTCACGGCGGCTGGCTATGCCTACAATTCCAATGTGATCCAGGCCAATGCCGGGAACACACTGACAATCGCCATCGGTGCGTCATCCGAGCTGCTGAATACCGGCTCGATCGTCGCCAACGGCGGCACCATCAGGATCACCGCCAGCCCGTCGCCGATCGCCGGCGGCCAGGCACCGGTGCGCGGCGAGGTGATCATCCAAGGCGGCGGCACGGTGGAAACCGCGGCCGCCTACGCGTCCACTGTCACGGGCACCGACCAGATCTATTACTTTGGCGACGCCACCGCCGGCAACACGCTGAAGATCGACAATATTGGCAATTTCGGCGGCCGGATCACCGGGTTCTCCGTCAACGACACCATCGATCTCGGCTCCTCGCTCGCGGTCGGGACACTGGCTTACAGCACCACGACGAACATCCTGAACCTGGAGAGTAACGGCGGCACCATCCTCGCCTCCCTGTTGATCCCCACCGGAGCGTTCGGGAACGGCACCTTCGCCGTGAACAACGGCACGGCGGATGGTTTCACCCTCGGCAAGGTCGTCGCCAACGGTACGACCGATACGGTCCTGACCACCAGCCTGGTGACGCCAATCGCGACCGGCGCATCGGGAGCGTGGCAAACCACCGGAATCTGGGCCAACGGCGTGGTGCCTGGAACCGCGGATACGCCGTTGATCGGCCAGGGCACGTCTTCGAACTTCACCCTGACGACGGGGGCCAACCCGGTAACGGTGGCGGGTTTCACGATTACCGACCCTCAGGCGACGGTGCACATCACCAGCAACGTTACCGCCACGGTCGATGGGATTGCCAACAAGTCGGGCACGCTGGAGGTGACCGCCGGCAATACGGTCACGGCGGCCTCGCTGTCGCAGACCGAACCGTCGGCGACGACCACGATCGATAACGGCGCGACCATGGCCCTCACGGGTCACGTGAACACCAGTCTCGCCGCGACCGCCGGTACCTTGGCGGCCACTCCAGGCAACAGCTATGCCGACAATGTCAGTGCGGGCAATCTGATCATCAACGGCGTGCTGCTCTCTGGGCCCGCGCCCACCGGAGGCGGCGGCGGGGGCACCACGATCGGCTACGACAGCAACGGCCAGCCAGCCAGTGTGACGGTCAACGCCGGGGCGAAGGTCACCGACACAAGGTCCCTCCTGGGCTCCGATCCGACTTCGTTCGGGTCACTGACGCTGACCGGCGCCGGGGCGAGTTGGACCGATACGATCGACGTCACCGATACCGCGCATTCCACCGGCTATATTGACGTCGGCTCCAACGACATCTCGTCGAATACGCCTCCTGGGCTCGCCCCGCCTGGGCCCCTCGCCACCGCCCAACTGCTGATCACGAACAACGCGACATTGACCGATCAGGAGGCCGGCTTCATCGGCGCGTCCGCGAACAGTGCCGGCAGCGTGACGGTCACCACCGGTGGGTTCTGGAACATCGCCAACAACGGCATCGGATTCCTCAACATCGGGCAGGCCGGCGCCGGCATCCTTTCGGTGCTGAACGGCGGCAGTGTCGCGGTCGGCAACGTGGGCACCTTCTTCAACAACGGCACGACGTTCACCGGCGGAGGCATCTCGATCGGGAACTCGATCGGTGCCACCGGCACGGTGACCGTCAGCGGCGCGGGTTCCCAGATCTCGACGACGGACGGCATGTCGGTCGGCAGGTCCGCCCAGGGAGTGCTGAACATTCAGAACGGCGGCACCGTGGCGGTGACGGGCGGCGGTGTCGGCGTCGGCCAGACCGCGGCGGCCGGATCGTCCGGCACCATCACCGTCGGTGGCACGGGCGCCGCCGCGTTGCTGAGTTTCGGCAGCCTGAGCACCGGTATGACCGTGGGCAACGCCGCTCCGGGCACGATGGTGGTAGCGGCGGGCGGCACCGTCAGCGTGAATGGCACCGGTGGTATCGGCATTGGTCGGACGGCGGGGGCGACCGGCCTGGTGACGGTCTCTGGCGGCGTGGTCACCGAAGGTCCGACGGCCAACGGGATCGGCGTGGGACAGGCGGCCGGCGCGTCAGCCACGTTGCAGGTCCTGAACGGCGGCACGGTCTCGATCAACAGCGGGGGTATCGGCGTGGGCGTAACCGCCGCGGGTGCCAGCGGCACCGTCACGGTCCAAGGGGCCGGTTCGCTGATTCGAACCATCGGTACAGCCACGGGGATTGGCGTGGGTTCCACGGGCAGCGGCCTGCTGTCGGTCACCAACGGCGGGTCGGTGACCGACGCCGGCGGGTTGGCCATCGGCTCATCCGCCGGTGGGGCGGGCACGGTCACGGTCAGCGGCGCGACGATCACCGCCTTGTCGCTGACGATCGACAGCGCCGCCAGCCAGGCCGCCACCGGGGCGCTGAACATTGGCGCCGGCGGTGCCGTTATTCTGGGCTCCGCCGCGACCGTCAATCAAAACGGTTCCGTGGCCCTCAGTGGAGGCGTGCTGAACATCCCGGCGGGCGCGGCCCTGAACCTTACAGCCGGCGCGCAACTGAGCGGGTTTGGTCAGGTCGTGAACCCCGGCGGTCTGAGCAACGCGGGAACGATCGTTGCCTCCGGTGGGACGTTGGAACTCAGTGCCGGCGCCGGTGCCATGTCGATCGCACCGGGTGGCGCGCTGAACCTCGACGCCGGCCTGCCATTTGGCGCCGCGGTCAATTTCAGAGCGGCCGGGCTGCTGGCACTCGGCAACCCAACGGTAACCGGCGGCACGATCAGCGGATTTGGCGCCGGTGACACGATTTCGTTGGCCGGGATCAGCGTGACCGGGTCGAGCTACGCGAACGGTGTGCTGACGCTGACCGAGCCCTCCGGCGCGGTAACCCTCAACGTGACGGGAAATTTCGCGATCGCCAATCTCGGGGTGACGAACGGTGCCGGCGGTGCGCAAATCAGCCTGCCCGGCACTGGACTTTTGGGCAGCCTGAATGTCAGTCAGCAGCTTGAACTGATTTACGTCGCCTATTTCAACCGCGCCGCCGACGGCGGAGGCTTCGGCTTCTGGGGCGGCCAAAACACGCAGGCGCAGAACGGCGGCCAGAGCGCGGCGCTCGCGCTGACCAACATCGCCAACTCGTTCACGCCGCAGTCGGAAACCCTCGCGCTGTATCCGTTTCTTGGGACGCCCAATCTCGATCTGACCACGCCGACAGCGCAGGCCGGCCTGACGACTTTCATCAACAGCCTGTACGGAAACCTGTTCGGTCATGCGCCGGACACGCCAGGTCTGACTTATTGGATGGGCCAACTCACGAGCGGGCTGGTGGGACTGGGCGCGGCGGCACTGGCGATCGCCAATGGCGCTACTGGGACTGACGCGATCGAGGTGCAGAACAAGATCGCCGTGGCGCTCGATTTCACGACCAGGA
>CALFNB010000160.1 GCA_937902425.1 uncultured Acetobacteraceae bacterium | reverse complement strand
ACCAATGGACAGATTTCAAAGGGCCTCGCCCTTTGACGGAGGTCCAGGAGGCAGCGCCTCCTGGCGGGTTTCAGGGCGGAGCCCTGACGTCTTCCCCGCGCCAGCGCGCCCGCCCAGCCGGGGATAGCTACTCCGCGGCGGCGCGGTTGGCGTTGAAGATCGCTTCGTCGAGCGCCGGTTTGATCTCGCGCTGGAACGTATCCAGCGTCTCGATCACCACTGATGCCGGGGTTTGTGCGTAATGGTTGATCAGCGTGATGTATTCGGCCGGGAACGCGCGCCACTGTTCGACCAGTTGCGCGCGCACATCCTCGACCGTGCCGAACAGGAACAGGCCCGAGTTCACCAGCGAGCCCAGGTAATCGTCGTTGTCAACTTTGCGGCGGCCCATGGCGGCGTAGAAGTTCTTCCAGATGTCCAGGTCGTAATCCTTGATCCGTTGCAGCGCCTGCTCTTTCGTCTTGCCGATTTCGATCCAGCGGACGACGCACTGGTTCTGCCCAAGGCCAAACGACCGCCCGTGCCGCGCGGAAGCTTTCCGGTAGACGTCGGCCAGCGGTAAAGCGGATTGCAGGTTGCAGAAATAGGTCGGCACGAACCCGTGTTTCCCGGCGAAGGCGATCGTTTCCGGACTGCCCGAGCCGGACAGAAACACCGGCGGATGCGGCCGCGTATACGGTGAGGGAGCCACCGAAACGCGGCGAGTGTTGCCTGTTGCGTCGACCTCTCCCGGGGCGCCGAATTTCTGCGTGACGCCGGCGCGCGCCAGCGGCCAGTCGGTCACGCCGGTCTCGTACGGATACGGGATCTGCCAGCGTTTCGTGTTATGATCAAAACTTTCCTGCGTCCAGGCCTTCAGCATGATCTCGACGTGATCTTCGAAGATCTCGCGGTTCACACGGTCGTCGTTGAGATCGCTTTCCAGCTGTGTCGCCGTCGAGAAACCGGCTCCCTGGGTCGCTGGATTGTAGATCGCCGCCGACGGCGACTTGGTCGCGCGGGTGCCGAAATGCTGCCCGAGCACATTGGTCCAGCGCGACTGGTAGCCACGGGCGAGGCCCACGAAACTGCGTCCCCGCGCGAGGTGGTTGATGACCGCGGTTTCCTCGGCCACCCGGATCGGATTGTGGGTGGCCATGACATAACCGAGCACACCGACGTTGATTTGCTTCGTCAGGGCAGCCCAGTACGCCTGGATCGCGCCAGGGGCCGGCGCGACCTCATAGCCTTCCGACCAAAAATGATGCTCGATCGTGCCGACACCCCAGATGCCCATGGCGTCGGCGGCCTGGACGATCTCGGTCGCGCCGTGAATGGCCGCGTGATAGCGGTCGCGGTTGCGGCCAATGGGTCGCAGAGCGGCACGCTCGGCTTCATCCTTGGCGGGCATCACCGGGTAGATGATGGTCATGGGCTTCAGTTCGGGCATTGGCGGTCCCCTTTGATCTGGCTACCAGTAAGTCTTTTATGCTACTCAATGGTAATCGACCGTCAAGATCCCGCTTGCCAGGCGCCGAAAAATGTCGAGACGCCGCGGCATCTGGCGATTATTCGCGAATATTCCCGCGACCAGGTGCAAGGCTACCAGGTGGGGCGGCCGATGCGGATGGTCGCCCCCGGCGAACTGACCGCCGCCCGCGCGCGGGGGATGCCGTTCGACACCTCAACGGCGGCGCGAATACCGGCGGTCGCGGTGGAACGCGAGAACCTGGCCGCCGTGAGAACCGGGTCGCCGTGATGGTGTAACGTTCGTCTCGTTCACGTCTGGGCTATCATTTCGGGGAACGTGACGACATCAGCAAATCGACCGCCCGGAGCAGCATGGTCATGACCGACAGCGATCCCGCGGCGTCGTCCAGCGCCCGCCGGCGCACCTCCAACGCCTCAAGCTCCAGACGCCCCGGAGTGGAACGCGACGCCAGCACGGCGAGAATCACCGCCAGCGACAAATCGACGCCCGCGAAGATCAGCGCGACATACTGACCCGCGAGGTGTTCCCGCAGCCAGTACCAGGCGGCCACGTGTCCGAACATCAACGCGCCAAACAACAGCGCCAAGGCGAAATAGCCAAATACGAGACGCTTGAGCGTGCGGCGCGCGTGGTGGCGCAGGCGCAATGCCTCAGCCTCGATCGCGAGGCGGATCAGTTGGAAGGAGCGCACCGTCAGCGGCTCACGCGGCCCAGGAGAAATCCGACGGCGGCGGCGACCAGAATGGCGGTGAAGGGCTGGCGGCGGACAGCGCCGGCGAGTTCGTCCGCCCGCTCCCTCACCGCGGCGGAGGCGGCTTCGGCCCGCTCGGTGGCATCTTCGATCGCGGGTCCCACCCGGTCACGGATCAGGCTTTCCACCTGCTCGCGCAGCCGGGAGATCTGCGTCATGGCGTCTTCTACCTGATCGGCGGCTTGCTTGGCGTTGGTTGGCATGACCGAATGTCCTTCGTGGCCCGAATACTGGCTTGACCTGAGTGCTGGCGTGACCTGAGTGCTGGCGTGACCTGAGTGTTGGCGTGACATGAGTGCTGGCGGCACTCTGAACGCTGGTCAGTAACTTTCCATGGCATGAAAAGGTTGCATTGATTTGGATCATGCATGCCATGCATTTGTCCAGGGACCGGGAGTCGCCGGGCGGGCGGTTCCGTGCCATGCTCGCGGCAAAACCGTATCGGGAGAGAGATCATGCAATTCGGCGCGTCGATGTTCTTCACCGACTACTCGATGACCCCCTCGGCGCTTGGCCAGGCGCTGGAAGAACGTGGCTTCGAGTCGGTCTGGGCTGCCGAGCACTCGCACATTCCGCTGTCGCGCCGGACGCCGTTCGCGGGCGGCGGCGAGCTGCCGAAACACTATTACGATGCGATGGACCCGTTCGTTGCCCTCACCGCCGCCGCGATGGCGACGAAGACCTTGAAGGTCGGGACCGGGGTGTGTCTGGTGAACCAGCGCGACCCGATCCAGACGGCCAAGCTGGTGGCCTCGATCGACCAGATCTCCGGCGGCCGGTTCTTGTTTGGGATCGGCAACGGCTGGAACCAGGACGAGATGGAAAATCATGGCACGGTGTTCGCCACGCGGCATAAACTGGTGCGCGAACGGATCGAGGCCATGAAGGCGATCTGGACCCGGTCGAAAGCCGAATATCACGGCGAGTTCGTCAATTTCGATCCGATGATGACGTGGCCGAAGCCGGTCCAGAAGCCGCATCCGCCGATCATTGTCGGCGGTGCCTTTCCGTATGCCGCGCGCCGCGCTGTCCGCTATGGCGACGGCTGGATCCCGACCGTGGGAGCCGGTAGAAGCGCGGACGACTTCCTCGCCGTCGTGCCAAAATTCCGCGATATGCTGAAGGAAGCCGGCCGCGATCCGGCGAGTTGCCCGATCTCGGTGTCCTCCGCGCCGGCCGATCTCGACCTGCTGAAGCGGTGTCGCGACGTTGGTATCGTCCGGGTGAACGTTGCTTTGGCGGCGGCGAACGCGGCGGAGGCCTTGCCGATCCTGGACAAGTGGTCAGCGCTCAAAGCGCGGATTTAAGGAGACCCAAACGATGCAGTTCGGTGCCGCGATCTTCTTCACCGACTATTCCATCTCACCCGGCGATCTCGGTACGGCTTTGGAAAGCCGCGGCTTCGAATCACTGTGGGCGGCGGAACATTCGCACATTCCGCTGTCGCGCAAATCACCGTGGGGCGGCGGCGGAGAGCTGCCGAAACAATACTACGACGTCATGGATCCATTCGTGACGCTGACGGCGGCGGCGGCGGTGACCAAGAATCTCAAGGTCGGCACTGGCGTTTGCCTGGTCAACCAGCGCGATCCGATCCAGACGGCGAAACTGGTGGCCTCGATCGATCAGGTGTCCAATGGACGCTTCTTGTTCGGCGTCGGCAACGGCTGGAACCAGGACGAGATGGAAAATCACGGCACGGTGTTCGCCACGCGGCACAAACTGGTACGCGAGCGGATCGAGGCCATGAAGGCGATCTGGACTCAGTCGAAGGCGGAGTATCACGGCGAATTCGTCAATTTCGATCCGATGATGACGTCGCCAAAGCCGGTGCGAAAGCCGCACCCGCCGATCATCATTGGCGGCGCGTATCCGTATGCCGCGCGCCGCGCTGTTCGTTATGGTGATGGCTGGATCCCGCTGGCCGGCCGAGCGACCCAGTACGGCGACGTGTTCGACTACGTTCCGAAATTCCGGGAGATGCTGAAGGAAGCCGGCCGCGATCCGGCGACGTTCCCGATTTCACTGTTCGGCTCGACCGAGGATCCGGATACGCTGAAGCGTTACCGCGATTTCGGCATCGTACGGATCGTGATCAGTCTGCCGGCGGCGAAGGACGACGTGGTGCTGCCGATCCTGGATAAGTGGGCGACGCTGATCAGCGGCCTGTGAGCTGTCGGGAGCCGACGCCGTTTGGCTGCGCGAGGGCCTGGCGACAAAGCGAGACTATCCGACGCCGATGGCGTTCACCGCGCGCCTGTCTCCGTGCGAAATGGCGGATATCCCGATTGGGTGGAGCGCACCGTCATCCACCACGTCGAGTTCCGCGAGTCTGACGTCGATCGCCGCGATCACTTTGCGCGCGAATGGCCCGAGATGCAGATAGAACGCCATCAGCATCACGATATAGCGCAATGCCGCCGGGTTCGACTTGCCACATTTGACGAAGGTTTGCCAGAACGGTTGCCGCGCCTCCGGCATACGGCTGATGATCTCATGCACCATCCCGAGCGATGCCTTAAGCCGCTTATCGCCCTCGGGGAGACCAGGCCGGCCGGCGCAGTCCAGCATATCGGAGAGACGCTCCAAACGGCCGGCGAACGCGGACGGTTCGTAGACACGTTCCAGGATACGTCGATAATCGCGAAGGATCTCCGGCAGCGGACGCAACGTGTCGAAATTCAATGTCGCGGTGCATTGATCGCTCAATTCCGGAGATGCCACGTCGTGATTCGGATGCAGCCGGCCGGCGACGGCCAACCGCCGCGTGAGTTGCGTATTGGGCAGGGCATACAGCAGCCCGACCATACAGACCGGGATGGTGGATTCCTCGATGAAATCCGCCATGGCGTCGGCCATTGACACCTCTTCACTGTCGAAGCCCACGATGAAGCCCGCCGTCACGAACATTCCGGCACGATAAATTTTGTGCACGCTGTCGGCCAGATTCCGCCGCGTGTTTTGCTTCTTCTTGGTGTGCACGAGCGTTTTTGGATCCGGGCTTTCGATACCGACAAACACCGCGAAGAAATTCGCCGCGCGCATCAGCTTCAGCAGTTCGTCGTCGTCGGCCATGTTGATCGAGGCCTCGGTCGAGAACTCGAACGGATAGTCGCGCGCCTTGAGCCAGGCCGCGAGCTCCGGCAAGAACGTCCGGAGCGCCTTCTTGTTGCCAATGAGATTATCGTCGACGAAATCGACATGACCGCGATAGCCGAGCTGATACAGTGCCTCCAGTTCGGCGAGCATTTGTGGCGTTGTTTTGGCGCGTGGCACGCGACCGTACAATTCGATGATGTCGCAGAATTCGCAGGTGAACGGACAACCGCGCGAATACTGCACGCCGACATAGAGATAGTGCTCAAATTTAAGCAGATCGAAGCGCGGGATCGGCGACTGCGTCACATCGATGGTGAACTTCGGCGCGGTGAAGCAGCCAGACCGTTCGCCGGCTTCCCAGGCGGCGATGAATTCGCCGATGATGCCTTCAACCTCGCCGAGCACGCGGAAGTCGGCCGCCGCGTAAACCTCGGGGCTCGACGTCGGGTCGGGGCCGCCGACCGCCACCGGTTTGCCGTGCGCCCGACCGAGCGCGATCAATTCCAGCGTGTCGACCTGCTGCGCCAGCATGCCGCCGGTCATCACGATGTCCGCCCAATCGAGGTCGGCGCCGGTCAACTCCTCGGTATTACGGTTGACCAGTCGGATGTCCCAGTGCGCCGGCAGGGTGGCGGCGAGCGTGATCAGACCAAGCGGCGCCGCCGGGTAACGGGCGCCGACCAGTTCGCACGCGACCGTGAAGTTCCAGAAGGTCGCCGCGCTGAACCGCGGATAAACCAGCAAAACACGACATAAGCCGGAAGAATTGAATTCAGCCATTGGCTCCTCAGTGCCAGTCGTTGGATCGACAGTGCCGCGGAATGCGTACGCCAGGCAACTTATACTCCGCCATGGTCACGTCATGGCGGGACGTGACCGCGCCTGATTGTGCTTGCTGACGGAGATCCTCGGGCGACGTGGGTGAGCGCCTGGCGTTTGGCTTCACTCCGCCCGGATCAGCCCACGGTGGCTTTCGCCATCGATGAACGCCAGCACCTCAGCCACCAACGGATCACCGCCAAACGTCGCACGGGTGGTGGCCAGCCGTTCCGCGAACACGCCTTCAGCCCGGAACAATGCGCGGAATGCCGCGCGCAGGCCCAGGATCGCGCCCTTCTCGAAGCCGCGGCGTTTTAGCCCCACGACGTTCAACCCAGCCAGCCGGGCGCGATTGCCGATCACGCTGCCGAACGGGATCACGTCGCCCTCGACGCCCGACACGCCGCCGATCATCGCCGCGCGCCCGATCCGCACGAACTGATGGATCGCTGCCGAGCCACCGATCACCGCGTGATCGCCGATCGAGACATGGCCGCCCATCACCACATTGTTGGCCACGATGACGTGATCGCCGAGCGTGCAGTCATGCGCGACATGCGCCACCGCCATCAGCATGCAATCCGACCCGACCGAGGTCACACCTCGCCCGGTCGCGGTGCCGCGATGGATGGTGCAATGCTCGCGGATCTGGGTGCGGGCGCCGATCTCACATTGGGTCGGCTCGCCGCGGTATTTCAGGTCCTGCGGCGCCAGGCCCACGGTGCAGAACGGGAACAGGATCGCGCCCGCCCCGATCCGCGTGTGACCGTCGACCACGACGTGGGAGACGAGTTCGACCCCGTCCTCGATCGTGACGTCTGGACCAACGATGCAAAACGGGCCGATGCGCACATCCCGTCCCAGGACGGCGGCGGGATCGACCAAAGCGGATGGATGGATCGTCATCCCCACCGGCCGCGGTAATGTCACATCAGGGATCGCATCCATGGTGGTCTGTTCCGTCCGCGCGAAAGTATGTTTTGGCATGAAACCCTAGGGTCATTCCGGGGTTTCGCCCAACTCAATCATTGTTGCCCGATATTTCGGGCACGACGACGGCGCCCGGAAGACTCGGCCTGGATTGCAACGGGTCAGAGCGAAGGCGCGCGATCCATGATCATCGCCGAATAGACCGCCTCGGCTACCACGACATCATCCACTTTGGCGACACCTTGAAACTTCCAGACCGGGCCGCGGCGCTGCTTTCTGGTCACCGCCACTCGCAATTGATCGCCCGGCATGACCGGGCGGCGGAATTTCGCGCCGTCGATCGACATGAAGTAGACGATCTTGCCGGCGGCCTCCGGGCCCAGGGTCGTCACCACGAGGACGGCTGAGGTTTGCGCCATGCTCTCGATGATCATCACGCCAGGCATGACCGGATGATTAGGGAAGTGCCCGGCGAAGAACGGCTCGTTGACCGACACGTTCTTGATGCCGGTGGCCGACTCGCCGAGGACCATATCGACGACGCGGTCGATCAGCAGGAATGGATAGCGGTGCGGGATCGCGGTCATGATCCCCTTGATATCCAGTGTCCCGCCCGCCGGTGATCCATCCTGTGGCGCGGTTTTCGCCTTCACCGATGCCGGTTCTGTCATGCTTTTCAATCCGTCTTCTTCACCGGCGTTCTGCCCCATCCCTGGGAGCGTGTCACGCGGCGAAGCCAGGCGACTTCCCGCATCCAGGCGCGGACCGGTTGCGCCGGCGTCCCGCCAACCTCGGCGCCGGCCGGGACATTCTGCATGACACCGCTTCTCGCGGCCAACCTGGCGCCGCGGCCGATGACAAGATGCCCGGCCACCGCGACCTGCCCACCCATCATGACGAAATCCTCCACGATGGTGGAGCCCGCGACCCCGGACTGCGCGGCCATCACGCAACAGCGGCCCAGTTGAACGCCGTGCGCGATCTGCACCAGGTTATCGATCCGGGTGCCGGCTCCGATCACCGTATCGGTCAATCCGCCGCGGTCGACCGTGCTGTTGGCGCCAATTTCCACGTCATCGCGCAGGATGGCCCGGCCCAGTTGCGGCACGGTCAGGAAGCCCTCGGGCGTGATCGTGAAGCCAAACCCTTCCTGCCCGATCCGGGCGCCTGGGTACACATAGACGCGATCCCCGAGTATCGCGTGGCTGATGCTGGCGTGACTGCCAATGCGGCAATCCATGCCGAGTTCCACTCCGGCGCCGATGACCGCCAACGGTGCGATGCGGGTTCGCTTGCCGATCGCCGCACGGTCGCCAATCACGGCCAGCGGCCCAATTTCCGCGCTCGGGTCGATGCGGACGCCGGCCCCGATCACCGCTGAGGGGTGCACGCCGGGCAACGCGGGCGGAAGCGGATGGAACAGCGAGGCGACGCGCGCCCATGCCGCGGGGATCTCGGTGGACAGAATCGCAACGGCGGATGTGGGGACCTTGTCGGCCAGATCAGGGTGCACGATCACCGCGCCGGCACGGGTCTTCAGCAGCGCCGGCAGGTATTCGCGGTTGTCGAGGAAACTCACGTCCGCTGCCTCCGCGACCGAGAGAGGCGCGACGCCGCGAAACATCAGGCGTCGCGGCGGGGCCTCGGCGTCGGCGGCATCAACCACCGCCGCCAGGCTGTGCGGCCCGGTGCGTTGAAAGAACCGCGGGTCACCGGCGATCGGCTCCACAATGGCGGAGACCGCGGCGGCGAACTCGTCAGACACCGCGGCTCAATTCTTCGCGGCTGGCGTCGCCGGCGGCGCGGCGCTCGCGCGTGGGCCGGCGACCGGCGCTTTGAACGCGGTTGGCGAGACGCCATCCGGCGGGATCACGACGGTGGGCAGTATTCTGTTGAGCACATCGGCGACCTGCGGCGTCAGGTCGAAATCCGTGGTCGTCCCGAGCACCTGGGCGCGATTGAGCACCAGGTTCACGCCGCGGGACGCCGCGACCTGCTGCGCCACCTGCTCAATGACGCGTTCGATCTGCGCCATCACGTATTGGCCGGCTTCCTGAACGATCCGCGCCCGCTCGCTGAATTTGCGGCGCGATTCGTTGACCCGGTCGGCGTAGTCCTTCTCTTTCGCGCGGATTTGCTCGGGTGTCAGTTTGGCGCGCTCGTTGGCGAAGTTCTGACCCAGCTCCCGCAGCGTGTTTTGTTCCTTCTGGCCATCCTCGTTCAGTTTGTTGCGGCGGGTGGCGAGTTCCTTGTCGGCCTGCTGATAGGCCGTGGAAATCCGCAGAATGTCGGGCACCGAAAGAATGCCGACGATGGCCGCCGGGGTGGGCGATCCCTTGGGAATGGGTGGGATTTCCGGCATTGGCGGCAACTGCACCTGCAACGGCGGCAAGGCCCCTTGCGGTGGTTCGACCATTGGCAGGATCGATTCCTGCTCCGGCACCGCGGCCGGCGCGGCCCCGGACTGACCCGCCGCCTGACCCCCTGTTTGGACCCCTGGCTGGCCTCGGGATTGCCCCGCCGCCGGCCCAGGCTTCGGCTGCGTCGGGACGAACCAGCCGTTGCCGGATTGGCTTTGTTGCGCCTGTCCGGCCAACGGCAGCGCGGCCAGCATCAGTGTGAGCAGGATACGCGCGGTGACGAACCGCGCGGCGTCAGGTTGGATATGGATCACTTAGAACCTCGTGCCGAAGCCAAACCGGAATATCTGCGTTTGATCATGTGGCTGTTTGATGACGAAAGGCGCCAGATCGACATTGATCAGACCGAACTGCGTGCGCCACGATACCCCGATCCCCGCCCCGATCCTGGGCGCCGCGGACGCCGCGATTGAAACCGGCCCGCAGCCCGAGCACGTGCCGCTCGGGAACGACGCCTGCGTCAGAGCGCCGACGTCAACGAACGCGCGGCCGGTCAGCCCGATATCCCGGGGCACGCCAGGCAGCGGAAAGCGCAATTCCTGCGACTCGGTCCACAGGAACCGCCCACCGAGCGGATCGCCGGTGTTGGCGTCGTGCGGTCCGACACCACCGGTCTGGAAGCCCCGCAGATTGTCGCCGCCCAGAAAGAACCGGTCGATGATCTCGTCCTTGCCGCCGGGCAGCTCAACCATGTAGCCGACCGTCGCCGAGAGTTTGATACCCCATTGATCGTCACTCATGAGCCGATCGAGCGGAATATAATACGCGCCCGCGATATTGCCCCGGACGTAATCGACGGCGCCTGGCGGGCCCGCGTAGTCCGTGCCGATATCAATGGCCCAACCGCTGTGCGGAAACAGCCGGCTGTCCCGAAAGTCGAAGGTCAGCAACTGACTGACCTGGGACAACAACGTCCAGCCCTGCTGGTTCAGGATCAGCGGGCTCGCGGTGCCGATGACATTGAAGACATCGCGGTTGACGATGGAGTAGCTCCAGACCTGGCGCAGATGCTCGTTGATGTCATAGCCGAGCCGCAACGCGCCGCCGATCCGCCGTTCGTCATACGGTTCGGTGCCCAGATATTGGGTCTGGATCAGGAACAGGTCGAAACCCGCCACCAGATTGCGATCGAGGAAATACGGATCGGTCACCGACAGATTGATCGAACTGCGTTTCTGCGCCAGCACGCCGTTGATGCTGGCGGCGACGCCGGTGCCCACCAGGTTGCGTTCGGCCAGGCCCACATCGATCAATGCCCCGGCATCGGTGGAGTAACCGCCGCCAAAGCTCAGTTCGCCCGTGGCCTTTTCCTGGATGCGCGTGGTGATGATGGCTTTATCCGGCGCCGAGCCAGGCGCCGTGGTGATCTCGACGCCCTGGAAATAGCCGAGATCGCTCAACCGCTGACGGGTCTTGCGGATCAGTTCGGCATTGAAGGCATCGCCCTCCGCGAGGCGGAACTCGCGCCGAATGACTTTGTCTTTGGTGCGGGTATTGCCGGTGATGTCGATGCGTTCGATGAAGACGCGCGGCCCCTCGCCCACGTCGAACACCAGATCGACCGTGCGCTTGTCGGGGTTCTTCTTGATCCGCGGTTTGACCTCCACGAACGCGTAGCCAAGGTTGTGGATGTATTCTTCGATCGCATCGGAGGCCTTGCCGATCGCGTCGCCGTCATACCAATCGCCGTCACGCAGATCGATGGCCGAACGGAGTTGCTCCGGGGTAACGCCGTGGATCTGCGTGGTTATGGTCGTCGTCCCGAGGCGGTAACGCTCGCCCTCCTTGATCGTGTAGGTGACGAAGAACCCTGAGCGGTCCGGCGAAAGCTCGGACGTGGCGTCGAGCACCTCGAAGTCGGCGTAGCCGTTCTTCAGGTAGAACCGCCGCAACAATTCCTTGTCGTACCCCAGGCGTTCCGGGTCGTATTGATCGGAACTGGACAAGAACCGCCACCAGCGCGATTCCCGGGAACTGATGGCCTCGATCAACTGGCTTTCGCTGAACGCATGGTTGCCGACGATGGCGATCTTGCTGATCAGCGCGGTCGGGCCGTCGGCAATCTGAAACACCACGTCAACCCGGTTCTGATCCTGGCGAATGATTCGCGGGTCCACCGACGCGTCGAAATTGCCCTTCTTGGCGTAAAGATCGAGGATTTTCTGGCGATCTGCCTCCACCATCGCGGCGGTGAACACCGCGCGCGGCTTCGTCTGTATTTCGGGCTTGATCTGATCGTCGCTGAGCTTCTTGTTGCCCTCGAACGCGACCCGGTTGACCAGGGGGTTCTCGGCGATCGTCACGATCAGCGCGTTACCCTGGCGGCTGAGCTGCACGTTGGAGAACAGGCCGGTGGAGAACAACGTCTTCACGCTGCGATCCAGCCGGTCGGGATCGAACGGATCGCCTGGGCGGACCAGCATATAGGAACGGATGGTCCCCGCCTCGATCCGCTGATTGCCGACGACCTGGATCGCCTGGATCGCGCCGGCGCCCAGAGCTGCTCCCGCGCCTGGCGGGCCCGATGGGCTGGCGGCCGGTGGGGGGGATGCTGGGGAGGCGGCGGGTCGGGGGGG
>CALFNB010000159.1 GCA_937902425.1 uncultured Acetobacteraceae bacterium | reverse complement strand
CAGGTCACCGAACTCGGTCCGCAGGTCACCGAACTCGGTCCGCAGGTCACGGAATTCGGCCCGGCTTTCGACGATCTCGGCAAGGATGCGTTCCAGGGTGATGTCGCTCACGATACGGTCTTTCCCGGTCCAACTAATGCCTTGGTCATAACACAGGCCTTACCGGCGCGCACCACCGATCAGCAATCGCCCCCGGCCCGCCGGCGCCATTTGCGACATCTCCGCGGGTGAAACCACTGCTTCCGTCACTTCCGCCGGAAGCCCGGTCATTCCGCCGCCCCTCTTAGCGCGACGCCGGCGGCCAGCGGGCATAGCGGCAACGCGCCCATCAGCAGCGCCGCGAGCAGCAGCAAATGTGGCCTCGGCGATTGGCCGGTCGCCGCCGCGTCGGCCGCCGCCACGCCGAAAATCAGCACCGGCGTGACCAGCGGCAGCACCAGCAACGGCAACAGCATCCCGGCGCGGCGCGCTCCCACCACGATCGCCGCGCCGGTCGCGCCGAACAGCGACAGCAGAGCGGTCCCTGGCAACAGTCCCGCCAGCAACGCCGGGATCGCGTCCTCCGGCATGCGCAGCATGACCGCCAGAGGTGCCGCCGCCAGCAACAACGGCAGGCCGGTCACGATCCAATGCGCCAGGGTTTTCGCCGCCGCGATGCCGATGCCGGGCACGCCCGACAGCAACAATTGATCGAGCGACCCGTCCTCGAAATCCGCGCCGAACAAGCGGTCCAGCGACAGGAACGCGGACAGCAGCGCGGAGACCCAGATAATGCCCGGCGCCATGCGGCCCAACGTTTCGGGGGCGGGACCAATGGCGAACGGGAACAGCGACACGATCAGCAGGAAGAACAGCAACGCGGCGAGTGTGTCGGCGCCGTGACGAACCGACAGGCGCAACTCGCGCGACAGGATGGCGATCATGCCGGTCATGCGGCGCTTGCTCGGCGATAAGGCATGACGTTCGGGAACGAGTGGATGCGGTCGATCCGGGCCATGATGAGACGACGACGGCGCCGGGCCGGCGGTGTCGCGAGGTCGTTTGGAACCGGCCACGTCAAGGCATTGGGCATTCTCATGCCGCGTTCAACCGCAACGTCTCGGCGCCTCGCAACGGTAGCGAAACATGGGTCGCGGCGACGATCATCCCGCCCCCGTCACGATGGCGCGTCAGCAAAAAGCCCAGTCGGTCGACGGCCATGTCGTCCAACCCGAGCGTGGGCTCGTCCAGCAACCATAATGGCGCGGCGGACAGGCTGACCCGGGCCAGAGCCAACCGGCGTTTTTGTCCCGCCGACAGCATTCGGGCCGGCAACTCGGCCAGTTCCACAAGGTCCAGTGCGGCCAGAGCTTCACCAACGTCCCGGCCGGACAGCCGCGCGGCGAACGCCAGATTTTCCGCCGCCGTCAGTCCCGGTTTCAGCGCGTCCTGATGGCCCAACAGGGCGACGCGGGCGCCGTGCTCGGTGCGATCGAGGAGAGCGTCGGTCTCATTCCACAGCAGGCGGCCCGCGTCCGGCCGCACCAGGCCCGCCAGCAACCGCAGCAGCGTGGATTTGCCGGCGCCGTTGCGCCCCGCCAGGATCAACGCACCGCCCGCCGGCAGTGTGAAACTCACGTCCCGGAAGATCAGCCGTTCGCCCCTGATCGCGGTGAGGCCTTCCGCCCGCAGCACGGTGTGTCCTTTCCTTACCAGCCATCGGGTGGCCCCAATAGACGGAAAATGTCGGGTGTGGTTTAAGCCCGATCGGTACGAACAGGACAATGGCGGGTTCGGACTTCGCTCTGAGGTCTGCCAGCCATTCGACAGCGGACGGGATCATCGGCATGACATCCATCGGGCACGACACACTGAAAACGCGACGCACGCTGACGGTTGGCGCCAGGTCGTACGATTACTTCTCGTTGCCCGAGGCGGCGAAAACCCTGGGTGATCTGTCCCGCCTGCCGGTCAGCCTGAAAGTGCTGCTGGAGAATGTGCTGCGTTTCGAGGACGGCCGCAGCTACACCGTCGACGATGCCAAATCCGTTGTCGGCTGGCTGGAAAAAGCCAGTTCGTCCAAGGAAGTGCCGTTTAAGCCCGCGCGTATTCTGATGCAGGACTTCACGGGTGTTCCGGCGGTCGTCGACCTCGCCGCGATGCGCGACGGCATCGCCAGGCTTGGCGGCGATCCGAACAAGGTAAACCCACTGGTGCCGGTCGATCTGGTGATCGACCACTCGGTGCAGGTCGATTATTTCGCCACGCCGGACTCGGTGCGAAAGAACGAAGACGTGGAGTTCGAGCGTAACGGCGAGCGTTATCGTTTCCTGCGCTGGGGCCAGGACGCGTTCAATAATTTCCGTGTGGTGCCGCCCGGTACCGGGATCTGCCATCAGGTGAACCTGGAATATCTGAGCCAGGTGGTGTGGACCAGCACCAATACCGGCACGACATTCGCTTATCCCGACACGCTGTATGGCACCGACTCGCACACCACGATGGTGAACGGTCTGGGTGTGCTCGGCTGGGGTGTCGGCGGCATCGAGGCCGAGGCGGCGATGTTGGGCCAGCCGATCGCGATGCTGATTCCCGATGTCATCGGATTCCGCCTCACCGGCCGGCTGCCCGAGGGCGCGACCGCCACCGATCTCGTGCTGACAGTGACACAAATGCTCCGCCGCAAGGGCGTGGTCGGCAAGTTCGTGGAATACTTCGGACCGGGTCTGGAGAATCTGGCGCTGCCGGACCGCGCCACGATCGGCAACATGGCGCCGGAGTATGGCGCGACGTGCGGCTATTTCCCGGTCGATAAGGTGGCGCTGGAGTATATGCGCCTGACCGGCCGCGATCCGGACCGCATCGCGCTGGTCGAGGCGTACTTAAAAGCCCAGGGAATGTTCCTGGAACCGGGCGCGCCGGATCCGGTGTTCACCGATACGCTGGAGTTGGATCTTGGTACCGTTCAGCCGTCGCTCGCTGGCCCCAAGCGGCCGCAGGACCGGGTGCTGTTGAAGGACGCCGCCGCATCGTTCAACGCGGATCTGACCAAGGGCCTGGGCGTGCCCGCCAACGAGGCCGGTCTCAGCGTGAAGGTCGAAGGCAAGAATTACGAACTCACGCATGGCGACGTGGTGATCGCGGCGATTACGTCGTGCACCAATACGTCGAACCCGGCGGTGCTGGTGGCGGCCGGCCTGGTGGCTCGCAAGGCGCGCGCCAAGGGGCTGAAGCCGAAACCGTGGGTGAAGACGTCGCTGGCACCTGGCTCGCAGGTGGTGACCGAATATCTCGACAAGTCCGGATTGACCGCGGACCTCGACGCGATGGGGTTTAATCTCGTCGGCTATGGCTGTACGACCTGCATCGGCAACTCCGGTCCGCTGGACGATGCGATCGTGGACGCGATCGAGGACAACAAGCTGGTTGGCACCGCTGTCATCTCCGGCAATCGCAACTTCGAGGGCCGGGTGCACGCGAACGTGCGGGCCAATTACCTGGCCTCGCCACCGCTGGTCGTCGCCTATGCGCTGCTGGGTAAGATCACCCAGGACATCACCACCGAGTCTCTGGGCACGGGGACCGACGGCAAGCCGGTGTATCTGCGCGACATCTGGCCGACGAACAAGGAAATCGCCGACGTGATCGCGGCCAATCTGTCGCGCGATCAGTTCGTCAGGCGCTACGGCGAGGTCGATAAGGGAACGAAACTGTGGCAGCAGATTCAGGTCGAGCGAGACAGCGCCACCTATCGCTGGGTCGATGGTTCCACCTACGTGAAGAACCCGCCGTATTTCGATGGCATCACGATGGAGCCGACGCCGATCGCCGATATCAAGGGCGCGCGGATCCTGGCGGAACTGGGCGATTCGATCACCACCGACCATATCAGCCCGGCGGGGTCGATCCGGAAAGTGTCGCCGGCGGGGGATTATTTGCTGGAACGGCAGGTGCAGCAGAAGGATTTCAACAGCTACGGCGCGCGCCGCGGCAACCATGAGATCATGATGCGCGGCACCTTCGCCAACATCCGTATCCGCAACGAACTGCTGAACAACGTCGAAGGCGGCATGACGAAGCATATTCCGTCCGGGGATCAAATGCCGATCTTCGACGCCGCCATGCGCTACAAGGCTGAGGGCGTGCCGCTCGTGGTGTTTGGCGGCAAGGAATACGGCACCGGGTCGTCGCGCGATTGGGCCGCCAAGGGAACGTTCCTGTTGGGCATCAAAGCGGTGATCGTGGAGAGCTTCGAGCGTATCCATCGCTCGAACCTCGTTGGCATGGGTGTGCTGCCGCTGACGTTCAAGGACGGTATGGACCGTAAGCAGCTGAACCTGGTCGGAGACGAAACGATCGACATCTCCGGATTGGGTAAGCTGACGCCGCGGATGGATCTGTCCCTGGTCATTCATCGGGCGAACGGGACGACCAATACGGTGCCGGTGACGTGCCGGATCGATACGGTAGACGAGATCGGCTATTATGAGCACGGCGGGATCTTGCAGTACGTGCTGCGGCAGATGGCGAAGGCGGCGTAACGACCTCCTCCGAACCGGTTCGGGGGGATCCTCCGTTACGCTGGACGCTGACGGATCGGCGCCGCGTTCAGCCAGATCACCGCCCGGGTCGCGGCGCTCAAAGCCGCTTCCCGCGAGGGCCAGGCAGCGTGTGAATAATATTGGACCGGGGTCCACGCTCCGGCGTCTTCAGCGTCCCGGCGGAACTCCTCGAAGCCAAACGTGCCATCGGGACGGCGGAACAAGTCGACACATCGATTGTGCTCGTTGTTCTCGATGCTGTCGACCACGGTCCATGAGGGGTCAATGCGTTTGGACATGCTGATCACCTGGTTTGGCGGGCGGAAATCCCGATTGACGGACGAGCTTAAACCAACGGGTGCCACCGCGTCATGGTTCGTTCTGAACCTGGGCTCGTGGTCGACCGTGGCGGCAATCGGCCGTCGCGCCGCGAAGACGTCACGGCATACGCCGCGCCATTTGATTTCGTGCCGCCCGTCGATTGAGACTTTTCGGCAGGACCTGGAATGCTCCGTCAACAAAGCAAGAATATTTCTGGGAGGACGCAGAGATATCGGACCTCGATTTGATCGTTCGCTCACTCAGTTGAGGCGGATTCCGGGAGGCGGCAATACAGCTGGCCACCTGGCTTTTCCGCGTCCTCCGCGCCACTGCGTCCTCCCAGACAAATTCTTTCTTGGTGGCGCAACACGCCCCAAATGATCCCTGTTAACCATCAGTCATGACATTCAGACGGCGCCGCATAATGCGCTTCCGCTCTGTGCCGGGGCATTCCTGGCGCAGAACAAGAACGAAGCGGACAGGTTACGAGCTGTATAAGCCGGACAGGTTGACCAGGTAGCGACAGGTTCGTTTTGATCACGCCGGAATCAGGTTAAGCCAGGATGGGCCGCGGTCTGCTCGTCACAGCCATCTCGGGCCTTGACCCAAGGATCGCCGTCAGCACGCATAACGTCCGGTCGCGCGTACTTTCGACTACCAGGGGGCTGAGAGTGATGCTCGGATCGGGCCCTACAAGTTTCACACGTCTCGAATTCAGATGTGCGTCTTTGGTGTTCATCGGTTGGTTCGCCA
>CALFNB010000158.1 GCA_937902425.1 uncultured Acetobacteraceae bacterium | reverse complement strand
ATGGCTGTTTTCATGATGGCCATTCCGAAAGGCTACCACGGGATTGGATATTATAAAAGCAATTCGCGGCGATCCCGCCATGATGAGAACGGCTGGGTATTCGGCGGCACCATTGACATCGCCGCCATCCCCCCATACCCCGGCCGCCCTTCCCCATCCGGACACCCGCCTCCATGTCCCGCCGCAAACCCCGCGGTCGCCCGCTCGACGGCTGGCTGATCATCGACAAGCCGCCCGGCCTGACCAGCACGGACGTGGTCAACCGCGTGAAGCGAGCCTTCGACGCGCAAAAAGCCGGACATGGCGGTACGCTCGACCCGCTCGCCACCGGGGTGCTGCCGATCGCGTTCGGGGCGGCGACCAAGACCGTTCCCTACGTCATGGACGGCACCAAGCTGTATCGGTTCACCCTCCGTTTCGGCGAAGCCCGCGACACCGACGATGCCGACGGCCAGGTCATCGCAACCTCGGACATCCGCCCATCCGACGACCGCATCCGCGAAGAACTACAAAAGTTTCGTGGTGCGATCATGCAGGTCCCGCCGATATTTTCCGCCATCAAGGTGGCCGGGGAGCGCGCCTACGACATGGCGCGCGAGGGACGTGCCCCGGTGCTGGAACCCCGGCCCGCCCGCGTCGACAGCTTTGAACTGACAGACCGCCCCGACCCGGACCATGCGATGTTCGAGGTCGCCTCGGGCAAGGGCGTTTACATGCGCAGCCTCGCCCGCGATCTGGCCAAGGCATGCGGGTCGTTGGGCTTCATCGAGACGCTGCGACGCCTAAGGGTTGGCCCGTTCACCGAGGCGCAGGCAATTCCGCTGGACAAACTCGGGAAACCGGAGGATACGCTGCCGGCTTCCCCGGACCTCTTGCTTCCGGTCGCGACCGCGCTGGCCGACATCCCGGCGCTGGCCCTGACGGAGACGGAGGCCGCCGACCTCAAACACGGCCAGGCCATCAGCCTTGTCGCGTTGATGGGCCGGATTCCGCGTTCGGCTGATCCCGATGGGGGTCTCGCCCGGGCGATGGCGGGGGACCGCGTGGTTGGGCTGTGCCGTCTGGAGGACGGGCTGCTGCGGCCAGAGCGGATTCTCTGACCTCTCACGACAGGAGTATCCCCGATGTCGATTACGGCCGAGCGCCGGACGGCGCTTATAGGCGAGTACAAAACTGCCCCCACTGACACCGGCAGCCCCGAAGTCCAGGTCTCCATCCTGACCGAGCGGATCAACAACCTGACCGAACATCTGAAGATCCACGCGAAGGATTTCCATTCGCGGCGCGGGCTGCTGATGATGGTTGGCCGGCGCCGCCGGTTGCTGGACTACGTGAAGCGGAAGAGCCAGACCCGGTATGAGACGCTGATCGGGCGGCTGAGCCTGCGGCGGTAGAGAGCCCGGCGCGTCCGATCGCCTCCATCCGTCACCCCAGAGCCTGGCCCGGGGATCAATCCGACGCCGCACCGCGCTCACCATGATCCCCGGGTCGAGGTTGACGGCAGGGCGTGGACGGACGTTTGCGGGTGCCAGGTCGGCGACGGATGCGGACAAGGCGTCGAAACGACAGGCCACCGCGCGTTTCACCGGACTTTAACGTGCTTTTTTGCCCGACTTTAAGATGACGAAACCCCCGTCGATCCCATATATGACGGGTAGACGACCCCGCGCACCATCCTGGCGCGCGGGCAACGCCGCGGACCGCGGCGGACCGACAGACCGCTGATCCGGCATGCCCCAGTGATGGTGCGGGAACCGCGACGGCGTTTCCGGTTACATGGCTTCGGCCGTGCCTCCTGGTTTGACCAATGGGTGGTGCGGCCCTCTTCCATGCGACCCGAGACGCCGCCTCCCGGCCAAATCCCGGGACCCCGGCTCAACCGGCTTGCCGTCCGCCGATGCCGCGCATCCTAAGGACTGTGAATGTTCAACTATTTCCGTAAGGAACTCGACTGGGGCGGACGTAAGCTCGTCCTGGAAACGGGCAAGATAGCCCGCCAGGCCGATGGGGCCGTGCTGATCTCCTATGGCGAAACGATCGTGCTGTGCACGGCCGTTGGGGTGAAAACCGCCAAACCTGGGCAGGATTTCTTCCCGCTGACGGTGAATTATCAGGAGAAAGCGTTCGCCGCCGGCAAGATCCCCGGCGGGTTCTTCAAACGCGAAGGCCGGCCGTCGGAAGCCGAGGTGCTGAAAAGCCGCCTGATCGATCGTCCGATCCGCCCGCTGTTCCCCGAGGGCTTCAAGAATGAGGTCCAGATCGTCGCCACCGTGCTGTCGCACGACATGGAGAACGATCCGGACATCGTCGCTCTGATCGGTTGCTCCGCCGCGCTGACCCTGTCCGGCATCCCATTCTACGGTCCGGTGGCGGCCGCCACGGTCGGCTATCAGGACGGCGCCTATATCCTGAACCCGACCCTGACGCAGACCAAGACCAGCCGTTTGCAACTGGTCGTCGCCGGTACCGCCGAGGGCGTGCTGATGGTCGAGTCGGAAGCCCAGGAGCTGCCGGAAGACGTCATGCTGGGTGCCGTGACCTTCGGCCACACCGCGTTCCAGCCGGTCATCGACGCCATCATCGAGCTGGCCGACCACGCCGCGAAGGAGCCCTGGCCGTTGCCCGAGCCGTCGGCCGAGGCCGAATCGTTGAAGACCCGTCTGGGTGCGCTGGCACGCACCGGGGTCACCGAAGCCTACAGGATCACGGACAAAGGCGCGCGCCACAACGCCGTCGACGCCGCCAAGACCGCGGCCATGGAAACGTTGAAGGCCGAGGGTCTGGACACCGAGAAGGCCAAAGCCGCCTTCAAAGATCTGGAAGCCGACGTGGTTCGCGGTGCGATCCTGGCGACCGGCCTGCGTATCGACGGTCGCGACACCAAGACGGTCCGGCCGATCATCGCCGAGGTCGGAATTTTGCCGCGCGCGCACGGTTCCTCGCTGTTCACCCGCGGCGAGACGCAGGCGCTCTGCGTCGCCACTCTGGGCACCGGCCAGGACGAGCAGATCGTTGACGCGCTGGAAGGCGAGTACCGTTCGAGTTTCATGCTGCACTACAACTTCCCGCCCTATTCGGTCGGTGAAGCGGGCCGCATGGGATCGCCGGGGCGCCGCGAAATCGGCCACGGCAAACTGGCCTGGCGGGCGCTGCGTCCGATGCTGCCGGAGAAGGACAAGTTCCCCTACACGATGCGGGTGGTCTCCGAGATCACCGAGTCGAACGGGTCGTCCTCGATGGCGACAGTGTGCGGCGGGTCGCTCGCGCTGATGGACGCCGGTGTGCCGCTGAAGCGGCCGGTGGCGGGCATCGCCATGGGCCTCATCAAAGAAGACCACGCCTTCGCCGTGCTGTCCGACATCCTGGGCGACGAGGACCACCTCGGCGACATGGACTTCAAGGTGGCGGGGACCGAGGTGGGGATTACCTCGCTGCAGATGGATATCAAGATCACGTCCATCACTCCGGAAATCATGCAGATCGCGCTGGCCCAGGCACGGGACGGGCGCATGCACATTTTGGGTGAGATGGCGAAGGCGCTGACCGGCGCGCGTGGCGACGTGGCGGCGACCGCTCCCCGGATCAGCATCATCACGGTGCCGAAGGACAAGATCCGGGAGGTGATCGGCACCGGTGGCAAGGTGATCCGCGAGATCGTCGAGCAGACCAAGTGCAAGATCGACATCGACGACGACGGCACCATCAAGATCGCCGCCGTGGATGCATCGCAGGCGCAGGCGGCCATCGACTGGATCCGCGGGCTGACGCAGGAGCCGGAGATGGGCGTCATCTACTCCGGCAAGGTGGTGAAGACGGCGGACTTCGGTGCGTTCGTGAACTTCATGGGGTCCCGCGACGGGCTGGTGCACATCAGCGAACTGAAACCGGAGCGGGTCGCGAAAACCACCGATGTGGTCAATGTCGGCGACGCGGTGAAGGTGAAGGTCATCGGCTTCGACGAGCGCGGCAAGATCAAGCTGTCGATGCGCGTGGTTGACCAGGCGACCGGCGCCGACATCACCGCTCAGGTGGGTGAGCGGCCCGCGCGCGGCGATCGGCCCGATCGGGGCGACCGTCCGGATCGTGGTGACCGGGGTGATCGCGGTGATCGCGGTGATCGCCCCCGGCGCGAGCGGCCGGCGTACCAGGAGGGCTCCGATCAGCCGCCTCTGGGCGACTGAAACCGGGGCTTTCCCCGCCATCCCCGTGCTCGTCACGGGGATGTGCGCCAGATCGTTGCCTGTCAGGCCCTGGTGACGAACAATGGAGGACAAATAAGGCGTGGCGATCTCATCCGTGCCTGGCGTGTAAGACGGCGTGGTGGGCGGCGCCTGTCGCCGGATTGACATATTTTCATCCGGCGGCGGACATCGTATCGGTAGTGCCTCGTGCGATTGGTACCGGCAGCACCCAACTGAACCGGGCCTGATAAGGAATCACCGGGGTATGCAAGCGATCAACGCGATTCGGATGGGCGGCTTCGACGTCCTCCCCTTGGTGGAGGGGGGCAAGGGTGTTGCTGTATCCAACGGCACCACCGCCGGCCACTGGGCCATGGGTGGCGGCATCGGTACGATCAGTGCTGTCAACGCCGACAGTTATGACGAGGAGGGCAAGCCGATCCCGCAGGTGTATCACGCCCGCACGCGGCGGGAGCGGCATGAGGAGCTGATCGCCTACGCGGTCAAAGGCGCACTGGCCCAGGCACGCAAGGCGTTCGACATCACCGGGGGGAAGGGGCGCATCCACGCCAATATCCTGTGGGAGATGGGCGGCGCCGAGCGCGTCATCACGGAAGTGTTGGAACAGGCCAAAGGCCTGATCAACGGCATCACCTGCGGCGCCGGCATGCCATATCGGCTGTCCGACATCGCCGCGCGATTCAATGTGCACTATTACCCGATCATCTCCTCGGCCCGCGCGTTCAGCGCGTTGTGGAAACGCGCCTATCACAAGACTGCCTCGCTCCTGGGCGGCGTGGTGTACGAGGACCCGTGGCTTGCCGGCGGCCACAACGGCCTGTCCAACAGCGAGAACCCGGAGAAGCCCGAGGACCCCTATCCGCGCGTCGTCTCGCTCCGCAAGACCATGAACGAGTTCGGCCTCAGCGAGACCCCGATCATCATGGCCGGCGGCGTTTGGTGGCTCGAGGAATGGGCCCACTGGCTCGACAACAAGGAAATCGGACCGATCGCGTTTCAGTTCGGTACCCGTCCGTTGCTGACCAAGGAAAGCCC
>CALFNB010000157.1 GCA_937902425.1 uncultured Acetobacteraceae bacterium | reverse complement strand
GGTCGGTCTCGGCCAGGATGCGCAGCTTGTCCTGGACGGTGAAGGTCCGGCGGCGGGGAGGTCCGGAAATTTCCGGCGACACGGCGGCCGGTGTCTCATCTTCATTGGCACGGAGGGGCAGGACCATTGCACGACTGTGGCCATTCATCCGAATCCGGTCTCGGAGCTTTGGAAAGTGTTCCCTGAGGCCGGACGAACTATCGATCTTGATGCCAGCGCTCTCCAGGATTTCCTTCGCGAGGCACTCTGCCGCAAAACCGAGCAAGTGACCAACGTTCTGAAACCGGTGGTTCGTCGCAAGGTGCTTCGCGTCGCTCCAATGGCGTCGCGCCGCGTCGGGGAAGGAGTCGACCACGGCGTTACCTTTGCGCGTGTAGAAGGGAGCGACGAGGTCTCATGGCACCATGATACCCCTGGCGCAACCGCCGCGCTCTTATTCGACCGGCGCTGCGTCGCGCGCCGGTCACCGCCTGACAGGCCCGCCCCTGGCTCTTTCCTGCCATTGGACGCGGCACGCCTGAAAGTCCGCTCCCCACCCGTTGCCCACATTCAAACTGAACCACCACCGGCACGCGGCGGCCATGACGGGTGATGCGCCAGCCAGACGTCTCCGGAATGCCCCCCTACTTCCCCCGCCTCGCCTCCGCCAGAACCTCCCGCGCCAGCGGTAGCATCGCGTAATCCACCATCGCCCCCTGGTAGCTCACCGCCCCGAGACCGGCCTTCTCCGCCGCCTCGAACACGGCCAGCAGGCCTTCGAAATACGCGACCTCCTCCGCCGTCGGCCGATAGACCGCGTTGGCGACCGCCACATGCGAAGGATGCATGACCGCCACGCCGCTGTAGCCAAGATCGCGCGCCCGCCGGATCAGCCGTTCGACCGCGGCCAGATCATCCTGCGCCGTGCCGAAGATGCCAGCGATGGGATACATCGCTCCGCCCGCCCGGCTGTCCAGCACCAGCTTGGAGCCGAGGTAAAGTTGCTCCACGCCCTCCGTCGTCGCGCAAAACCCGAAGGCACGGGCGAAATCGCCGGACACCGGTCCGCTCAGCGCGCCGTGGATCCCGCGCACCCGTGCGCTCGCCTTGGCGATGTCACACGCGCCATGCATCCCCTCCGCCGTCTCCGGCAGTGGCAGGATGCCCACGCTTTCATGCGCGACCCCGGCGCGCCCCTCGTAATAGCTCAGCAGGTCGGCAAGGCGCCGTATCTCCCCCGGATTCGCCACCTTGGGCAGCACGATCGCGGTCAACCCATCGGTGACGGCGGCCTCGATCTCCGCCGGCGTTCCGTCGTACATCGGCTGCACGCGAACGAACGCGCCAACGCCCGCCGCCTTCAGTTCGGCGATCTCCTCGTTCAGCAAACCCATCGCCTGAGATTTGAATTGCGGCGGCACCGAATCTTCGATGTCCAGCACGACAGCGCCCGGCGACACCCGGATCGCCTTGCCGACCCAGTCACGGCGATGCGCGGGAACGAACAAAGCGGAACGAACAGGCCACATGCGGCGCTTCCTTCAGTATGATTTCGGTAAGCCGAGCGCCCGCTCGGCGACATAGGATAACACAAGCTCCTGACTGACCGGGGCGACCAGCGGCAGGATCGATTCACGGAAGTAACGCTCAACATGGAACTCCTTGGCATAGCCCATGCCACCATGCGTGCGCACCGCCCGCGTCGCGGATTTAAAGAACACTTCCGCGCAGAGATATTTGGCGCCGTTGACGATCGTGCCGCACTCTTCCCCCGCGTCGAACAGCGCGGCGCCGTGATACAGCATCAGTTCGGCCGCCTGTTGCTCGATCCAACATTCCGCCAGCGGGTGTTGGATCGCCTGGTTCTGGCCGATCGGCCGGCCGAACACGACGCGCTCCTTCGCGTAGGCCGCGGCCTTATCCAGCGTGTAGCGCGCCGCGCCCAAGATGCCGGCGCCGACGATCAACCGCTCGGCGTTCAACCCCGCCAGCAAATAGTGGAAACCGCGGCCCTCCTCGCCGATGCGGTCCGCCTCGGGGATTTCCAGACCGTCGATGAACAGCGCGTTGGAGTCGACCGCGTTGCGGCCCATTTTGTCGATCATCCGCACCTCCACCTTGCTCCGGTCGAGGTCGGTGTAGAACAGCGTCATGCCGTGACTGGGCCGCTTGCTCTCTTCGAACGTGGTGGTGCGGGTCAGCAGCAGAATCTTGTTCGCCACCTGCGCGGTCGAGGTCCAGACCTTGCGCCCGTTGACGATGTAACGATCGCCCTTGCGAGTGGCGAAGGTACGGATATGCGTGGTGTCGAGCCCGGCGTCCGGCTCGGTGACACCGAAACAGGCGCGGTCGGTACCGTCGATGACCCGCGGCAGGAAGCGCTGCTGCTGCTCCAGACTGCCGAATTTCACGATCGGCATGCAGCCGAACATATTCATGTGCAAGGCGGAGCAGGCGTTGAACCCGAGGTGTCCCACCTGTTCCATGATGATCACCGCCTCGGTCATTCCCAGGCCGGCGCCGCCGCACACCTCGGGAAACAGCGCGCCGAACCAGCCCGCCTCGGCGAAGGCGGCGGCGAATTCGTGTGGGAATTCATGGTCGCGATCCTTGCGGAACCAGTAGTCGTCGCCGAACCGCGCGCAGATCCGCCCGATGCTTGCGCGGATCTCCCGCTGCTCTTCGGTTAAGGAGAAATCCATGTCTGCCTCCTCGCGACGTTCCGCGCGAAGTTTGGGCGCGCGCGTGAGGTCGCGCAACGCACAAGCGTGCATGCCAGCACGGGCGCGCGGCGACATGCGGGTGATTCCACGCCAGGTTTCACACCCGGAATATCACACATATCCATCGCCACCGTGCCGCGTGCCCGGTGTTTCATGCCTTCACCAGAGGGCAGCCGCCTTCATTGAGCGGGCGGAACGCCTGTTCCGCCGGAGTGGTGCGGATCAGCTTGTAGTAGTCCCACGGCCCTTTCGACTCGTCCGGCTTCTTCACCTGAAACAAATACATGTCGTGAATTTTGCGGCCATCCTCGCGGATTCGGCCTTTGCCAAACAGTGGATCATCCGTCGGCATCGCCTTCATCTGCTGGATCGTCGCCGCTCCGCTCACCTTGGCCGTCGCGGTGCCGAGCACGGAGACCGCCTTCAGATAGTGCAGTACCGCGGAGTAGACCCCGGCGTGATCCATCGACGGCATATGACCATGAATGAGCGGTGCGACGCGTTTGGCGAACGCCCGGGTGCCATCGTTCAGGTCCCAGTAAAACGGCTCCGTCAGCATCACGCCCTGGGCGGCCTCCAAACCCAGCGAATGCACATCGTTAATCTGGAACACCAGGCCCGCGAGACGCACGCCGGACTTCGCGAAGCCGAACTCGGACGCCTGCTTGACGCAGTTGACGGAATCGCCGCCACCGTTGGCCAGGCCGATCACCTTTGCACTGCTGGCGCGCGCCTGCAGCAGGTACGACGAGAAATCAGTCGTGCCGGGGAACGGCGTGAGCGCTTCGCCGAGCACTTTCCCACCGGCCGCGACGACGTGCGCGGCAGTGTCGCGCTCCAGCGAGTGGCCATAAGCGTAGTCGGCGGTAATGAAATACCAGGTGTCGGCACCCTCCGCGACCAGCGCGCGAGCGACCCCGGCCGGCAGCGACCAAGTGTCGTAAACCCAGTGCAGATGGTTCGGTCCGCACGCCTTTCCGGTCAGGTCCGCGGTGCCCGCGCCCGTCAGGATCGCGACCTTGTCGCGTTCCTTCGCCATGGTCGCGAGACCGAGCGCGGCGGAAGACAGCGGCAGGTCGAGGATGACGTCGACGCCCTGGTTGCCATACCACTCACCCGCGATTCCCAGCGCCACGTCCGGTTTATTCAGCATGTCCGCCGAGATCACCTCGACCCGCACGGAGGCATCGATCTTCCTGTAGTCCTCGACCGCCAGTTGCGCGCCTGCCACGCTTCCCGGTCCGGTGTTGTCCATGTAAGCGCCCGACATGTCGGTCAGCACTCCGATGCGGATCGGCGTGTCGGCGCCGCGCGCCGGGCGGGGTTGTGCGATCCAGGTCGCGAGGCCCACGGTCACGCCCGTAGCCAATACGGTGCGGCGTCCGATTGATCTGGTCATCATTGCGACGTTCCTCGGTTTGGTCGGCAATCCAGCCAGAACAGGCGTCACCTCGCGTTGACCTAGGTCAATCCCTTCGTTCGCACCGCGTATTTTAATTTTCATGCGTTCCGCGGTGCGCCGGGCGAGCGGTGCTTCGCGTTTTCGAAATCAGCTCGGACCGATCGCCATTTCGTGCAGCGCCATCTGATCCTATCTTGCGTTCACCGAGAGTCAGTTGGCGTTCGCTGTAAGGTTTCCACTCAATTATCGAATGTCAGACCTGATATTTTGGTATGCCTCAACAACGTGCTCGAAAATGCAACAAACGAATTTCCGGTTGGGTGCCGGCGTGCTTGCGTATGCCGCTGACGCGGCACGCGACGCTTCCGGCGTGTCCATCATGGGACATCGGAAGACGGCGATACGTTGTTCTTCCG
>CALFNB010000156.1 GCA_937902425.1 uncultured Acetobacteraceae bacterium | reverse complement strand
TACTCCATGAATTGAACGTCGAACGCAGCGACTCATGGACAGGGGATTCGGGCAAGGCTTCACGAGTCAAGATCAAGGGCCCCTGGTATAAGTCACTGATTCCACGCATTCCACACGCCGGCCTGTCTCCCGCACCACAACATATCGCGCTTGTGGCGTAAAGTATAGAATTGGGACCAGAGTCCGCGCCCCGTTCTGGCGGGTGAATTGGCCTCCTGGGGTTGGGCCATCGCGCCTGGGTCATGATGTGTCCTGAACAGGCAGGCAGACCCGGGGCGGCGCGATACGGTCGATCACCACCATGATGCCGGTGTGGCAATGCGGGCAGGACGCCGCCGTTTTCCAATGGCACGTATGCAAAGCCGAGATCGAGGGCGATGCAGCGGGCCTTCTCTCCTGGCAGCCGGTCCGTGTTCACGCCTGTCAGAGCACGTATCAGGTCGCACGCGTCGTGCGATGTCTCGCATTAATCGGCCGATTGTCGGGCGCACTTGACTCTTCGCTCAAACCAATCACGAATTGACCCAATCAGCGTGGCTGCTGGCCTCGCCTTATGGGGGACGTACATGTCACCAGGCAGCAACACGCGCTGTTGCCCGCGGCTCGCGGCGACGAAGCAGTGCGCTGACCGCCATGTCATCCGATGGATGCCAACGAGCAGATGAGCGCGAAATGCGAAGTGCAAGGTCTTCTCAAGAGCTTTGGCTCCCACGTCGCGGTTAACAACATTTCATTTTCGGTAAATCAAGGTGAGTTCGTCGTCCTGCTTGGTCCCAGCGGATGCGGCAAGACAACGACCCTGCGGCTGATCGCCGGCCTGGAAAAACCTGATGACGGCACGATCGCGCTGAATGGAGCGACGGTCTCCGCGCCCACGCGCCACCTGTTCGTGCCGCCGCAACGCCGCGATATCGGCATGGTGTTCCAGTCCTATGCGATCTGGCCGCATATGACGGTGTTTGAAAACGTTGCCTATCCGCTGCGCGTGCGACGGATCGGCCAGGCGGACCTGCGGGAAAAAGTTGCGCGGGTGCTGGACCTTGTGGGGCTTGCCGGCCAGGCGACACGGTCCGCGACGGCCCTTTCGGGGGGGCAGATGCAACGCGTTGCCCTGGCGCGGGCTTTGGTGTTCGATCCGGCCTTGTTGCTGTTCGATGAACCGTTGTCCAACCTCGATCTCAAGCTGCGGGAAGGTCTGCGCATCGAACTCAAGAATCTGCAACGGCGCACCGGCCTGACCAGCATCTACGTCACCCACGATCAGGAAGAAGCCGTCGAGCTTGCCGACCGGATCATCATCATGGATCACGGCGAAATCATTCAGATCGGCGCCCCGCTGGACATCTATATCCGGCCGAAGACCCGGTTCGTCGCGGAATTCATCTCATCGGCGAACATCTTTGAAGCGACCGTGCTGGATGTGCTGGACGGCAGCCTCTGCCGGCTGGGCATCGACGGCGGCCACGAACTCCACGCCACGCGTGAGGAACCTGTCTCGGTCGGCGACCGCGTGGATGTCGTCATTCATCCCGAGGACTGCACGCTGGCGGCATCCGATGCTTCAACCGGCGGGCACAAGGTCCGCATCGTACATCGGCAATTCCAGGGCACGTCCACGCGTTACACGACTGACTGGGCTGGTCTGGCGTTCCGCGTGGTTGCCCTCGGGACCCGTGATCTCATTGGCGAAGGGTCCGATGCCGTGCTCCACCTGCCAGTGGAGAGCACGCGAATCGTTCCCCGGCAGGCCCGATGAACGCGACCGCCGGCACCTCCGGCGACGAGCGCATCCAGGGCCGCGCGGCCGCGGTCGCGCCGTACGGGGTCATGGCGGTATTACTCGCGGTCGTTTCGATATTGATCGTATTCCCCGTCGTCGTGCTGGTGATCGGTTCCTTCCTCAGCGAGCCGCCGCGGGCCCTGCATTTCGATTGGTCTGGCGGCACGCTTCGGAACTACATCGACCTGATCAACTCGCCCAGCTTCGCCGACCTCGTTGGAACCACGCTCATCGCGGCGGTGTTCGGCACCGCGGGCGCTGTCGCGATCGGGGTGGGCTCGGCATGGCTCGCGGTCCGGACCGACCTGCCGGGTCGTCGCGGCGTCGAGGTGATCTCGCTGTTGCCGATGTTTGTTTCGCCCCTTGTCGGCGCCTTCGCCTGGGACATTCTGGCATCGCCGCACGCTGGCCTGCTCAATTTGTTCGCGCGTAGTCTGCATCTGCCGGTCACGGTCAACATTTACTCGATGCCGGGGATCGCGTTCGTCTTTTCGATCTACTACGCGCCGTACGCGTTCCTTCTGATATCGGCGGCCCTGCGCAACATGGATGCCACGCTTGAAGAAGCGTCCATCATGTCCGGCGCGGGCCAGGTCAGAACGATGCTGAAGGTCACGCTGCCGCTGGTTTCACCGGCGCTGTTGTCGGCCTCGCTTCTCGTGTTCGTTCTGCTGATCTCCCTGTTCGCGATCCCCGCGGTACTGGGGGAGCCCGGCGACATCCACGTCGTGTCGGTGCGCATCTGGGATCTGATCGGCTTCGCCCCGCCGAAGGTCAATCAGGCCTCCGCCCTGGGCGTGCTGATGATGCTTGCGACAATGTCCTTGGTGTGGCTGCAGTACCGGGTCATGCGCCACCGCAGTTATGTCACGGTGTCTGGCAAGGGGTTGCGCCCGCGGCCGGTGGAACTCGGCATCCTTCGTTGGCCGCTGGCGATGCTGGTGTTCCTGTTCCTGCTGGCGAACGTGTTGATGCCTTATGCCGCGCTGCTGCTGATCGCGCTGCGGCGCAACCTGTACTACACCTCGCTCGCGACCCTGTTCGACCCCAGCCAGTTCGGCGTCGCGCGGTTTCAGTCCACGCTGAGCGATCCGGTGGTGCGCGCGTCGTTGTGGAACTCATTGGCGGTCGGCCTGGGTACGGTGCTGATCGGCAGCGTGCTCTACTTCGCCGTGGCCTACACCGTCAGCCGCACAAGATTGCGCGGGCGACGCATGCTCGACACGATCGTCGTGCTGCCAGTGGCGATACCGGGTCTCATCATCGGACTTGGCTACCTGTGGTCATGGATCACCATTCCGGTCGGGCTGTACGGCACGCTGTGGATCATGATCCTTGCCTATGTGTCACAGTTCGCGCCGCAGGGCGTGAGATCGATCACCAGCTCATTGGTGCAGATCCACAATGAGCTGGAGGAAAGCTCGTGGCTGTCCGGCGCCGGGTTCCTCTACACCCTGCGCCGCGTCGTCGTGCCGCTGAGCTGGCCGGGCATCGTCGCGGCCATGACATTCCTGCTGGCGCTGTCGTTCCGCGAAATCTCCACCGCGCTGTTCCTGTATACCGCGGACACGCAGGTGTTTTCGGTCACCATGTTCGACCTGTGGCTGCGCGGGTCTACCGACGTGGTCGCGGCCATGGCGCTGATCCAGACCGCGATCATTCTGACCCTCGTGCTGTTGAGCCGCCTGATCAGGGCCGGGCGCGGTCCAACCCTGACGCCCGGAAACTGACCCTTTGCCAATCGAAACCGGGAGACTTTCATGAACATTCGCACGCCGTGCCATCGGTTTTTCGGATCGCTGGCGCTGATCGCGCTGCTCGGGGCCGGAACCGCGCTCGCGCAGATGCCGTCCAACGTCGTCGACGGGGAAACCATCGGCTCACCCGAGCTCGTCAAGGCGGCTTGCGACGAGGGCAAGGTGACCTATTACACCGCCCAGGCGGGAGGCGACGAGCGCGAGATTATCAGGCCATTCGAGAAGAGCTTTCCGTGCGTGCAGGTCTCGGTCATCAGCATGGTCACCGGGCGGCTGTATGAGCG
>CALFNB010000155.1 GCA_937902425.1 uncultured Acetobacteraceae bacterium | reverse complement strand
GAAGAGGGGCCGACGACCTTGCAAGGTCGTCGGCCCCTCTTCAGGAACCCACCAATGGACAGATCGCCAAGGGCCTCGCCCTTGGCTGGGGTCCAGGGGCAAAGCCCTGGCGGGTTCGAAGGGCGGAGCCCTCGCCCTTCTCAAGGCACGCCCGCTTGACCTGCGTCAATGCGACACGTAGTCCACGCGATCAAAATAAACGTGCCAAAAGAACCACATTCGCACCGGAGGGCCCCCAATGCGCGCCACCGACGTAATGACGGAAAACGTGATTACCGTCACTCCCGAAACATCCGTTCAAGACCTCGCGGATCTACTGGGCAAACACGGCATCAGCGGCGTGCCCGTCGTGGACGCCAGCAACACCCTGATTGGAATTGTCAGCGAGAGCGATCTTTTGCACCGCACCGAAACCGGAACGGAACGCCGGTCGGAGCGACGGCGCGCGCGATGGCTCGATGCGCTGATATCGGACCACAACGTGGCGCGCGATTACCTGAAGTCGCATGGGCGCACCGTGGCGGACGTCATGACGCGCGATGTCATCACGGTCGCCGACACCTCTGGCCTCGCTGAAATCGCCGACCTGCTGGACAGCAAACGGATCAGGCGGGTGCCGGTCGTTCGCGACGGCAAGCTCATTGGCATCGTCAGCCGGGCCAATCTCGTGCGTGCCGTGGTAACGGCGAAGAGCCCGACGGGGAGCGTTACGGCTCCCGATGATTTCACCATCCGCGACGCGCTGCTCGCGGAGCTGCGAGACAAGCCATGGGCCAAAATCTGGGCTGCTGAAATCATGGTGCGGAACAATGTCGTGCATCTTTGGTATTCCGACGACCAGCCGTTGGAGGAGCGCCAGGCGATCCGCGTCGCCGCCGAGAACACGCCAGGTGTCGAACACGTTGAGGAACACCTCGTGCATGTGCCGATAAGCCCGGTCTTCTAGCCGGCATTCACCCTCCACGCGCCGCGCGGTCCGCTTGCGGCCATAACCGGGCCGGACCATACTCGACCGGGAAAAAAGACATCCTGGGAGAGAAACAATGCCATCTTCGACGTCGCGGCGCCGCGCGCCAATCCTCGCTCTGTCGTCCGGGCTCGCACTGTTGTGCGGCCTCGCCGTGACGTCCGCGGTGCGCGCCGCCCCCTTCATGATTGTCGGCGACGATGAAAAGCCGGGCACCGACGCGCAGGGTAAGCCGATGGTCAATCCGACCGGCGACGACGCGGTGCTGATCGTCGATCTGGCGAACCCCGAGGCGCCAAAAATCGTTGTCTCGCTGCCGCTGGAAAACTCGATCGTCGGGCCGCCGACCAATCTCGACATTTCGCCGAATGGCGCCATCGCGCTGGTCGCGGACTCGATGACGGTGGCGGAGGACAACGGCGTCCGCAAAATGGTGCCGACCGATAAACTGTTCGTGATCGATATGAAAGCCAACCCGCCGAAGCTGGCGGGGACGGTCACGCTCGGCAAGCAGCCGTCCGGCCTGTCGTTCAGTCCGAAAGGCGACATGGCGCTGGTGTGCAACCGCGCGGATGGCTCGGTCAGCGTGTTGAAGATCGACGGGACACAGGTGACGCAAACCGGAACGATCCCGATCGGGCCAGGGGTGTCGCAGGTGGTGTTCACGCCGGACGGCAAGCATGCGCTGGTCGTGAGGTCGCCGGACAACAAGGTCGCGGTGCTGGATGTGGACGGCGACAAGGTGACCTATAATAAGGTTGATGTGCCGACGTATCCGTTCCCATACAACGTCGTGGTGTCGCCGGATGGCAAACTGGCGATCACGGCGGACAATGGCGGCGGCGGCTCGTCGGACGGCAGCCTCGACGCGGTGAGCGTGATCGACCTGCGAGGGCCGCATCCGCATGGCATCGCGCACATCACGGTGGGCGACGCGCCGGAGGGCCTGGCGATGGCCCCGAACGGCAAGTACGCCGTGGTGGTCAATGTCGACGGCTCGAGCGCTCCGCAAGCGTGGTACTACCACAAGACCGGCAGCGCGACTTTGCTGAAGATCAACGGCACGACGGTCACGGCGGGCAAGACGGTTCCGGTCGGAGCGCTGCCGGAAGCGGTAATGATCTCGCCGGATTCGCGTTACGTGTATGTGGGGAACTTCCTCGACAAGGATTTCTCCATTCTGAAGGTGAACGGGACCGATCTGATCGATACCGGGAAGCGGTTCAAGGTTCCGGGACACCCGGCCTCCGGGCGGATGGGACCGAAGTAATGTCATTGGGTCGCTTCCCTTCGCCAGCCCACCCGGCCTCCGGGCGGATGGGACCGAAGTAGCAAGCCGCGACGTCGCATCCGGTCCCATCGTTACCGCGCCGCTCGCCTCTCGCGCAGCAGCAGCGGCATGATGCGGGGGCTGTCCAGCAGGTAACGACACGCCAGCCGCCGCGGGTCGCTCGCCAGCCGGTACGCCCATTCCAGTCCGCCGCGTTGCACCCACATCGGCGCCCGCCGCTCGGCCCCGGCCAGAAACGCGAGGCTGGCGCCGATGCAAAGCCCGGTTCCCGCCGCTCGCCCGATGGCGGCTACGGCGGCGGCCAGACGCTCCTGTCTGGGGGAGCCGACCGCCAGGAACACAAACCGTGCCGGGTGCGACAGGATGAACGCCACGGTGGCGCCAAAGGCGACCGGATCGTTGTCGAACCCCATTGGAGGATCGTAATGAAATGGCTGGGCCAACCCGCATCGCGCCTTCAGTTCCGGCAACCATGCTGACCGCAGGCCGATGATCGTGATTTTCTCACCTCGGTGGATATGTTGGGTAAGTAACAAAGATGTCAGGTCGCTGCCGGTGGCGACGCACGGCACCGGCAGCCCGCATCCCCTCGCCATCGCCGCGACGACCCGCGAGTCCAGCAGCCGCATCCATGCCCCCCGGTAGATCCCGGCCAGCTCCGGATCGCGAGACATCCGCACCAGATGATCGGCGTTCGGCGTGACGACGTAGCCGAACGGGGCACGTTCAGGCCGCGCCGCGATCGCCTCGGCCGCCGCGGCCGCGGTCAGATCGGCGAAGTCCAGACCCAGCAGCGAGACGGTCCGGATCACAGCCCCAGGCGTAAGTTCAGCAGCGTCAGGCCTCGGGTGTAATCGCCGGCCACCGTGCCCGCCGGCAAATGCGCGTTCCGCACGTCCGCGAAATCGTAGGTCAGGGACAGCCGCAAGCCCCGATTGATCAGCCAGCTCGCGCCGACGCCGAACCCCAGGCCCAACTGCTGGCCACCGGTTTGATTGAACGACGCCTGACGCACCGTGGCCGAGGCATTCAACAGGATATTGCGCAGATACTCGTGGTCCACGGTCAGTCTGGCGCTGGTGTAGGTGTAACTGGACAAACCGGTCTGCGCCGCGTCCTCGACCCCGCGGGAGGCGCTGGCACGGAGCGTGGTCGTTCCGGTTGGCGACCAGGTAATCTCGGCTTCGGCGATCCCGGTGGTTTCGGATGCGACCAAAGGCGACGCCGCCTGGCGATAGTCAACCCCGCCGAGCAACCGATACCGCCAGACGGTATCGTCGTCGTAGTCGACGCCGAGCAAGCTCTGCCATGACGTTGAATTGTTCGATGGCACTCCGGCGGCCGGTTCATCGTAGTGCGTGGTCAGCACGCGGTTCACCCACAACACGTCACGCCCGGACATCCAGCCATAGCCCAAAGTCACGCCCGTTCGCGTGGTGGTTCTGTCGCGCGCCGCCTCGCTGACCGGCACGCCGAGGATGGTGGTGTTGTCGAAGCGCCAACGGTTGAACTCGATCGAAGGCGTGGCGGTGAACCGGCCGTTGGACGGAACGGCTTCGCCGAGTGGTGTCAGATCGCGCGATCGGGGTAGTTGGCTGGCTGGTGTATCCTTTTGATCCGGCGGGCATGAGGCGGCCCGTCGATAGATCAACGAAAGGAGACCACCATGTCGCCATTACGTGAGCGAATGATCGAGGACAT
>CALFNB010000154.1 GCA_937902425.1 uncultured Acetobacteraceae bacterium | reverse complement strand
GCAAGAGTGCCGGCATGATCGTGCCAGGAGATCGTTTGGGGCTGGGCAGAGCTCAGGGCGCTGCCCTGAAACCCGCCAGGAGGCTCTGCCTCCTGGACCTCCGTCAAAGGCACGCCTTTGAAATCCGTCCATTGGTTGGGGATGGGAGAGGGCCGACGGTGGCGCTTCAAGGTCGGTGTCGGCCCTCTCCCATCCCCAACCAAAATGAATGGTTCCAAGGGGCTCGCCCTTTGGCGGGGCTCCAAGGGGCAGCGCCCTTGGTGGGTTTCAGGGCAAAGCCCTGACCTTGCTTTTCCGCGCCACCCCCTATAGCGGCGCGGGCGCTCTTTGGTTATGGTCCGCCCGCCAAGAAGGGGAGGCTTGGTTTCGGCGAAACCAGGCCGGCTCCCGCACGGCATGACGTAAGGTGACGAGTGCCATGCAACCGCTGCTCTACGGGTATCTGCCCATCCTGGTCTTTCTGGTCATCGCCGGAGGGATCGCCGTCGCCATGTTGGGCGGTTCTCTGCTCGCGGGCCACCAGAAGCCCTACGCCGAAAAACTGTCCGCTTACGAGTGCGGGTTCGAGGCGTTCGACGACGCCCGCCGCCGGTTCGATGTGCGCTACTACCTGGTCGCCATCCTCTTCATCATCTTCGACCTCGAGGTTGCCTTCCTGTTTCCCTGGGCCGTCGCCCTGAAAGGGATCGGCGCGCTCGGCTTTTGGTCGATGATCGGCTTCCTCGGCGTGCTGACGGTCGGCTTCGTCTACGAGTGGTGCAAAGGCGCGCTGGAGTGGGAGTGACCCGATGAGCGACACCACGATAGCCTGGAATCGCGATCATCTGCCGCCCGGTCCTGAGCAGGACGCGGTGATCAAAGGTATCACCGGAGAGATCGCCGACAAAGGCTTTCTCGTCGCCAATCTCGACAAAGTCGTGAACTGGGCTCGCACGGGTAGTCTGTGGCCGATGACCTTCGGCCTGGCGTGTTGCGCGGTGGAGATGATCCACGCATATATGCCGCGTTATGATCTGGACCGGTTGGGTATCATTCCGCGCGCGTCGCCGCGGCAGAGCGACGTGATGATCGTCGCCGGCACGCTGACCAACAAAATGGCGCCCGCGCTGCGCAAGGTTTACGACCAGATGCCCGAGCCGCGCTGGGTGATCAGCATGGGCAGTTGCGCCAATGGCGGCGGCTATTACCACTACTCCTATTCCGTGGTGCGCGGCTGCGATCGGGTGGTGCCGGTGGATGTCTACGTGCCCGGCTGTCCGCCAACCGCCGAGGCGCTGGTTTACGGGATCATGCAGTTGCAGAAGAAAATCCGCCGCACCGGGACCATCCTCCGTGGCTGAAGAAGCCCAGACCGAGGCGCCGACTCCGTTGGAACTGTTGGGCCATGCGGTCGCATCGCTGCTGGGAGTGCGGGAGACTTCGATCCGGCTTGGCGAACTAACGGCCCATGCCGACCGCGACGGGCTCGCGGCGTTGATGCTGACCCTGCGCGACGATCCGCGGTTCGCGTTCGAGCAGGTGATGGATATCTGTGGCGTCGATTGGCCCGAGCGCGCCGAGCGCTTCGACGTCGTTTATAATTTGCTGTCGGTATCGTTGAACCATCGGCTGCGCGTGGTCGTCACGACGGACGCCGAAACGCCGGTCGCGTCGGTGCACGGTATCTGGCCCGCCGCGACCTGGTGGGAACGTGAGGCCTGGGACCTGTATGGCATCATCTTCTCCGGCCAACCTGATCTGCGCCGCATCCTGACCGATTACGGCTTCGAGGGGCATCCGCTGCGCAAGGATTTTCCGCTGACCGGTTATGTCGAGGTGCGTTACGACGAGGATCGCAAGGCCGTGGTCTACGAGCCGGTGAAGCTGACCCAGGATTTCCGGAATTTCGATTTCATGTCGCCATGGGAAGCCATCACGACCTTGCCGGGTGACGAAAAAGTCCAGGCGTCGCGGGCGAAGGACTGAGAGTATGAGCGAGACCGCCGTTATCGAACCGGGCACCAGCACGCAGACCGTCGAGATCGACAGCCACTCGATCAATTTCGGCCCGCAGCATCCCGCCGCGCATGGCGTGCTGCGGCTGATCCTGGAACTGGACGGCGAAATCGTCGAGCGTGCCGATCCGCATATCGGCCTGTTGCACCGCGGCACCGAGAAGCTGATCGAGTACAAAACCTATATGCAGGCGGTGCCGTATTTCGATCGTCTCGATTACGTATCGCCAATGTGTGAGGAGCACGCGTTCGCTCTGGCGGTCGAGAAGCTGCTTGGCATCACGGTGCCGGACCGCGGGCAATGGATCCGCGTGCTGTTCGCCGAGATCACGCGGGTGCTGAACCATCTGCTCAATCTCACGACTTATGCGCTGGATTGCGGCGCCATCACCCCCGCGCTGTGGGGTTTCGAAGAGCGTGAAAAGCTGATGGAGTTCCACGAGGCGGCTTCGGGTGCGCGGCTGCACGCCAATTATTTCCGTCCGGGTGGCGTATCGAAGGACCTGCCCGCCGGCCTGACCGATCGGATCGGCGAGTGGGCCGACGTATTTCCGAAATTCATCGACGATCTGGAAACGCTGCTGACCACCAATCGGATCTGGAAACAGCGCACGGTCGACATTGGCGTGTTCTCCGCCGAGCAGGCACTGGCCTGGGGATTTTCCGGTCCGCCACTGCGCGCATCCGGCGTGCCGTGGGATTTGCGCCGCGCGCAGCCCTATGACAAATACGCCGAGGTTGAGTTCCAGATTCCGGTCACGCGCAATGGCGACTGTTACGATCGCTATCTGATCCGACTGATCGAGATGCGGGAAAGCGTGAAAATCATCAAACAGTGTCTGGCGAAAATGAAGCCAGGCCCAGTGAAGGTGGAGGATCGGAAGTTCTCTCCGCCAACGCGCGCCGAGATGAAGCGCTCAATGGAGGCGCTGATCCATCACTTCAAACTTTATACCGAGGGCTATCACGTGCCCGCCGGCGAAACCTATTCGGTGGTGGAAACGCCGAAGGGCGAGTTCGGCGTCTACCTGGTCGCCGACGGCACCAACAAGCCCTATCGTTGCAAGATCCGCTCGACCGGCTTCGCCTTCCTGCAGGCGGTCGATGTCATGGCGAAGCGGCACATGCTGGCCGACGTTTGCGCGATCATCGGATCGCTCGACGTCGTGTTCGGCGAGATCGACAGGTAACTCATGGCCGAACCCGATTTCGAGCAGCCCGCGCATTTCGCTTTCGACGCCGAGTCGGGGGCGGAGATCGCCCATATCGTCGCCAAATACCCTGTGGGCAGGCAGGCCAGCGCGGTTATTCCGGCACTGTATGTCGCGCAGCGCCAGATGAAGCGGCAAACCGGCAGCGCCTGGGTGCCGGTGAAGGCGATGGACGCGGTGGCCGAACGCCTCGGCATGGCGCCGATCCGCGTTTACGAGGTCACGACGTTTTATTTCATGTTCAATACGGCACCGATCGGCAAGTACCACCTGCAGCTTTGCACGACGACGCCGTGCTGGCTGCGTGGCTCGGACGAGGTGGTGCGGGCCTGCCGTGACGCCACCGGCATTAAGGGCTGGAAGGAAACCAGCGCGGACGGGCTGTTCACCATGACCGAGGTCGAATGTGTTGGCGCCTGCGTCAACGCGCCGATCCTGCAGGTGGACGACGACTTCTACGAGGACATGGACGCGGAAAAAGTGAAAACCCTGATCGCCGCGCTGCGTGAGGGTAAGCCGCCGCCGCCCGGCTCCATGATCGGACGCCAGACCTCGGCGCCGGAGGGCGGGCCGACCACGCTGACCACGTTGCAATTCGCGCCGGGGACCTGAAGAATGCTGGCCGACCAGGATCGCATTTTCACCAATCTCTACGGTCTGCATGACCCAATGCTGAAGGGCGCGCGGGCCCGTGGCGACTGGGACAATACCAAAGCGATCCTCGAACGCGGCCGTGACGACATCGTCAACGAAGTGAAGGCCTCCGGTCTGCGAGGCCGTGGCGGCGCGGGGTTTCCGACCGGCCTGAAATGGTCGTTCATGCCGAAGACCTCCGACCGGCCGTGTTACCTCGTGGTCAACGCCGACGAGTCCGAGCCTGGCACGTGCAAAGATCGCGACATCATCCGGCACGACCCGCATAAGCTGGTGGAAGGCTGCCTCGTCGCCGGCTTCGCGATGGGCGCCTGCGCCGCGTACATCTATATCCGCGGCGAGTTCTGTAATGAAGGCCGGGTGCTTCAGGCCGCGATCGATGAGGCGTACGATGCCGGCCTGATCGGCAAGAACGCCTGCGGTTCCGGTTACGATTTCGAAGTCATCCCGCATCGCGGCGCCGGCGCCTATATCTGCGGCGAGGAAACCGCTCTGATCGAGAGCCTGGAAGGCAAGAAGGGCATGCCGCGGTTGAAGCCGCCATTCCCGGCCGGTGTCGGTCTGTATGGCTGTCCCTCGACGGTGAACAACGTCGAGAGCATCGCCGTCGCCCCCGCCATCATGCGTCGCGGTGCCGCCTGGTTCAGCGCGCTCGGACGGCAAAACAACACGGGTCCGAAAGTATTCTGCATCTCCGGACATGTGAACAAGCCGTGCAATGTCGAAGAAGAGCTCGGCATTCCAATGCGCGAACTGATCGATAAATACGCCGGCGGGGTGCGCGGCGGCTGGGACAATCTGCTGGCGGTGATCCCCGGCGGCGCCTCGGTGCCGGTGCTCCCGAAATCGGTCTGCGACGAGGTGCTCATGGACTTCGACAGTCTGCGCAATGTGCGCAGCGGTCTGGGCACCGCCGCCGTGATCGTGATGGACAAATCCACCGACGTGATCAAGGCGATCGCCCGGTTGTCGAAATTCTACATGCACGAAAGCTGCGGCCAGTGCACACCGTGCCGCGAGGGCACCGGCTGGTTGTGGCGCGTCATGACCCGCATGGTCGAGGGCCGCGCCGAACCGTCGGAAATCGACACATTGGAGCAGGTCACGAAACAGATCGAAGGTCATACGATCTGCGCTCTGGGCGATGCCGCGGCATGGCCGGTCCAGGGCCTGATCCGGCATTTCCGGCCAATGATGGAAGAACGCATCGCGGCCTATAAAGCGCGATCCATCCCGCGGCTGGCGGCGGAGTAAGCGATGGAACACACCGGCCTCCAGGAACCGATTGTCGTGACTGACAGTGTGTTGGAAGAGTCCTCGTTCAGCGGCGTGGCGATGCCCAAGGTGCGGTTCGAGGACGCCAGGATGTCATCGGCGCGGATCGATCATGTCGACATGGCGGACGCCATCTTTTCGCGCGTGAAATTGGCCCGCGCGCGTTTCACCAATGTCGACCTTTCCGGCGCCCATGTTGAAAACACCACGCTGGCCAACGGAACCATCCAGAATGTCAGCCTCGCCGGCGTCGCCATCAACGATTGCGATATCGACGGCTTGCGTATCGATGGCTATCTGGTGAGCGACCTGATCGCCGCCTACCGAAAGAGTGTGTGATGCCGAAACTCACCATCGACGGGATCGAGGTCGAGGTCCCCGCCGGCGCCACCGTCCTACAGGCCGCCGAGGCCGCCGGCATCGAAATTCCGCGCTTTTGCTATCATGACCGGCTGTCGATCGCGGGCAATTGCCGCATGTGCCTGGTCGAAATTGAAAAGACACCGCCGAAACCAATTTCCTCCTGCACCTATCCCGCCGCCGAGGGAATGATCGTGCACACCGATACGCCGATGGTGCGCAACGGCCGCCGCGGCGTGATGGAATTCCTGCTGATCAACCATCCACTGGATTGTCCGATCTGCGACCAGGGCGGTGAGTGCGACCTGCAGGATCAGGCCATGGGCTACGGCATGGACCACTCGCGCTACGCCGAGAACAAGCGAGCGGTTCCCGACAAGAATCTCGGGCCATTGGTGAAAACCTCGATGAACCGCTGCATTCATTGCACGCGCTGCATCCGGTTCATCTCCGAGGTCGCCGGTGTGCCCGATCTCGGCGCCACCTCGCGCGGCGAGCACATGGAAGTCGGCACTTATGTCGAGAAGGCGCTGAGTTCGGAACTCTCCGCCAATATCATCGATCTGTGTCCGGTCGGCGCATTGACTTCGAAGCCGTACGCGTTCTCGGCGCGGTCGTGGGAATTGAGCAAGACCGACAGCATCGATGTGCTCGACGCGGTTGGCGCCAATATTCGCGTCGATACCCGCGGTCCCGAGGTGCTGCGAATTCTGCCGCGGTTGAATGAAGACGTGAACGAGGAATGGTTGGGCGACAAATCCCGCTTCGCCATCGACGGTCTGAAACGCAAGCGTCTGGACAAGCCCTGGCTGCGGCGCGATGGCAAGCTGCAACCCGCCACCTGGCAGCAGGCGTTTGACGCCATCGCCGCGAAACTGCATGGCATGGCTGGCGAAAAGATTGGCGCCATCGCCGGCGATCTGTGCGATGCCGAAAGCATGCTGGCGCTGAAGGACCTGATGACCGCGCTCGGCTCGCCCAACATCGACTGCCGGCAGGACGGCGCGAAGCTGACCAACGCCCGGCGGGATTATTACACGTTCAACACGCAGATCGCCGGGATCGAGGAAGCCGATGCGATCCTCATCATCGGCTCCAACCCGCGGCGCGAGGCACCCGTGCTCAACGCGCGCATCCGCAAGGCGTGGAGCCAAAGTGGCGCGAAGATCGGCCTGATCGGCGCCGAAACGGATCTTACTTATCCGTTGTCGCATCTCGGTACCGGCCCGTCCGCGTTCGCCGATGGTGAAGGCTTCCTGAAATCCGGCAAGCGTCCGATGGTGATCGTCGGGCAGGGCGCATTGACCCGCGCCGACGGTGCCGCCGTGCTCGCCGCCGCATGGGGTATCGCCGCGCGCGCCGGTGCGCTGACCGCGGAGTGGCACGGTTTCAACGTGCTGCACACCGCCGCCGCCCGTGTCGGCGCGCTCGATCTTGGCTTTGTACCAGGCCCCAACGGCAAGAGTGTCGAGGCGATGCTGGACCTTGATGTGCTGTGGCTGCTCGGTGCCGACGAGTTCGATACCAAAAAGATCGCCGCCGGAACGTTTGTCATCTACCAAGGACATCATGGCGATGCCGGGGCCGCGCGCGCCGATGTGATCCTCCCGGGCGCGGCCTATACCGAGAAATCCGGCACATACGTCAATACCGAGGGCCGTGTTCAACGCGGCTTCATGGCCACGCATCCGCCGGGCGAATCCCGGGAAGACTGGAAGATCATTCGCGCCCTCAGCGCCCGGATCGGTCACACGCTGCCTTATGACTCGATCGAGGCACTGCGCGCGCGGCTGGAACAGGTCAATCCGGTATTCGCCAACATCAGCTTCCTGCCGCGGTTTGGCTGCACCGACACCACGGGTCCACGCGGCGGTGCGACGGAAGACGTGGCGTTCGCGCCGCGGATAAAGCATTACCACCGGACCGACCCGATCAGCCGCGCGTCGCCGACCATGGCGGCCTGTGTCGCGGCACTGGAACCGGCGCCCGCGATGGCGGCGGAATAGCGGCGATGATCGACAGCGTCACCAACTTTCTGCTCAACGATCCCATCGGCATCGTCATCCTGACCGCGATCGAGGCGCTGGCGATGCTGGTGCCGGTGCTGATCGGCGTTGCTTATATGACCTATGCCGAGCGCAAGGTGATGGCGGCGATCCAGTTGCGTAAGGGACCCAATGTGGTCGGCTGGTTCGGCCTGCTGCAACCGTTCGCCGACGCGATCAAGATGCTGACGAAGGAAACCATCATTCCTTCCGGCGCCAATCGCGTGCTGTTCATCATGGCGCCGATGCTCACCTTCGTTCTGGCCATGCTCGCATGGGCGGTCATTCCGGTGAACAACGGGTGGGCCATCGCCGATATCAACGTTGGCGTGCTGTATCTGTTCGCCATCTCCTCATTGGGCGTTTACGGCATCATCGTCGCCGGTTGGGCGTCGAATTCGAAGTACGCCTTCCTGGGTGCACTGCGTTCGGCGGCGCAAATGGTCAGCTACGAAGTCTCCATGGGCTTCGTGCTGGTGACCGTGCTGCTGTGCGCCGGCAGCCTGAACCTGACCACCATCGTGCTGGCGCAGCAGAAAGTCTGGTTCTGCATCCCGCTGTTTCCGATGTTCATCATCTTTTTCATTTCGGCCCTGGCGGAAACCAACCGCGCGCCGTTCGACCTCGCCGAGGGTGAGTCGGAAATCGTCGCCGGCTTCTTCGTCGAATACAGCTCCATGAGCTTCGGCCTGTTCTTCCTTGGCGAATATGCCAACATGATCCTCATGAGCGCGATGACGTCGATCCTGTTCCTCGGCGGCTGGCTCGCGCCATTCAACATCGCCTGGCTCAGCGGCGGCCTCTGGGGGCCATTCTGGCTGATCGCGAAAATTTGCTTCTTCCTGTTCGTGTTCATCTGGGTGCGTGCCTCATTCCCGCGCTACCGCTACGACCAGTTGATGCGGCTGGGGTGGAAGGTGTTTCTGCCGTTCTCGCTGTTCTGGGTGGTCCTGACGGCGGGGGTGCTGATGGCGTTTGGATGGCTGCCGAATGCGTAAGATGAAAGGAGCCTGATCGTAATGGCGTTCCTCGACCGTACCGCGCGCGGCCTGCTGCTGTCCGAGCTGGTGACTGGGATGTCGCTGACCTTGCGCTATTTCTTTCATCGCAAGGCGACGATCAACTATCCTTACGAAAAGGGTCCGATCAGCCCGCGCTTCAAGGGCGAGCACGCGCTGCGCCGCTACCCGAACGGCGAGGAGCGCTGCATCGCCTGCAAGCTGTGCGAGGCGATCTGCCCGGCCCAGGC
>CALFNB010000153.1 GCA_937902425.1 uncultured Acetobacteraceae bacterium | reverse complement strand
GGCAACATAATATAAGCCATTGAAATAATGTGCTTATTCACCGGACACTAGTGATAACTAGTGTCAAAATGGATTTTACCGCTGTAAGTGACGTGACCGGCGGTGCGAATGGCGGACTTAAGATACCGGTGCTGCCGGCTGCTGCTGCCGCCAGTATCAGTCCTTCGTTCAAGCAAACCTATGAAAGTACCTCGACAGAGGACATAAATTACATTTATTATCCCCCTACTACACAAGAATTCCAAACTGAATGGGCTGCGGCAGCCAAAGCAGGGCATGGCCTTGATCCGAATCAATTCAATGGCATCCGCCCAAAGGCCGTGGTCGTCCCGGCCCTTGACTCATTGCGCGATGGGCTGACCAAAGCGACGACGCATTATCCGTGCTTTCAAAATGCAGCCTCGACAGCTCCCGATAACACACTCGTCTTCACAGTGGTCCTGATTGAGGACACCAACATTTCCGGCGGTTTCAATTTTTATATTGTAAGCCTTGGAGCATCGGTAGACAACAAAGTCACCGGTACAAACACCATCACAGTTTCGTTCCATCCAAATAATCCAGGTTTGAAGACCGCCCCCGCCAAACCGAAAGCATAGTGGTCGCATGCCTGTTGACCACCGCTGTTTCGCGAGGGCCCCCCTCTGTCCCGAGGTTACACTAATGTCTAAACTCGAATTCTCCCGTCAAACCCTAAAGCTGACGCTGACAGCTGCTAACAATACCAGAATCGGTAGCTGGGACGCAGCCAACAATGTCGATACGCATAGTAAAGGTCCCTGGCCAGACGGCCTCTACGTCTTTGACTATTATGTGCCCCACCCAGGTGACTTGCCGAGTTCTGCGTACGGTAGCCACGGAATTTTCATATTCGATGTACCCGAGCGTGAGGGGATGGGGGTTCACTCGGGTCGGGAAGGCGTTCCCGACGGGCTCGGCAGGACCGGATTTCAGCATTGTACGATGGGGTGCATCCGTACCACAGACGAAGCCACCGCCCAACTTCTCAAGACCCATATGATGGATCCGATAAAATCCATTAGCGTGGGGCAGTAATCTACCGAACGTCGAATAGCAGATCGTCTAATTCGGGAGGAGAAAAGCGATGTTGCGCATGGTCATGTTCGTCGTGCTTGTCCCACTTGCGGCTTTAGCGATTACCACGCCGACCTGAATCCTGGTCTGCTCGCTGAGAGCGGCCTTCCACGGTATTGTCCTTTCCTGATCCCATCATAACACATGACCGCTATCATACGTCGCTCCGAACGTGCCGACGACAGACTGACCCCCAGTGTCATCTCTATCGGGGACGGGAGTGACATTTCTATTGGTGACTTACATAAGGATGCCGAAGAATCTATCTTATGTCAATCCACGCGCGCCACTCCGCCCGCTCGGATCACTGCCATCCTTTCAATCCACCACCACCGTCCACCACACCACGCCCCCTTGCCCCCGCCCTCCGACCAGCCCAAATCGGACGCGATCCGCACCCGGGAGAACCGCGTATGCACCGCCTCGCCGCCGCCGTTCGCCGCACCGCCCTGGTCGCGTCGGTGTTGCTCCTGGCCGGCGCCCCTCCCCTGACCCAGGCGCGCGCTGACGACACCATCCTCCGTCTGTCGGAAACCGCGACCGTCATGGTCGCGCCAGACGAACTCGCCGCGGCGCTACGCGCGGAGGCGACCGCGCCTAACGCCCAGGATGCGCAGAGGCGGGTGAACGAGATGATGCGGGACGCGGTCGCGGCGGCGAAAAAGGTCGACGGCATAACCGTTTCCACCGGCGGCTATAACGTCTGGCGCATCGGCCCGACGCCCACCGATCGTGTCGAACGCTGGCAGGCCGGGCAGAGCCTCAACCTGTCCGGCAAGGACAGCGCTTCCATGCTGAAACTCGTCGGCGACCTGCAACAACTGGGCCTCGTCCAGGGCAATCTCGTTTGGCGATTGTCGCGGCAGACCGAGCGGGCGGCGCGCCAGGACGCCACCAAACAGGCGCTCTCGGCCCTGCGCGGGCGCGCCGATGAAGCGGCTGAGATCCTCGGCCTGCGGTTCGCATCCTTCAAGGAAGTCCGGCTCGACAGCGTGGCGCCACCGCCGATCATGCCGCAGCAGCAGGCGGTGGCTCGCGCGTCGATGGCGGCGATGGCCCCGCCACCCAGCGCCGAAGCCGAGGACATGCCGGTCACCGCCAGCGCCGAAGCCGACATCGTGCTGAAGCCGCGCTGATGTCCGGCCGCTTCGCCCCGCCTGACACGGCCAGCGGATTTTCACAGCTCGACGCGTCCGCCCGTGATGAGTTGCGCCAGATCGCCCGCGACAGTTACGCGCGCGGCGATCTGTCCGAGGCGATCGACCTGCAACGCAAGGTACTCGCCTGCGGGCCGCCGTCCGCCGGCGATGCTTTGTTGCTGGCGCTGATGCTGTTCGCCACACGCGACGTTTCGGGCGGGATCGGCGTGCTGCGCGACAGCCTGGCGCATTTCCCCGGCAATCCCGCATTGCACGAAAATCTGGGCGTCTGCCTGCTGACCTCGGGCCAGTTCGAGGCATCGGTCGCGGCGTGCCGCCAGGCGCTCGCTTTGGGTTCGGCCAGCCCCAACGTGCATGACTGCCTCTGCGACGCCCTCCACCGGCAGGGTCTGGTCGAGGAAGCCCTCCAGGCTGGCCGCGGGTCACTGGAGGCGAAGGATCTCCGGTTCGGCGGCCGCGCGCCGGTCGCCCGCATCCCCACCGGTCCGCCGCCACCGTTCAATCCCGGCAACCCGGCGGAGAACGTGATCGCCTACAGCCTGTGGGGCGCCGAACCGCGCTACCTCGTGCCTTTGCTGGAGAGCGTGCGTATCCTGCCGCATTTGTTCCCCGCCTGGTCGATCCGGGTCTTTCACGATACGACCGTGGATCATAATTACGTGACCGATCTGAGCCGCCGCGGCGTGCAGATGCGGCAAATGATTTTGCCGCCGGGTCAGCCCGGTCACCGTCGGCTGTTGTGGCGGTTCGAAGTGATCCGGGACCCGTCAGTCAAACGGTTCCTGATCCGCGACGCGGATTCGTTGTTGAACATCAAGGAGCGCGTGGCCGTCGATGCCTGGTTGCACTCCGATTGTTATTTCCATGCGATGCGCGACTGGCATACGCACACCGACCTGATCCTGGCCGGCATGTGGGGCGGGGTCGGCAACATCCTGCCCTCGCCCACCGATCTGTTTCGCGCGAGCACCGGCTGGCGGGTTGAGAACGACCATATCGATCAGGACATTTTGTCCGACACGGTGTGGCCCACGGTCCGCCGTTCGATGCTGATCCACGACAGCGTGTTTACCGGCACTCTCGGCAGCGTGCCGTTTCCGCCGTACGGGGCGTTGGCCGCCGGATCGCATGTCGGACAAAACGCCTTTGTGCATTTCAGCGCGGCCGGGTAGATGACGACATGAATATCCGCCGGCCGGTCATTATCGGCGCCGCTTTCCTGGCGATTGGCGCTATCATCCTGGTCGTGGGCAACCTGGGCGGCATTGACTGGTGGCCGCGGTCGGAGCAGCCAGCAGCGACTCCGGTCGATCTGGCAACCGACAACCTGCCGGTGCCGCCGTTTCCGCCGCGCATCGCCGAGGACGACCAATATGACAAATGCATGACGATGATCGCCGACGACCCGGAAGGTGCGGAGGCGATCGCCACGTCCTGGCAGGCGACCGGCGGCGGCGATGCCGCGATCCATTGCCAGGCCCTGGCGGCGATCGCCTCCGGCGAGCCCGAGACCGGCGCGGAGATGCTGGAAAAGCTGGCGCATGGCGGTAAGGTCCAGGGCTTCACCCGTGCCGTTCTGCTCGGTCAGGCGGCGGAGGCGAGAATGATGGCGGAGCAGGCGGAGCAGGCGCTGAGGGACACGACCGAAGCGCTGTCCATCTCTCCGAACGACGTCGATCTGCTGATCGGCCGCGCCGAGGCGAGCGATGCGCTCGACCGCTCCGGCGATGCGCTGGATGATCTCAATCAGGCGCTGACGCTGGACCCGTCACGTGGCGACGCACTGGTGATGCGGACGTCGGTGTGGCGGCGGATGGACATGCTGGAGGAAGCGCGGTCGGATATCGACAAGGCGCTGGCGATCGACCCGGAGGACGCGGAGGCATTGGTGGAGCGCGGCATTCTGCGGCAGGCAATGGGCGATCTGGCTGGTGCGCGGGAAGATTGGAGCCATGCGCGGACGGTTGATCCGAACAGTGACGCGGCGGAACAGGCGGAGCAGAACCTGACGCTGCTGGACTCGGGGGCGGCGCGGAAATGAGTCAGCACGGCGGTCAGGGCTCCGCCCTGAAACCCGCCAGGAGGCGCATTGGTCCGCTTCGCGGCCCAATCCTGGACCTCCGTCAAAGGGCGAGGCCCTTTGAAATCTGTCCATTGGTGGGTGCTCTGAGGAGGGCCGACCGAGACCTTGCAAGGTCTCGGTCGGCAGCACCCACCAAATTAATGGTTCCAAGGGCCACCGCCCTTGGCGGGGATCCAAGGGGCAGAGCCCCTTGGTGGGGTCTCGGGGCGAAGCCCCGGCGCCTGCCCAGCCCCATCTCATGACCGAACCCCGCGTCAAGGCCAGCCTCTGGGTCAGCATGGCCCTGCGCATGGGCGACCAGGGTGGATGCCCCGGCGTCGTGGTGCGCAAGGGCGATCCCGACGCTGGCGGCGTGCTTGTCGTGCTGCACGGCCGCGAGGGCATGGCCGTGCTGTCGCAGGTCCGTGACGCCCGAGGCGACGTCGCCTGGATGCGCGGCACCGGCGCCGCGCCGGTCGACCAGTCAACCGCTGACGCCTATGTCGCGCGCCAGCTGAAGTTCGATCCAGACCTTTGGGTGGTGGAATTCGAGGCCCCGGATTTGCTGCCGCCGTTCGAGGCGAAGATTGTGTGACCGATCAAAATCCAGGTGGCCCGGCGAATTGAATTCTGCCAGGCTGGTCACCGCCACGAAACCGGGAGAAAAGACATGGCGAAGATCGAGGGCGGCTGTTCGTGCGGCAAGGTGCGTTACAGCGCCGACGCGGAGCCCATTTTCGCGGGCGTCTGCCATTGCAAATCCTGCCAAAAGACCACCGGCACGTCCTATTCCGTGGTGGTCGCGATCCCAGCACCGACGCTCACCGTGACAGGTGAAGTCAAGGTCTATGACAGCAAGGGCGACTCAGGCCAGGGCACCCATTCCAGCTTCTGTCCCAACTGCGGCTCGCCGGTGATCGGAACCGCCGATATGATGCGGGACGTCGTGATGATCCGCGCCGGCACGATGGACGACTCCAGTTGGTTGAAGCCGACCATGGAGATTTACTGCGACAGCAAAATGCCCTGGGTCTCGCTTGGCGGTGGACTCCAGAGCTTTCCGAAGATGCCAATGCCCGGCTGATGCCGTCGTCGCTCGCCCGTTCGCGATGCCGCGCACGGGCGAGCCGCACGCGATTGCCTGATTTTTCATCACCTCCAAATTTGACCAAATTCGTGCTTGCGAAATAGGCAACACGCGTTCATGCTGCATCGCGATACAGGCGAGAGAACGTCCTTCACCGACCGCGAGAAGGATCCACAGCATGGACGACCACGACATCATGAACCGGGATCAGCCAATCGAGGATCATTGGCATATGTTCGCCGAGGCCACGGACCTCACGATCGAGGGACACCGGTTGATCGCTCAGGAAATCGGCTACGAAGCGCGATTGCTTTGGCGAGGCGCCGTGTCATGGCTGCGTGACATGATCGCAACGACATCGCGGCGGGGTTCCTCTCCGCCGGCCTGAACAGGATCTCGCTTTGGAAGTTCCGGGTGCGGCGGTCGCGTCCCTTGATTGTTGCTTAGTAGCCGCATGTTCTGGCTGCCCTCGCGGTGCGGCACCGTGCGCCGGCAAATTGCCTGTTCGCGCCGCGCGCTCGAAGGCCGGATGCGAAGTTCGTCGGGGACCAACGGCGATCTGCGCCACCGCGATCAACTCCGCGCGCCGCCGCGCGTCGGATTGTGGTGAGATTCCGTGCTTACCGAACGAGCCTTGACTGAACGGATGACGGGGCGCTGGCAAAGGTCGCCGTGCCGTAAGGGGAACAGCTTGTCGCGTCGAATGATCCCGACCCGGTCAGGCTAATGGTCTTCGCGATCAACTGCTGGCACCCGGCTGACCCACTGGAACCCGAAGCGGCCGCGTGGGCATCGCCGACGTGACGATTACAATGGCCGCCGGGTACGCGCGGCACCCCACTCCCAGCGGCACATCCCCCACCCGTCAGGCTGGCAGAACCAAGTTGTTGTTCGCGAGCAAGCC
>CALFNB010000152.1 GCA_937902425.1 uncultured Acetobacteraceae bacterium | reverse complement strand
TCGCATCCACGCTGGCGCCATTCGTCGTAATCGGCGGGGTTGCCGCGGATATAGACCATGCCGTTGATCGAACTTGTGCCGCCGAGGGTTTTCCCGCGCGGCAAATACAGTTGCCGGTTGGCGAGTTGTGGTTGCGGCGCGCTTTCGAACTTCCAGTTCACCGCCGGATTGATATAAGTCCGGGCAAAGCCAAGCGGGATGTGGATCCAGGGGTTGCTGTCGCGCCCGCCGGCCTCCAGCAGCAGCACTCGATGGCGTCCCGACTCCGACAGCCGCGCCGCCACCGCCGCTCCGGCCGACCCGGCGCCCGTGACGATGTAGTCGAACGTGTCCGCGCTGTCCGGCATCGATACTCCCTCCCCTGTTCCGGTGGCGCAGCATACAGGTCCTCGGGCGAGCCGGAAGCGCGAGGGCTCCGCCCTTCGAACCCGCCAAGGGCAGTGGCCCTTGGAACCATTCTTTTGGTTGGGTGTCTCAGGAGGGCCAACACCCAACCAATGGACAGATTGCAAAGGGCCTCGCCCTTTGCCGGAGGTCAAGGAGGCAGCGCCCTCGCGATGGCTACCCATGCTCAACGCAATTCGAAAATGCTCTATGCTGCCGATCCAGACAACACACAACGCCTCGTCACGGCGGGAGAACCTGAATGGACGTGGACACAGACGTGGTGGTAATCGGCGCGGGCCTCGCCGGCCTGGGGGCGGCCACCGCGCTGCGAACCATGGGACGGCGCTGCGTGATCCTGGAGGCTTCCGGCCGTGTGGGTGGCCGCGCCTGGACCACCAATCCCGCCGCGCTCGGTGGCGTCTGGTTCGACATGGGCGCGGTCTGGTTCCACGACGCCGAGCACAACCCGCTGGTGCCAATCGCCAGAACGGCCGGCGACCGGCTGTTCCGCTCCGACGAAATCCGCACCGAGCGGACCTATGTCGGATCGCGCCTCATGACCGAGGATGAAGCCCGCTCCTACGACGGTGCGTGGAACCGCTTCGAGACCGCGGCGGACGCTCTGTTGCGCGATGGCGCCGACGTCGCTCTCGCCGACGTCACCCATTCTCTCCCCAACGATCCCTGGGCCGCCACCGTCGAGGCCTGGGAAGGACCAGTCATCTGCGCCGTGGATGCCGCGAAGTTCAGCGCCCGCGACTGGCGGCGGAATGCGTTGGGCGGCAGCAACCTGGTGGCGGAAGGCGGCATCGGCGCCTTCGTGGCGCGACGGCTGGCCCCCGGCCTGGACATCCGCCTGAACACGCCGGTGACCAAAGTGCATTGGGGTAAGCGCATCTCCGTCGAGACCCAAAACGGAACGCTGACCGCCGGCGCCTGCATCGTGACCGTCTCCACCGGAGTCCTCGCCGCGGGCGCGCTGGTGTTCGATCCCCCGCTGCCGCCGGATGTCCAGGACAGCATCCATGCGCTGCCCATGGGCCTCGCGATTAAGGTCGCCCTGCGCGCGAACGGACCCGATCGGCTGGATCTGCCGTTGCACTGCTCGGTCGACCGCCAGGTGCCGCACAGCGGCCTGACCCTGATGCCGTTCCAATGCTGGCCGTTCGGACGCGACTACGTGCAAGGCTGGATTGGCGGCGGCGTGGCGTGGGACCTCGCCCGAGCCGGTGAGGCCGCCGCGATCGATTATGCTTTGGGCCAGTTGCGCGCGCTGTTCGGAGGCCGGGTCGATCGCCTGTTCGCCGGCGGCGGCACGCTGGTGACTCGCTGGGACGCCGATCCCTGGATCCGCGGTGCCTACTGCTACGCGGCGCCCGGCCGAGCCCAGGCGCGGGACGATTTGGGGATGCCTTTGGCCGGCGGGCATCTGATGTTCGCGGGCGAAGCCTGCAACGTCCCCTATGCCGGCACGCTGGCGGGCGCCTGGATCAGCGGCCAATCGGCGGCGAAAGTGGCGGTCATCGGCTGAGCCGATGGCGAACAACGGCGAACAATGCCGCCTCGCCATTTTCGGCCACCATTGTCAGACCCGCCGTTTCGATCTCGCGCGGGCCGGGCACGGGACCGCGGACCAGTACGTGCGTAATCGGTCGCATGTCCTCCTCATCGCGCGCCAGGAGCGCGATCGGGTCCGGCGAGACATCGATCCGCGCCGCCAATGTCAGAAACGGTGCGCGCGTTTCGACCGGCTGCTGCGATGGGTTGTCAAACAAAAACGGCCACCAGGCGCGATGCTCGATCAGCAGCAGGGCCGGCAGGTGGGCATCGACGACGGTCCCATCCGACAGCCGCCGCGCCGTCGCGACCGAGGTCCAGATATCGTTCTCGGTCCCACGCGGCAGGCGGACCGTCAGCACAACGTCGCCCGGCCGGACCGATGCGATCACCGAACGAAACTGCCCGAGATAACCAGCCCAATCGTGCCAGACGGTCATGAGAACGGCCATCCGCGCGCTGAACAGCAGCAAGAAACCGATGCCGATGACCCAGGCCGCACGACGCGGAATGGCGATCGACACCAGGGCGGCCGGGGCCATGAGTGCCGCCATCATGACAAAGCGCGTGTCGAGGTCGAAGGTTCCCTTGAACGCCGTTGGCAATCCGATGAACAACACCAGCAACACGGCGATCGCCGCCGCCGCCCGCAACGGAACGGCGCACCAGCGTCTCGCCAGGCAAAGCGCCGGGACCGCGACGCACAGCGCGGCCGTCGCGAGATCCAGCGGCCAGAGATAATTCATCACGGGCATCAGCGCCGCGTTTGCCTTATCCGCCACCGAGCGGAATACCGCGGCGCCTTGCATCTGGCCAAGATCCGAGACCCCGTACAGCACGACAGGAGCCGCGAAAACCGCGATCACGGGGCCGGCTCGCCGCAGGATGCCGCCAAATCTGAACGGATCCGTCCAGAGTATCAGCAACTCATGTCCGCCGATCAGCACCGCGAAGAACAACAGCCCCGTCAGGTGGCAGAAGAACAATGCCACCGCGCCGAGCGCTCCGATCAGGATGGCTCGGGTGGGTCGCTGCTCACGCCATGCGACCCAGGCGGCACCGAGCAACAGCGCGAGCCCGACCGCCACGACGAAATTCAGAAAACCTCTCAGCAGCGCGCCATTGTAAGCAAACAGCACCGAGCCAAGCGGCCAGTATGACAATCGTCCGGTCAGCGCCCGATGATACGCGGCCGCGCCGAGCACTGGGAGCAGGATGGTGAGACCGACGACGGCTCGGCCGACGAGATGGACCGGGAACACTCGCAGCAGCGGCGGCACGGTAAGATCGAGCGCCAGGTTCGGGATGATCCCCCAGTGCGGCTGGTAGAACCGCGCCAGCACCGGATCGTGCGCGACGAACGCCAGCACGAACAGCCGCGCCAGGTGGTTGGGATAATCCAACAGCGGCGGCACATCGGCGAGCGTCAATGGCGCGAGCAACACGAGGCACAGCGCGCCCAACAGCCACCACCAGGCGGCATCACCGGGCGCGGGCCGCACCGTCACAGTCATCGTTCTGTCAGGGGAGATGGCCGGCATGACCCAACCGAACGAAGCCGCGACCGCGGGAGCGCGGGCCGCGCTGGACGGCTTCATGGAGGCGTTCAATCGTGAAGACGCGGAGGCGATCCGCACGCGCTGGTTCCATTTTCCGCACGTCCGCTTTCATTCAGGCAAAGTCACCGTGATGGCGACACCGTCCGATTACCACAACCTGGTGTGAGCGCGTGGCGGTCAATCGGCGGATTGGGGGCGCTCCGAGTGGGATTATCAGGAGGTGATCGATGCCGGTCCGGAAAAGGTACACTTTCGCGTGTGGTTCACGCGTTACCGGGCTGATGGCACGCCGATCGGCAGCTACCGTTCGCTGTATATCGTCACGCCGCGGGAGGGAAGATGGGGAATACAGGCACGTTCGAGTTGGCTCAGGACACGATCTTTCGCACCAGGCACACGGCGCGGCCATGGCACGAGAAAGCTTCCGTGCCGGGCTGCTGCCTGGGGCCCGTATTCGAAGCCACCCGCGATCGGCACCATTGTCATTTCCGCCTGGACACCGCCGCGACCACGGCATCGCACACGTGACACGCCGCGGCCTCATCCATGTCGGGGTGAATCGGCAACGCCAGAATGCGGTCCGCGAGGTGATCGGACACCGGCAAAGCTGCACCGTCGTGGTGCTCGCGATAGGCCGGCTGACGGTGCAATGGCCGCGGGTAATAAATCGCCGTTGGCACGCCATCGGCAAGCAACGTGTCCTGCACCGCGGCACGGTCGATGTCATCCGGTAACAGTACGGAGTAGATCGCCCAGGCGGCGGTGCTGTCGGGAACGCGGGCGGGAACGGTCAGGGTGTTGCCCAGTCGCTGGTCGTAATACGTGGCGATCTTCTCGCGGGCGATGAGTTCATCGGGAAACACCGTCAGCTTCGACAGCAATACCGCCGCCTGGATCGAGTCCAAACGTCCGTTCATCCCGGTCCGCAGCACTTCATACCTGGTGGTGCCTTCGCCATGCGTGCGCAGGCTGCGGTACAACGCGGCGCGTTCGTCGCTTTCCGTGAACAGCGCACCGCCATCGCCGTACGCGCCCAAAGGCTTCGACGGGAAGAATGAGGTCGCCGTCGTGTCCGCCTGCGTGCCAAGCGGCCGCCCATGCAACGAGGCGCCGAAACTTTGCGCCAGGTCGTCGATCGTGAACAAACCCTCGGCCAAGGCGATCGCCGACAACGCGGGCCAGTCAGCGGGTTGCCCAAACAAATCCACGCCGATCACCGCACGCGGCCGTAACGTTCCTTTCGCCCTCACTTCGGCGATACGCCGCCGAAGATGCGCGGGGTCAATCTGGAACGTACGCGGATCGACATCGACGAACACCGGTGTCGCGCCAAGCACCAGCGGCACCTCGGCGGTCGCGGTGTAAGTGAAGGCCGGCAGGAACACCGCGTCACCCCGGCCGATGTTCTCCGCCATCATGGCGATCTGTAATGCATCGGTGCCGGAACTGACGGACACGCAATGTTTCGCGCCGCAGAACCGCGCGAGTTCGCGTTCCAGTTCCGCCACCTCGGGACCGAGGATGAACTGGCAGTGCGCCAGCACCGCGTCGAGCCGGCGCCGCAAATCGTCCCTGATCCGCGCCTGTTGCGCCGGCAGGTCGAGAAACGGCACGGCGGATTTTGTCACGGCCATGAACTTTCAGCTCCAATCTTCATGCGGCCAAAGGCAACCCATCATGGCGCGGCGCGAGCATCGGTCGCGGCAACCGCTGTTTCGTCCTGGCCGGGCCATCCGATCCAGCATCGAGCCGCGAAAGGTGGCCCGGACGAGCCGAGCCAAAAGAGCGGGCCATCGCAGCCCCATCGGGTCTGGTCCGAGGCCGACGATGTAACGCGATCATACGCCAATCCCGGCGCGGGCATCCGCGTGCGAACCATCGGTATCGCGTTCGAACTCGGGGATCAGCCGGCTGAGCAACGTCAGCGCCAGCCGCGTCTGATTGGCCCGGCAGGCGGTGGCGATTTCCTCAATCGCGCGCCCGACGATCGCGGGATCGGCGGTGCGCGGATGCGCCATCAACAACCCGGGATGACCGGTCGGCGCCGGCGGTTCCTTGCCGTGGAACAGCTCCTCATACAGCTTTTCGCCAGGACGCAGGCCGGTGAAACGAATTTCGACATCCTCGTCCGGCTTCAGTCCCGCCAACCGGATCATCTGCCGCGCGAGGTCGACGATCTTCACCGGCTCCCCCATGTCCAGCACGAATATCCCGCCATCCTGGTCAGAGGACGGCCGCGCCTCACCGACGCCGATCACATTCGCCTGCAGCACGAGACCTACCGCCTCCCGCACCGTCATGAAATAACGTCGCATGTCCGGGTGGGTAACGGTCAGCGGGCCGCCGCGCGCGAGTTGGCGTTGAAACAGCGGCACCACCGATCCGGTGCTGCCCAGTACGTTGCCGAATCGCACCGTGATGCAGCGCATCCCCGTGCCGGTCTTGCGGGCGACGATATCCAGCGCCTGACAGTACATTTCCGCCAGCCGCTTGGACGCACCCATCACGCTCGTTGGATTGACCGCCTTGTCGGTGGAGATCAGCACCATCGCCAGAGCCCCCGACGCCCGCGCCGCGTCAGCCACGTGGCGAGTGCCCGCCGCGTTGGTCAACAGGCCTTCCAGCGGGTTGTCCTCAACGATCGGGACATGTTTCAGCGCGGCGGCGTGGAACACCAACTCCGGGCGGAGCGCGTCGAACACCGAACGGATGCGTGACTCGTCGCGAATGTCGGCGATCAGCGACTGGCGGCGAACATTGGGAAAAGTCTCCGCCAGTTCCATGTCGATCTGCCACAGCGCGAACTCGCCATTGTCGATCAGCACCAGGTTGCCGGGTCCGAACGCGGCCACCTGACGGGCGAGTTCGCTGCCGATCGTGCCACCGGCGCCGGTCACGATCACCCGCCGCCCCTGGATCAGCCGCGCCATCGCGTCCCGGTCCAACGGCACCTGCGGACGGTTCAGCAGGTCCTCGATCATGATCGGCCGCAACTCGACGGGCCGGTTCTCGGCTGACGTGGTGCCATGATCCAGTTCCGTCAATCGGGGCGCGCGGCGTACCCGCAGGCCGAAGCGGTCCGCCTGCGCCACCACGCCGGCCAGTGCACCGCCCTGCAAGTCCGGCGTCGCCATCACCAGAGTGCCCGGCAGCCGGCCTTCGTCGCGCAGCCGTTCCAGCACCGCGCCGGCGTCCTTCATGGCACCCAGGATCGCGTGGCCCTGGATGCGCCGTCCGGTCTGGCGGTCGCCAAGGGTCAGCAGGCCCTCCACCCGGAAGCGCTGCCGCCGATCACGGGTCAGGGCGCGCAAGAACAGATCGCAGTCCTCGGTCTGGCCAACGACCAGCACCGCGGTGGCATCGGCCTGCGCCACCGGGCTCTGATCGCGCGACCGGAACCAGCGATAGGCGACCCTGGGTGCGCCGAGCAGCGCCAGGAGCGTCAGGCCGTGCGCCAACGTGAAGCCGATGCTGGGTGGCCCCAGGCCGCGCGCCAACAGAACCAGCGAGAACAGAACGGCACCCAGCGCGGAACTGGCGGTGACGGTCAGCAAATCGCCCATGCCGGCGAAGCGCCAATATTGCTGCGACAGCCGGAACGGCAGCCCCGCGAGCAACAGGGCGGCCGCGCCCAGGGGAATGGTGAACGCGGCTGAGGGGACCGCTCCGGTTGGGTCGGCGATCCACCAGGCAACCGGGACCGCCACCGCCGCAAGGACGCCGTCGATGGCGACATTGACGGCGATGCGAATCAGGGAGCGCGCCGCGGGCATGGCGGCTCTATAGCGCGATGCGGCATGGCAGTCATAGTCCGGGGCGCCATACCCCAGGGCGGCATGACCCCAACGCGGCACAACCCACGGTGTGTCATACTCCGAAACATTACGTCCCGGGCCACTGAGTGCTTGACGCTTTCCGCCGCTGCCCGATATTGCCGTCGCGGGTTCGGGTGAACCGATCGCGACGAAGATCGGGCAAAGCCGGGCCATACAGGAAGGAAACCCGTTCATGACGAAACGCATGTCGCGCCGCGGAACACTGACGACAGCTGCCGCGGCGGCCGCTCTGCCACTCGTGCATATCCGCTCCGCCGGCGCCGCCGGGAAGCTGAGCCTGGCGCTGTGGGATCACTGGGTGCCCGCCGGCGACGCCGCCATGAAGAAGCTGGTAGATGCCTGGGCCGCGAAGAACAAGGTCGACATCCAGCTCGATTTCCTGACCGCCATCGGCAGCAAGATCAACATCACCATGGCCGCCGAAGCGCAGGCACGCACCGGACACGACGTGTACGCGTTCGACATGTGGACCGTGCACGAGTTCGCCGAGAAGCTGGATCCGGTGGATGACGTGGTGAAGGGCCTCACCGACAAGTACGGCAAGATCTCCAGTGCCGTGGAGTATCTGGGCAAGGTTGACGGCAAGTGGATGGCGGTCCCGGTTGGCTGGGGCTCCGCACCGCTGACCGCCTGCGCGCGTATCAGCATGTTGAAGCAATATGCCGGCATCGACGTCACGAAGTGGTACCCGGCGGCTCCTTCGACACCGGCCGCGGCGGCCGACTGGACCTATGACACGCAGTTGAGAGCCGCCGAAGCCTGTCATAAGGCCGGATTTCCGTTCGCCCTGGGCTGCGGCCCGACCACCGACTCCTGCCAGACCTGGGGTGCGACGTTCGGCGCGTTCGGCGCGCATCTGATCGACGCCAAAAGCAACATTACCGTCGACTCCGACAATGTCCGCAAGGTGTTGGAATACGCCAAAAAGATGCTGCCGTTCCTGCCGCCGGATACGGTCAGCTACGACGATGCCTCCAACAACCGGGCACTGATCTCCGGCAAGTCTGCCCTGATCTGGAACCCGCCGTCAGCCTGGGCGGTGGCCAAACGCGACGCCCCGGCCGTGGCCGAGGATTGCTGGACCTTCTCCAACCCCCGCGGCGCGAATGGCCGCCTGGTGCCGCTGCGGCCGTATTTCTGGGGCATCTGGGAATTCGCCCAGAACAAGAGCGCCGCCAAGGAACTGATCTCCTACCTGTCGCAGCGCGAACAGGTCGAGGTTCTGGCGGAGGCCGTTGTCGGCTACGATATTCCGCCATTCCTTTCCATGTCCGACCTGCAAATCTGGAGCGACGTCGAGCCTCCCAAGGGCACCATCTACAACTATCCGGTGCGCCCCTGGCACGACGCCGAATATTACATCACTGGGTCGTCGGGCCCGCCCGAGATCGCGGTGCAAATCTGGAATCGCGGAACGATCCCGACCATGGTCGCCAAGCTTTTCGCCGGCCAGAGCATCGACCAGACAATCGCCTGGGCGAAGGACGAGCTGGAAGGGTTCTCGCGCTGAGCTTCGCGGGGGTCGCGGCGTATCGTCGCGACCCCGCGCTTCGAGCCGCCGAGGCGGGATCGGTCCTGTCGCCGGGTTCGCCGACTGAGCCGCACCGAGACAGCGCCGCATGACACCCCTCGCCATCCTGCGTCACATGGCGTTCGGAGTGGGCCTCGCCATCCTGTCCGCGATCGTGGTCCGGGCCATGATCGCACTGCGGGTCATGGATACGCCCGAGGCACGGAAAGCGCATGACCGGCCAACACCCAAGGGAGGCGGCGCCGGCATCGTTGTCGCGTTCCTGGTCGGTCTGTTGCTGCTCTACCGGTTCGGGGAATTCGCCCGGTTGGCGAACGAATACTTTCTGGGAGTGATCGCCGCCTCCATCGCCATCGCGGTGGTGGCGTTTCTGGACGACCTCTACGACTGGCCGTTCACGGTGAAACTGGGCATTCAGGCGCTCGCGGCTTTGGTCGCGGTGGGCACCGGGATTTATATCCATGATTACCGGATCCCGTATGTTGGGCCGGTTTACGTCGGGTGGATCGGCCCGCCGATCACGCTGGCGTGGTTGTTGTTCACCACCAACGCGGTCAATTTCATCGATGGGCTGAACGGCCTGGCCAGTGGCGTGACGCTGATCGCCTGTGGGTTCCTGGTGTATTTCTCCGCCGGTTACGGCAGTTGGTTCTGCTACGCGGCCAGTGGGATGCTGGCGGCGGGGTTGCTCGGGTTCCTGCCGTTCAACTTTCCGCGCGCGCGGATTTTCATGGGCGATGTCGGCAGCCAGTTTTGCGGGTTCATGATCGCGGTGCTGGGTGTGGTGGCGAGCCGGTTCGACGGAGCCTCGCTGTCGTTTCTGCTGGTGCCGATGCTGTTGTCGGGGGTGCTGTTCGATGTCGCGTTTACGTTGGCTCGCCGAGCGTTGGAGGGTGAGCGCGTGACGCAGGCGCATCGCGGGCATTTGTATCAGGTGGCGCAACGGTCGGGCGTGCCGGCGGTGGCGGTGACCTTGATCCATTGGGGATTCGCGGTGTTTGGCGGCTTGTGTTGCTTTGTGTTTCTGCGGGTCTCGGGCGGGTGGAAGCTGGTGATGCTGGCGATGACGGTGCCGCCGCAGGTGGTTTGGCTGGGGTTCGTGGTTTGGATTGCGAGGCGGACGGGGATTGGGCGGTGGGGGTGATCTTGGCGGGACCGACGAAATTGGCCAGAGATTTCGGTCATGCGGCGGCGGGCAGGAAAATCCTCAATCGCCGCGTTCGTGAATGTCTCGTGTGCCAGATGGGGATGGTTCATGTCTTCAGCCCCGGCAATCTGGCGAGCAGCGGTGCTTAACCCATCGCACGGGTCTGGCACCAGTGATCGACCCTTGTTTGTGCGTGCCGCGCCTCCGATGACCCATCGGCACGCGGTGCTCAGATACAGACATTCAGTAACGAGTCCGATAACATGCCGCGAACATCGGCTACATGGCTCCATTGATCAATTGGCGGCTGTACCCCGTTGTATTCCGAGAGATCGACGCCATCGAGGTCATAAGGCCGCGGCGCCGTGAACCGTACTACCATTTGAGCGCGCACCGCCCACACGTCGCCTTTGTGCCGCGGCTGGAATTCATCCATGCGCCTGATTGACGGACCGTACTGGCTGATCGTCGTGCCGCGGTGGCGCCAGTCGTCACAAAGCCCGCGCCTGGCATACAGGACTCAATTTCCATGCGGCGTCCGCTATGTCCCGACCGCACGCTCAAGGTCCACCTTGCGCGCCTCGAGCACCGACAGCTTCCGCTTCAACCCAGAGATTTCCTTGTTGACAGCACGCAATTCGGTCTGCGCCTTGATGTTCGCCAGGTGTTCCGGACCGAGTTGTGCCTCGATGTAACGTTCAAGCTGGCTTCTCAGGAACCTGAACCAGGGATTGCCCCACGCCGAGCCTTCCCGATAGTCAAGTTGGCCAGCCTGGATCCCCTTCACGATGAAATCGCGGCTCACCCCGTAGTCCTTCTCGGCTGTCACATCGCTGAGCACCGCGCCCTTGCGGGTCCATTCGCCTTCGTCCGCCATGTCTCACCTCACCAGAGCGCGGTTCGACCCAAATCATCCCGCCAATGCGGTATTGATCGCATCCAGGGAGAATGCCTCCGGGTCGAAGTCCTCTCCCAACATTTCGGAATATTCCTCGCGGTCGGGATGCGACGGGTTGGCGCGGATCGCCAGCGCCTCCGAGTAACCATAAATACCACCGCAATCCTCGGGCGGACCGTTCCGCTTGCCGGCGACACAGACTGGATAGCTCTTGCCGGGGACTGCCGGTTCGGTTCCCTCGATATCGATCACATGCTCCCAGTTGTCGCCGAAATCATAGGTGTAGGTGAATCGCTTCACCCCCATCCGCCGAACCGAGCCGAGGGTCAGCCGCGACTCGTCCAACACGTCGTCGACCATGGAAGGATCGCCATAGCTGTCCCCGCCGATGTCGAACGCGTACAGATGCGCACTGTACCAGCCCATGGCGCGCTGGATCACGGCGTGCAGTGAACTCAGCGGAGTGGTCGAGGGCACCAGCAGACGGCGCCAGATGGGCGGCCTGATGCCACGTAGCGTGACCTTCAGCCGCACGATTCCGCCGGCCGTCGTGGGTCGTGTCACCATCATTCCAACTCGTTGTTTTTCGACCGCTGTTTCCCGCGTAACGGCCTTCCAAGGGTGAGTTTGGCCATTCCGCGTGGTCCTGCCAAGGATTGACCGGGCCTGACCTACGAGATCCCGCCGCCAGGTACCACCAAATTCCCGCCCAAGGGCCTGCCGCCGCAGTTGGCGTGGCTGGGCTTCGTGATTTGGCTGGCGAGGCGGCGCGAACCGGGGCGCTGGGGGTGAGGCCAATGAGCTCCGCACACCCCTCGGCCGCGTTCGGATATCAATGACCGTTCAGACTCCGCCCGCATACCTTCGTCACACCGCCTGGTCGGTCAGCGATCTCCATGTCGATCGCTTCGGTCGGGGACCGAAACGTCACGCCCGGTCACCCGAAGCCGTCCAGCCGGTGGATCACGTCCCGTTAGCCGCGGCCTGGACCGCCGGGTTTCGTCACAATGAGCGTGTCGCCGGTCCGTACGGTCTTCAGACAACGGGCGTGCGCCGGATGGTTGACGTCCGCGCCGGTCATCTCCTCCGTTAACACGGTCTTGCATCCGGGCTGCGCCCGGGCGGCATCCGCATAACCGGATTCCGGTCTTGAGAGCTGACACGGGAGTAACCATGTTCCATGCACACTTGTAGGATTGACCTCCAAAGTCCGCGGGCTCTTGTTTTCAGGCCGTTTACTTTTCGTTCAGAAACTTATTCTTCGTGGAGCCCGATGCGGTCAGCCTGTCCGCTCGCCCCGATCAGCCCATGAGCGGGAGAATTCGTCACATGAATTGTCTCTGAGGATAGCTTCTTGTCGAACGACGCTTCCACCGATCCAGCCGCCACCAAAGCAACGGGGATGTTTTGGCTCCCGGTCGCAAGCCGAATGCTGCTCGGCGGATTATTCGCGTTCTGCGCGGGGACCTATCTGACAGCCGCGACCGCCTCACTCCATGGCGTGGATTTCGAACATCCCACCATCGGGCTGGTGGCGAACATGATCTCGATTTTCGCCATGACGTCTTTCCTGGCGCTGGTGGCATATCTGTACGCCGTTCAACTACCGGCTCTCACAAAGTTCGCCGGTTGGCGTCCGGCGGCGGCGGCGGGTTTCGGCTCGTTCGCGATGCTCGGGCTGCTCTTGCTGAAGCCGCGCGTGGATCTTTCGCCTGAAGCTCGTCTGTTATCAGCCGGCCTGATCATGGCCGGCAACATGTTCGCCGTCTGTTCATTGCATTATCTCAATCGTTCCTTCTCGATATTGCCGCAGGCACGATTGCTTGTGCTCAGGGGTCCTTACCATTTCATACGACATCCGCTCTATCTGGCAGAGGCTATCTCGATCATTGGCGTACTAATTAACTTTCTCTCGTTGCTGGCTCTCGCACTCTTCTGCGTGCAGTTGACGTGTCAGTTCCTGCGGATGAACTACGAGGAAAATGTATTGCGCGCGGCTTTTCCAGAGTACGAAGCCTATCGCCGCCGCACCGCGCGACTGCTGCCGGGGGTTTACTAAAGCGGCCGTTACCGGGATCGGTATTTGGTTCCGTCATTTCTCCCGAAACTCCCACCCGGGGCTGATTTTCCCCAGGCCGGGCCCATATCCCCGACGCAACGAGGGAGTTGGTCATGCGGATCGGTGTGCCGAAGGAGATCAAAATCCAGGAGTATCGGGTCGGATTGACCCCCGGAGCCGTGCGGGAACTGACCCAGCACGGCCACCAGGTGATGGTCGAGCACGAAGCCGGCCTCGGGATCGGCTACGGCGACGACGCCTACCGCGCCGCCGGTGCGTCAATCGCCGACACCGCCGGACCCATCTTCGAAGCCGCCGAGTTAATCGTGAAGGTCAAGGAACCGCAACCCACCGAGATCGCTCGGCTCCGCCGCGGCCAGATACTGTTCACCTATCTGCACCTCGCCGCCGACCGTGCGCAGACCGAGGGGTTGATCCGCTCCCGCGCCACCTGCATCGCCTATGAAACCGTGACCGACCGGTTCGGCGCGCTCCCGTTGCTGGCGCCGATGAGTGAAGTCGCCGGCCGCATGTCCATCCAGGTCGGCGCCCACTGCCTGGAGCGGGAGCAAGGCGGCATCGGCATTCTGCTCGGCGGGGTGCCGGGCGTGCCGCCGGCCAAGGTCGTCGTGCTCGGCGGTGGCGTCTCCGGCACCAACGCCGCGCGGATGGCGGCGGGGCTGGAGGCATCGGTGACCATCATCGACAGGTCCATTCCGCGGCTGAAAGAACTCGATCTGCAATTCGGCGCCCGTGCGACCACCTTGTTCGCCACCACCGAGGCGATCGAGCGGTCGGTCCTGGCCGCCGACCTCGTGATCGGCGCGGTGCTGGTGCCAGGTGCCGCCGCTCCAAAGCTGGTGACCCGGGACATGGTGCGGAAGATGCGGCCAGGGTCCGTGCTGGTCGATATCGCGATCGATCAGGGCGGTTGTTTCGAGACCAGCCGGCCGACCTCGCATTCCGAGCCGACTTACGTGGCGGAGGGCGTGGTGCATTATTGCGTCACCAACATGCCGGGCGCGGTGCCGCGCACCTCGACGTACGCGCTGACCAACGCGACGTTGCCATTCGTGATGGCGCTGGCCGAGAAGGGCTGGCGGCGGGCGATGCAGGACGATCCGCATTTGCGTGAGGGCCTGAATATCCATGATCGCCAGGTCACCCATCCGGCGGTCGCCCAGGCGTTTGGGATGCGGCATGTGCTCGCGGTGG
>CALFNB010000151.1 GCA_937902425.1 uncultured Acetobacteraceae bacterium | reverse complement strand
GGAGGCGATGGAAGCGGTATCCAATCCGAGCACGGTCCGCAGCATCAGCGGCGATCGCACCGCGGGGTCAATCGCCGGATGCGCGCAAACGAACAGCAAACCCAGGCGTTGGTCCGGAATGGCGGCGGCGTCGGAGCGCGCGCCGTCAAGCTCCCGCGCGAGCAAAGCGATGTGGTCCGAGGCGTCCCGCCGGGTGCGCCGCCGCCGGAACTGATCGATCTGCTTGCGCCGAGCGACGGTCGCCAGCCAGGCGCGCGGATTGGCGGGAACGCCGGCCGTCGGCCACTCGGCCAGCGCGGTGGCGAAGGCGTCGGACAACGCGTCCTCCGCCCCCGCCATATCGCCGGTGCGAGCCACCAGAAACGCGATCAGCTTGCCATAGCTGTCGCGCGCGACCGCCTCGGCGGCCAGCCGGACCGGATCCTGGATCACCCCCACCGCCGCGTTACATCGCCCAGATCGGGCGCACTTCAACCACCCCGGTGCTCGCTCCTGGGCAGCGTTCAGCCCAGGAGAGGGCGGCGTCCAGGTCGGGGACGTCGATGAGGAAGTAGCCGCCCAGTTGCTCCTTGGTTTCCGCGTAGGGGCCATCGAGCACCGTGGTCTTCCCGTTGGCGACCCGCACGGTGGTCGAGGCGGCGGTCGGACGCAGGCGATTGCCGCCTTGCAGCACGCCGGCTTTGCCCATGGCCTCCGCATAGGCGGAATACGCGGCGAGCATCTTGCCGGAGTTGGCTTCGGTCGCGGCGGCCATGGCGGCCGCGTTGCTGTAGATCATCAGGAGATATTGCATGAGCGGAGCCCCTTTGCTGGGTTGCGGCGGGCAGGATGCGTCGCCGATGATAAGACGTCCAAGGGGACGCGGATTCGACAGGTTGATGGCAAAATCGTGCTCGCCACGCAGGCGAAGCCTTTCCCCGCACAGTGTGCCCATGCTTTCCGGCCAGGGTTTCGCGCGAGGGCGGGCTCCGCATCCTCACGCGAGGAAATTGCCCGGTGCTGGTCAATGCCACCGGCGCGGCGCTTTCTTAAATCGAAACGCCAGGGGCCCGGCCGCACCACGTTCACGATATGGCGATCGCCTCCTCCACATCGCGCAGCCGGTCCTTGCCGAACCAGATTTCCTTGCCAATATAGAACGTCGGCGACCCGAACGTGCCACGCGCGACCGAGGCGTCAGTAGTCGCGATCAGTCGTTGCTTGACCGTCGCATCCTCGATCCGCGCCAGCATCGCCGCGCCATCGATGCCGGACTTGTCCAGCGCGGCACGGATCACGTCCAGCTCATCCATTTTCTTTGGCTGTTCCCACATGTGGTGGAACACCGCCGCGACATACGAGGCCAGCGCACCGTCGAGGTCCGCCGCGACCGCGCCGCGCATGATCCGCAACGTGTTGACCGGAAAGAACGGGTTTCGATTGAACTCCGTGATCGCGTGACGCCGCCGGAAGCGCTCCGTTTCCAGCCGCTCGTATTCCAGTTTATTGCGAATCCCCGCGAACGCCTCCCCGGGCGAGCGGTTACCAGTCGCCTTGAACACGCCGCCCAGAAGCACCGGCACGTAGCGAAACGATGCCCCGGTCCGCCGTTCAATATCCGGAATGACCCGATGCGCCAGATACGCGTTCGGGCTGCCGAAGTCGAAATGAAATTCCACCGTCACCGTCATCGCACCCTCACCAGGTTTCGCCGGATGGCCGCACGTCCAGTTCATGCGTCCACGCATCGCGCGGCTGCTGATGCAACTGCCAATACGTTTCCCCGATCGAGGCCGGGTCCATCAGTGCCCGTTCTTCCCCGGAGCCCCCGCGCGCCTTGATCCGCTCCCGCACCCAGGCAGTATCCACGCCCGCGTCGATCACCAGGTGGGCGACATGGATGCCCTGAGGCCCAAGCTCCCGCGCCATGCTTTGCGCGACGCCACGCAGCCCGAATTTGGCGCTGGCGAAGGCGGCGTAGCCCTTGCCGCCACGCACGCTCGCGGTGGCGCCGGTGAAGAAGATGGAGCCCCGGCCGCGCGGCAGCATTGCGCGGGCTGCCTCGCGCCCGGACAGGAACCCGGCATGGCAGGCCAGTTCCCAGACCTTTCGGAATACCCGCTCGGTGGTGTCCAGCAGCGGGAAGTTGACGTTGGCGCCGATGTTGAACACGGCGACCTCCAGAGGCGCCGCCGCGTCGGCTTCCTTCATGAAGGCGGCGACCGCGTCCTCCTGCCGGGCATCCAGCGTCTTGCCGACGCACCGACCGCCGGCCGCGGCGATTTCCTGGACCAGCGGCGCGAGTTTCTCCCCGTTCCGGCGACCGGCATGGACCAGGTAACCTTCGCGCGCGAACCGGCGAGCGATCGCCGCGCCGATGTAATCGCCGGCCCCAACGACCGCGACCGAGGCATGACGTTCCGCGCCCATGGCGAACCCTCCCGGTAATGAGTATCATGATAATAGCTACCCGCGTGCCGCCTGTCCACCTTGCCTCTTGACGCCGGGCCTCTTGACGCCGGCCAGCGGCGGCATAAATATCATGATGATACTCACTCCGAGAGACCTCCCATGCGGCACAAAAGTTTCGACGCCATGCAATGCCCGATCGCCCGCGGCCTGGAGCACGTCGGCGAGTGGTGGACCATCCTGATCCTGCGCGACGCCTTCCGCGGCATGCGCCGCTTCGACGAGTTTCGCGACAGCCTGGGCATCGCCCCCACCATGCTGACGAAACGGCTGAACACGCTGGTCGAGTCGGGCCTGCTCACCCGCCGGCGCTACAGTGAGCATCCGCCCAGGGATGAATATGTGCTGACGGAGATGGGCCAGGACTTCCGGCCGGTGTTGCTGGCGATGATGGCGTTCGGCAACCGGCATTTCCCGCCGGATCGCCAGTTGGTCCGCGTCGTCAATGAGCAGACCGGTGAAGCGGTGGATCCCGTTCTGGTCGACCCGGCGACCGGTCAACGGGTGGACGGACCCGGTTACGCCGTCGTGATCACGCCGTTGGAGAACCTCCCATGAGCGCCGCCACGACACTCGCCGCATCGACTGGCGCCGTAACCCCGGCCGCGCCCGCTGTCGCCGTGGCACCGGTGCTGAACGCCCGCACGAGCCGGCTGCTGAACGGCCCGATCGTGCCGATCATGCTGGCCATGGCGTGGCCGAACGTGCTGGTCATGCTGGCGCAGGCCTCGACCGGACTGATCGAGACCTGGTTCGTCTCCCGCCTGGGCCTCGATGCGCTGACCGGCATGGCGCTGGTGTTTCCCGGTTTCATGATGATGCAAATGTTGTCCGCCGGTGCGATGGGGGGTGGCATTTCGTCTTCTGTCGCGCGGGCGCTCGGCGGCGGGCGAAAGCATGACGCCGACGCACTGGTCTGGCACGCGGTGATCATCAACCTGGCGCTCGGCCTGTTGTTCAGCGCGCTGGTGCTGAGCTTCGGCCGGACCCTGTATCAGGCTCTGGGCGGGCACGGCGGCTCATTGGAGTCGGCGCTGCGCTACTCTACCGTTGTGTTCATCGCCACGCCTCTGGTCTGGCTGATGAATGGCCTGGCCAGCATCATCCGCGGCACCGGCAACATGGCGGTGCCCGCGCTGGCGGTTTGCCTTGGGGTCGTCCTGCTGATCCCGCTTTCACCCACGCTGATCTTTGGTCTGGGACCGATCCCGGCGATGGGCGTGACGGGCGCCGGCCTGGCCGTGTTGCTCACCAACGCGCTCACGTTGCTGGTCCTGGCCCGGTACGTGTTCGGCGGCCACGCTTTGGTCCGGCCGGCGGCGTTTCGGCCGCGATGGGCGATGTTCGCCAATATTCTGCGAGTGGGCGCGGTGGCCTCGGTCAGCACCTTGCAGACCTCGCTGACGATCGCCCTGCTGACCGCGCTGGTCGGCGCCGCCGCCGGTCCCGATGCCGTCGCCGGGTACGGCACGGGCGCCCGGCTTGAGTTCCTGCTGGTGCCGCTGGTATTCGGCTTCGGCGCGCCGTTGGTTGCCCTGGTCGGCACCAACATCGGCGCCGGGCAGCGGGAACGGGCGTTGCGAGTCGCCCTGACCGGAGGGGCCATCGCGTTCGCCCTGTGCGAGACGGTCGGCGTGGCCGCCGCGATCTGGCCCGAGGCATGGCTTGCCCTGTTCGGCCACGATCCGCGCATGCTGGCGACCGGTGTCACCTACCTGCGTTTCGCCGGACCGGCCTACGGCTTCTTCGGTCTGGGACTGTCGCTTTACTTCGCCTCCCAGGGCGCCGGCCGGCTGGCGTGGCCGCTGTTCGCCGGCTTCCTGCGCATGGCGATCGCGGTCGGCGGCGGTTGGGCGGCATGGTTCGTGACGCACGACCTGCGCGTCGTGTTCTGCGTACTGGGCTTCGCGCTGTTCGTCTATGGAACAGTCCTGGTCGCCGCCATCCGGGCCGGCGTGTGGTTCCGCCGGCTGGTTTGATCAGGCGGCCGGCTCCTGCTTCAGCAGATCGCGGATTTCGGTCAGCAATGTCTCGGTCTTGGTGGGCGGCGCGGCGGCCGCCCCGAGGTCGCGAAGGTTCAACCGCGACACCGCCTTGACCACCCAGAAAATCACGAACGCCATGATCAGGAACTGGATGACGGCATTGATGAACAGACCGACGTTGACGGTCGGCGCTCCGGCCGTCCGCGCGAGTTCCAGCGTGTCGTAATGCTTGCCGTTCAGCGGAATGAAGATGTTGGTGAAATCGACGCCGCCCAGAAAGACGCCAATGATGGGATTGAGGATATCCTTGACCAGACTGGTGACGATCCCGCCGAACGCGGCGCCGATGATGACCCCAACCGCCAGATCGACCACGCTGCCGCGCGCGATGAACGCTCTGAATTCGTCAACCCAGGATAGCACGGGTGGCAGTGCCATGATGGCTCCCCTGTTTTGGTTCCACGACCGCACCCATACCGGCGTGATCCGGGCCGCGCAATGCGCCGCCCGGATCACACCCTGACATGCAACGGGCTGCCGCCGGCACGCTTCAGAAGCGGTAACCGATGCCGGCGCCGACCACCAACGGATCAAGCGAGTCTTTCGCCTTCATATGGAGCGCACCCGCGCTGACGTGCGCGGCGGTGTTCAGGAAGATCTGCTTCACATCGAGGTTCGCGAACCAGTGGCCGGAGAAGTTGTAATCCACGCCAGCCTGAATCGCGGGACCCCAACTGTCGTTGACGCTCAGGCCGGTGATGGTCGGGCCGGCCGCCTT
>CALFNB010000150.1 GCA_937902425.1 uncultured Acetobacteraceae bacterium | reverse complement strand
CAAACCCAACAAACTTTGTCACCGTACGATTTTGGACAAATCGTGTGGTGACGCCTTCATGGCAAGATCATCGTGACCCGCGATGTCGCGGACTTCGTCGATACCGGGCTTCCGGTCATCGATCCATGAGGGATCGTCAAGATGCCGGGAGGCGCGCATCGCCCCAAACCGCGGATCCGGATAATCGATCACCCGCACTTCCTCCGACACCGTATCCAACACCGCGCAACTCAACTGCCGATCGTTCCGGCTGTCCCGCGCGTCTCCGGCCGAGCCGGGGTTGATCACCAGAACTGATCCAACCCGCTTCACCACCTGACAGTGCGTGTGTCCATAAAGCACGATATCCGCATCAGCCTCCGCGAAACGGTCCAATTTGGCACTGTGCGGATGCACATACTCTCCGCGCGGCTCCCACGGCGTGGAATGGATCAGCAGCAATCGTTTCGAGCCCAACTCAAGATACCGCCGGTGTGGTTGCAACGCCAGAAACGCCATCAACTCCGGGTCGATCCCGGGACGTTCCCGTGCCCGAACGCCGGCCGGAGACATGAACACTTCCTCGTGATTGCCCTGGATGATGTGCGCGCCCCGCTGCTTCAGCCGCGCGACGACATCATTGGAGAACTGATACTCGAAGATACTGTCGCCGAGGCATAGCAATTCGTCGATATCCCCCATCGCTTCCAGCGCGAGGTCCAGGCCCTGAATGTTGCAATGGAGATCCGAAACGATTCCGACTTTCAAGGATTCGGCTCCACGCCATGACACCTGACGATAATATTCCGGCCCAGACGCGGTGTGCTTTTGGCTCTGGCGGTCGTGCCATTCCAGATGGCCCGGACGAGCCGGGCCATCTCGTGCGGAGGCAGACGCGAATCGTGACGCACCAGGGACCAGGCGAGGCCCAACGTTTTGTGCGGCCTCACTTCGGCGTGTGCCGGTCGAGGAACGCCGTCACCCGCATTCGCTGCTCCTCCATGAACTCCGGCCCGCGCCATTGATGCACGACCTCTACCCCCGGCAGCAGCCGGGCCAGTTCGTCGCTGGTCGCCGCCGGATGCGGAATATCAGTGCCAGGCAACAGCATCGTCGGCGCCGGACAATGCCGCACGAAATCCCGATCGACGCAGAACACGAAATCGCCGCCCCACATGTTCTGCCCGAAGCCGCGGATCGCTGCTTCATCCAGATCGGGCCGCTCGGCGCGCTTCTCCGCGCTCCAGGCGATGTGACCCTCCGGGAAATACCCGGGATGTTCCGGATGCAATCCGATCGGATTCTGCAACACCGCCGACATCACCCGATCCGGCGCCACCTGGGCCGCCTTCAAACAGAAACTGCCGCCGATGCATGCACCCAGAACGTGAAACTTTCGGTGCCCGAGGTGATCCATCAGCGCGAGATGATCGGCGGCATAAGTGTCCCACCCGTGATCGGCCCCGATGGCGCACTTCGACTGTCCCGCGTTGCGCTGATCCATCGCCACCACGCGGTATTTCGACGCCAGCACATCGGTCCAGTCGCACCACGTCCGCTTCGGTTCGGTCGCCGGATGATGCCACATCTCCAGCCGCGACCGCAGCCCGCCGGGCGCGAACAGCAGGATCGGGAAGCCATTCCCGAACTCCTCATGGTAAATCTCGCCGTCCGGCCGTTTCAACATCGGCATGACCAAACTCCTCCTGGTTATTGTGACCTCATCAGCAAACGTCGGGCCTCCGCCGCGTCGGCCGCGATCTGCGCCTTCAGCGCGTCCAGCCCCGAGAACTTAACCTCCGGCCGAATATACGCGATCAGCGCCACGGCGATCTCCGTCCCGTAAATGTCGCCCGAGAAATCGAACAGATTGACTTCCAACCGGCTCTCCAGGCTCGCGTTCACCGTCGGGCGGCGGCCAATGTTCGCCACGCCCTTGTGCATCGTCCCATTCGCCAGCCGCGCCGTCACGGCGTAAACTCCGCGGGCGGGTTCCAGATGCCGGCCAAGCGCCACATTCGCGGTGGGAAACCCGATCGTCCGGCCGCGTTTGTCGCCATGCGCCACCTCGCCGCGGATGGCCCAGGGACGGCCGAGTTCGGCGGTCGCGCGCTCGGGGTAGCCGTCTTGCAGCGCCCGGCGGATCCGGGTCGAGGACAACGGCCCTCCCGAGTCCGCCAGCGCCGGCACCTGGGTCGCGCCCATGCCCAAGGCCTCGGCCCGCGCGGCCAGGAATGCCGCATTGCCGCCGCGGCGATGCCCGAACGCGAAATCCACGCCGGTGGTCAAATGCCGGGCGCCAAGGCCCTGATACAGCACCTCGCTGACGAAGGTTTCCGCCATCATCAGGCTGAAGACCTGGTTGAACGGCAATTCGTACAGCAATGCGCAGCCGAGGGCGGCCAACGCGTCGGCACGCTCGGCCGAAAGGGTCAGGCGGAAGGGTGGGTCGTCGGGACGGAAGACCTCACGCGGGTGCGGCTCGAACGTCAGCACCGCCAGCGGCGCATCGGGCCGCGCCGCATGGGCCGCGCGCAGTACCGTGGCGTGACCCAGGTGCACGCCGTCGAAATTGCCCAGAGCGATCGTGGCGCCGCGGGCATCGGCGGGCAGGCCCCGCCAGTCGTTGAAGATCCGCATCAGCCGCGCGAGGGGACCTGCACGTAGGCCTCCCCCTCGATCACGAGTTCATCGCCCACGGTGCATACCGTTCGCAATGTCGCGCGTTTCTTGTCGGGATTGAGCGACATCACTTCCACCGTTGCTTTCACGATCTGGCCAATCTTCGCCGGTGCCGCGAACCGCGGGCTTTGCCGCATGTAAACCGCGCCCGGTCCAGGCAACTTCGTCCCGAGGACGCCGGAGATCAGCGCGGCCACCAGCAGGCCATGCGCGATGCGTTCGCCGAACGCGGATTGTTCGGCGGCTTCGGCGTCGAGGTGCAGCGGATTGGTGTCCATGCTGACGGCGGAGTACAGCAGAATGTCGGCCTCGGTGAGTGTCTTTGCGAGGCTCGCGGTCTGGCCGACCGAGACGTCCTCGAAGAAGTGGCCGTTGCTCATGCATGGTTCCATTGCTGCCGCGTCTATCTGGCGCGAGACGGGTCACGGATCAACTGTTGGGGACACGGATGGTGGGGGAGAAGCTTTCGCCGCCCAGTGGCTGCCACAGGCGTGGGTCGAAATGGAACGGGTCAATCCCGGCGATCCGAGCACGCGCGGCGTCGGGATGGCGCGGGTTCAGCAGAATGTTCCAGGCATGCGGCAGCAACACCGAAGGCACCCGCAACGCCGCCGAGCTGCCTCGGACGAGCCACGTGTCGCCCACGGCCACGGTATCACCGGATGCATTGTCGATCTCGGTGACCAGCTTGTCCGGCAGCATCGCCCGCATCAACACGAAGTCGTTGGGCAAAAGCTCGAATGGCAGATCGAGGTGGACGCGGACCTCCAGTGCCGCCAGCGCCGGATGCTCCGCGAAATATACCGCCGGACGGCCTGGGCTGTTCCAGCGGCCGCCGAGAATTCGGGCACCTTCGCCTGACAGGTCCGCATTCGGGCGGCGGCAGAGCCGCCACAAATCCATCAGACCGCCAACCCGTACGCGATACGGCCGAGAATGGCTTCCACCTGGCGACTTCCGAAATCCGTGTCGAGCCGGTCGAGCGGTGTTTCGCCATCCAGTAACGGGGTCGCCCGCCGCAGCCAAGCATGCGCTTTGGCCGCGTCGCCAAAGGTCTCCTCCGCATGGTCGATCAGGCGCAACAGGCGGCTGAGCCGGTCGGACTGATCGGACGTCAGGGAGCCAAGGATACGGCGATGCGCCAGGGTCTTGCGTGGCAATACCAGGCGGTCGAGTTCCGCCAGCGAAATCTTGCCGGCGGCCAGGGCGCGATCAACCACGTCCAACGAATAGCCTTGCCGGACCGGGAGCAGAACCGCTTCGGCGACGCCGCGTGGTGGTGATATGCGTTCCATGGCGGTGCATATCGCCTGATCTTTCGTTCTTGTCAAGCACTTTCCCAGGCAACCAGGATCGGGCCACCAGGGGTATCACGGCAGGTCCGCCTTCCATCGCCGGCGTCGCGATGATGGGTGAGGCCGCGCACGTCTTGCTTGCCAGCCGTTGACATGACCGCGAGATCACCCGCGTGATGAGGCATCGCCGTCGTTCAGGCTCTGGGCGACGAAAGGACAGGACCACGCAATGCCGAGCGCTGATGTGGGAAGCTCCGACGACCTGTTGGCCGAACTGGCGAGTTGGGTCAGGCTGGAAACGCCCACCACGGACGCCGCCGCGGTCAACCGTTTGATGGACGTCGCCGCCCGGGAACTGGCCGAGGCAGGCGCGGAGTTGACACGCGTGCCCGGCCGCGACGGTTACGGCGACAGCCTGATCGCCCGCACGCCGGCGCCCCGTACTTCAGGACATCGACCTCGTAACACAGCCAGACCGATTTTAGTGGCGGGCCATCTCGACACAGTCTGGTCGCACGGCACGCTGGCCACGATGCCGTATCACGTGAATGGCGAAAAAGCCCACGGACCGGGGATCTACGACATGAAGGCGGGCAGCTTCCTGGCCTTCCATGCGGTACGCGCCATCCTACGCCACCGCATCGCCACACGGCATCCGATCACTCTGCTGCTGACCCCGGACGAGGAGGTCGGCAGTCCCACCAGCCGCGCCCTGATCGAGCGGGAGGCCGCCAACGCCGCCGCCGTGCTGATCCCAGAACCAGCCGGCAAGGGAGGTGCCTGCGTTACCTCACGCAAGGGCGTGGGCCGGTTCACGCTGCGGGTGGAAGGCAAAGCCTCGCATGCCGGCACGGGATTTCTCGACGGTGCCTCGGCGACGGTGGAGCTCGCGCATCAAATTCTGGCGTTGCACAAGATGGTCGAGCCGGATGACGGCATCACGATCAACACCGCGCCGGTCTGGGGTGGCACACGGCCCAAAGTGGTGGCCGCCGAGGCGGGGTGTGAAATCGACCTGCGGGTGAATTCACAGCGTGACGGCGAGCTGATGACCGCGCGGATTCTGGGGCTGGAGTCTCGCGTCGCGGGTTGCAGCGTGATCGTCGAGGGCGGGATGAATCGGCCGCCCTATGTCGAAAGTCGTGCGATTGTGGCGCTGTACGAAAAGGCGCGGGCGCTGGCGGGCCAGGTCGGGTTGCCGTTGCCGCGGCAACATCGCGGCGGAGGCTCGGACGGGAATTTCACCGCCGCGTTGGGGATCCCGACGTTGGACGGTCTGGGCTGTCCGGGGGCGGGAGCGCATGCGGTGCATGAGCATATTCTGTGGCGGCAATTGGCGCCGCGCGCGGCGTTGATTTCCGGGTTGCTGGAAACGCTCGATGAGGTGTGACTGGGCTCTATCCCAGCACCGCGTGACGCCCGGCGATGTAGCCCTGACAGGCGGCGCGGGCCAGACCGTGCTGACTAAATCCACCCGCCGATTCGCCACC
>CALFNB010000149.1 GCA_937902425.1 uncultured Acetobacteraceae bacterium | reverse complement strand
GGATTGCGCCAGGCGAGCGACCCGGGACGCGAAGTCGCCGGGATCCAGTTCGGTCGCGACGCGGGCCAGAGCGTGTTCACGAACGCGGGACCAAAGGTTGACGTCGCGATGCAAGGCAACGACGCGGGCCGCGAAACCAGCGGGATCCGATACGTCGGCGGCTCCGATGGACTCGCCATCCGACCAGCCCAGTTGACGGGCGAGGAGAGTGGTGGCGACGACGGGGAGGCCGAACGCGGCGGCCTCATGCACCTTGTAGGGTATCCCGGCGGCGAACCGCGCGGGGGCGATAAACACGCGGTGGGAATCGTATAGCGGCGTGAGGTCGGCCATCGCGCCACGCAACGTCACGCGCGGATGTCCGGAGAAGCGATCGAGCGTGATCCCGGGTGCGATGTAGCCGGCCACCGTGAGCCGGGTTTCCCACCGCAGCTGTTGCTCGATAAGCGGTAAGACCTCATCGATGAACCAGGCCAGGCCGTCATAATTCGGGTGGTCCATACCGTGGATCGCGCCGACGAACAGGATGCCGGTCCGTTCCTCGAACCGGCGCGGCGTCGGCGAGGCGGCAACGGCATGCCCCAGTACAGTCACCGGCCCGCGGTGGTGCGGGCGAACAATGGCCGCCTCGGCCTCCGTCACCGCCACGACGTGCATGCTGGCGTCAAGCCGCGCGAACTCCTGACACAGCGTGGCTTCCAGGTCGAATTCCTGGTTCAGCAACGCGGCCTGGCCCGCCTGCCGGACTGAGGTCACCGCCTCGGTATCCACCACAATTCTCGGCTGGACCGAGCCGGGTCCGGCGAAGACCGGTCCGACGATGCCAGCCGCATCCAGGCGCTCGGCGTGCGCGACCGCCCCAGTCTGCCTGACCACGCTCAACATGGCATCGAACGCCAGGAGTTGCTGGCGTGCCGGTGCATCCAGCTCGACACCCTGGCCCGAAAAGAACTCCTGCCGCATCGGGTGTTCCAGCGTCGGCGCCGGTTCGTCCAACACGAGCCTCGGTGGGGTCGCGGCGGCGTCCTCGGGTCCGGCCAATGTTCGGTGCAGCAGATCCAGGTTGTGGGTGCGCGCGATCCAGATCAGATCGTAAAAGTCACGCCGTTCGTCCAGGAACCTGGCGAAATCGGCGGAGGTCAGGTCGTGCATTACCTCCACGGTGTCCGGCAATTCCGCCCGGACATTGGACAGGGGAAAGTGATTTTCCTTCATGGGGAAAACCGTGAGCGATGCGCCGGAGGCGACCAAGGCGCGCACCACGTCGTTCGACCGCACGAAACCGGAGCCGATGCGGCGCAAAGGGATTGCATCCTCGACGAACAGCACACGCGTTTGCCCATGCCAGGGTGAGCGCGCGTGAATGATCGCCGCCGGGTCCAAGGCCGGTCGAGCCGCGACCTGGTCCGCGTGCGCCGCCGCGAAGGCCGCCCGGCCGTCGGGACGCCGATCAGGCGCGTGGGTTGTCAGAAAGGCGAGCGCGTCGGGCTCATAAATCACGCGGAAGCCGGCTTCGCGGATCCGCGTGCAAAGATCGGCCGCGTCATGCGTGGTGCCGGCGAGGCCGTCGGCCTGCTCCGGCAGCGAGGCGAGCACATCGCGTCGCGCCAGCAGGAACTTCGTGGAACAAAAATCCACATCGCGAACGAAGTTTGCCTCCGCCGCCAACGGCGATGCGTCTCGCGCATACGCCTGGATATGACCGTCCCGCCAAATGATCCCCCCCGCCTCCGCCAGTAAACAGTGAGGTTGGATCAGGCGCGCGCCAACCGCGCCAATCGAGGGGTCGCCGGTGAGCCGCGCGAGTGCGTTATCGACCGCGCCCGGCGCCAGGTCGATCCCGCCGGCGAGCAACAAAACCGTGGCCGCCGTCGCGCAAATCAGGCCGGCTTCGCGGGCCTGTGCATTATTCAATACGGCGCCAAACCGCAGGATCGTCGCGCCGATGACGTAAGCCTCGAGATCCACGGCGGCGAGCGCGGGATCGCAATCAACCAAAATAAGTTCGATCTCGCCTTGGTAGTGGGCGCGTAACGCCGCCAACGAGATCATCGCTTCAGCGAAGTCATCGCGCACGGCCATGATGACGCTGATTTCCGGGCTGCCGCGGTGACTGAAATCGAGCTTGTGGCGGCCAAATAACGGCGCGGTGGCGTCGGCGCGCCGCTGATACAGCGTGGCCGCGTGTGCCGGCGTGATCTGTATCCGCAGCGGTGGCCGGCCGGCGAGCCCGGAGGCATGTCCAATCGTGATCCAGTGCATGAAAGCATCCGGCACGCGCTCCGCCTCGATATCGGCCCGGACCGGGTCGCGGCCGGCATACCAGGCGAGATCGAGGTCGGGATGTGGCGACCGTCCTTCCCGCGACCCATGCGCCAGGAAGTGCACGAAACCGTTACGGAACTCCTCGGGCCCAATTGAGTCCGCGAGGCCTGGATTTTGGGCGAGGTAATATTCTTCGGAGAACCAGCGCGACGGATCGAATTTGGTGGGCTCGTCATTGCGCAGGTAATGTTCAAGCATGGAACGGTATCGCCCGGTGGTGACCGCGCGAGCCGCTTCGGGATAGCGGTCGCGGTACCATTCCGGATCGAACAAGGGCGACGTCCGGCGTTCCGGCGCGCCGCTTTCCAGCCCGCACAGGTAATGCCGGTATGGCATGTCGGCGGCGGCTTTGGCGGCGACGGGATCGAGCGCCGCGAGGTAAACGGCTGGGTCGAACAGGTCGTGTCCGATGCGGCCTTCCGCGGCACCATAGCTCAGATAATGATGATAGCGATTGATGAACCCGGTTTCGTCCAGGACTTCGTCGGTCATGGCCGGGTAACGGGTCCGGTACACCCGCGGATCGAACAGCCAGTGGGGTGGTCTGGCCGCGTTGGGTACTCGGCACCACGCATCGAACGCCGAGGCGACCGACCGATCCTCGATAAACGCCATGATGCCGGGCCAGGCCTGACGTTGCCACTCCTCATCGAAATAACGGTTGGGTGAATGGCCAAGGGCCTGGCCTCGCGTGAGGTGCCATTCAAGCAATTCCGCGGCGGAGCAGTCCGGTGCGTCATTGTATCGCTTGCGGTACCAGTCCGGGTCGAAAATGGCCCATGGCGCGGTGGGGGCACTGTCACTTCGATCTGACAGGCGAAGGGTCTCGCGCGCGGTCCGGGTGTGTGCTGGCATCCTAAGTCCTGATTTCCGTTCGCGGTGACGCGTCGCTCATGATGCGGGCAGATGCGGCCGTGTGAACCGGATATTCAAACCGCGAGCGGGCGATACCAGTCGTGACCGGATGCGGCCCGTCATATCCCGGTTAACGAAGCGGTCATTTTCCACCCGGGACCGCCTACACGCGCCGCGTATCATGCACCACGCCGTTTTGCCGCAGTTCCTCGATTTCAGCTTCGGAATACCCCAACTGACGCAGCACTTCCTCCCCGTTCTGGGCGAATTTCGGCGGCGGACGCCGGGTGCCGCCCGGCGTGCGGCTGAATTTGATCGGCGTGCCGATGCCTTTATACCAGTCGAGTTCGGTGACCATTTCGCGATGCGCGGTGTGCGCGGCGGCGGTTGCCTGGTCGACGGCCAGTACGGGACCGGCGGGGACACCGTTGCGGATCAACCGGAGTGCCAGTTCGTTACCATCCTGCTCCGCGAAGGCGGCGCGCAATAATTCGGTCAGCGCGACACGGTTGACGTTGCGCTCACCGTTGTTGGCGAACCGCGGATCGTCGGCCAGCGACGGTTGGCCCGTCAGTTCGCACAATTTGCGAAACTGTCCGTTATTGCCGCTCGCGATGAAGATGTCGCAGGTCCGCGTTGGGTACTTGTCGTAGGGCACGAGGTTTGGATGCGGATTGCCGGTGCCGGCGGGCCGTTTGTCATTGAGGAAGTAATTCGCGGCCTGCGGATGCAACAGCGCCATGCCGCAATCGTACAGCGTCATGTCGAGATACTGGCCCTGACCCGAAACGGTGCGCTCGTGCAACGCCATCAGGATGCCGATGGCGGAATACAGGCCGGTACCCATATCGACGATCGCGGTGCCCAGACGCAACGGGCCCGTGGTGGCGTCGCCGTTCACACTCATGAGCCCGGTCATCGCCTGCAGGATCGCGTCGTAGCCTGGCAGCCCACCCAACGGACCATCGCCGCCGAAGCCGGAGATGCGGCAATGGATGAGCCGGGGAAAGCGTTTCGCCAGCACCTCATGGTAGCCGAGGCCCCAACGCTCCATGTCGCCGGGCTTGAAGTTCTCGATCAGCACATCGGCGTCCGCCAGCATCTTCAGGATGATGGCCTGCCCGTCGG
>CALFNB010000148.1 GCA_937902425.1 uncultured Acetobacteraceae bacterium | reverse complement strand
CAGCGCAAATTGTTGTGGGAAAACGCCAATCGGTTCTTCCGGCGGACGTAGCGAAGCGGGGTGGCCTCGGTCGGCCATTGGTCGCGGCTGGCGCCCGCAGCCGTTACCTTGCAATCTTGCCGGGCGCCCAGGCACGGGAGGCGTTCGTCGCAGTGACACCAACGAGTGGGAGCCAATCATGAAAGTCAGCGCCGTGATCCGCGCCATCCCCGACGTGGAACCGCATGACCGGTTGCTGAGCCGAATGGCCGATTACGCCCGGCGGATCGAAGCCAGCGGGTTCCCGGGCATATGGGTGGGAGACTCGCTCGGCCGCGGGCGGCCCACGCTGGATCCGCTCGTCGAACTATCGGTATTCGCGGCGGTGACCGAACGGGTCGAACTGGGCATCTCGGTATTGCAGTTGCCGTTACGCCACCCGATCGAGCTTGCCCATCGCGTACAGTCGGTTCAGGCATTGTCGGGGAACCGGTTGCGGCTTGGGGTGGGCAGCGGTTCGACGCGCGATGATTTCGAATTGCTCGGCTACGATTACGACCACCGTTTTGGCGGCATGAAACGCTCGCTGGAAACCATGCGGCGCGCCTGGCGCGGTGAGGCCACCAATGCCGGCGGCACGTTGTCGCTGTGGCCCGGATGCGAGGGCGGGCCGCCGATCCTCATGGGCGCCTGGCGCAGCCCCCGCTGGATCACCTTCGCGGCGCAAGAGTGCCAAGGGTGGACGCCCTCCGGCCGCTTCAGCAGTTGGGACGACCTGGAGCACGGGATGCGCATCTATCGCGAAGCCGGCGGCACCAACGCCGTCCTCGCCAACGTCGCGGTCGATCTCGCCAACCGGTCCGGCTCAGCCAGCCTGGCGGAGGTCGCGACGTCGTTGGTCTGCTCGCCCGAGCAGGCACGCCGGAGGATGAAGCGGTTCGAGCAAATCGGGTTTGACGAGATCCTGCTGATTTCCCCTACCGGCGTGCTCGAGGATATCGAGAGGGCGCGTGACTTCCTTTGATCGCGCGTCCGTCATGGCCTGGGTTCGGCGCTACAACCAGGTCCGCGCGGACGGAGCGCCAGGCGTAGGCATGACGTCAGGAGAACGCGTCAGGTCTTGAATGGTATTGGCTGGGGCAGGTGGAACCAATACGTGACCGCCGCATTAACGACATGGCTTTCATTCGTACTCCAGACTTGCCGACCACCGTCGTTTCGTCGCGGATGGATCGCTCCGCGGTGGTTGTTCAGCTGGTCTTCGTGGCGCCACTATCGTTTCTGTAGGGAGTAGTACCGTGAACCTGGTAATCCTCGTCATCATTCTGCTGTTCCTGTTTGGCGGCGGCGGGTTCTACTACGGCGGCCCTTATGTCGGCGGCGGGCTTGGCACCGTATTTCTGATCGTCCTGATCGTGTTGCTGGTTCGAGGTTGAGCAGCATCCCACGCGGCATCCTACCGGGCATCCCATTGGTCGATCGCCGCGCCGGCCACGCATCGGCTCAGAGCATGATTGCTTCAAGTTGAAGCGACAATGCTCTGGCGCACTTATGTCTGATTCCAACCCGCGTTGACGCCGACTCTCCGGGCGCCAACAACATCGAGCGTCATCAAAGCCATAGGCATGTGGCGAAGAGTCTACCTCAACGCGGGTTGGTACGAGAACGTGATTCACGCTTTCCCGCCAACCAGCCTCAAGCGATCACGCTCTGAGCCGGGCGTGTAACGACAGGCCGCTTGGCGTCATTTGGGTCCGCCGCCTTGTCGTGGTGCGAACCGTTTCGGTCTCCATCGGAACTCGCGCGCCTCGTGGTCAGCGCTCGTTTCCGGTCAGGACGTCGCCTCCTCGATCGCGGGAAGTTCGACGGGGCTGCCGCGAAACGCCAGCAGTGCCGTGGCCAGCGCCGCGATCAGCGCGAACAGGCAGGCGCTCAGGAAGATGCGCGTTGGCGCCAGTCCGAGCGACAGCAGATAGCCGCCAAGTACCGGCGCGGCGATCCCGCCCAACCGTCCAATGCCAAGCGCCCAACCGAGCCCGCTGGTACGCATGCGCGCGGGATAGAGCTTGCCGCAGGTGCCATTGAGACCGGTCTGGCTGCCGATGATTGTCATCCCGGCCAGCGCGCTGACGACGCAGAGCATCAGATACGGCAGCGCGACCAGCGCGATCGCCGCGATGAACACGGCGCCGAGGGCGTAATGCAACGCCAGAGTGCGTTCCGGACCGATCCGGTCGATCGCCAGCCCGAGATACAGAGCCACGAAGATCGCGCCGCCGTCTCGGAGGCTGGAGGCGAACACCGCCTGCGCCGGGGTCATGCCGATCATGTTCAGGACTGTCGGCATCCAATAAGCGAACAGGAACAGGTTCAGCAGGCTGCAGAAGTAAATAATCCACAGCAGCACGGTCTGCAGGGCATAGCCCTGACCGAACAGCATCGCGATCGGGTTGCCTCGGGCGACGTCGACGGCTTCGCCTGGCGTCGGCACGATATCGAGGCGGCGGAGCAAGGCGGCCTGGCGCGGGGACAGCGTCTGGCTGGCAGCCAGGAAGCGTGGTGATTCGGGAAGCCACAGCGCCAGCGCCAGCACCAGTACCAGGGGGAACACGCCACCCAGAACGAAGATTATTGGCCAGCCGAAATGCGGCAGCAGCAACGCCACGGTCTGGCCGCCGATGAAGCCGCCCGCTGGCGCGCCGGTAAACGTCGCCATGATCATCGTCGCGCGCAGGCGGTGCGGCGCGTAATCGCCAGCCAACGCGGCGGCGCCGGAAAACCCGCCTCCGATACCGAGCCCGGTGAAGAACCGCAACACGGCCAGAATGCCGAGCGACCCGGCGAAAGTACTGAGCAGCGAAGCGATCCCGAAGATCGTCAGGCTGACCAGCAGCAGCGGCCGGCGGCCGAACCTGTCGCCGATCGGCCCGGCGACGAGCGCACCTGTCATGATGCCGATGCTCGACCACAGGAACGCGATCGTGAACGCCGACGGCGGCAGGTGCCAATCGCGGATCAGCGACGGCACCGCCCAGGCGACCGCATTCAGGTCATAGCCGTCGCAGATCTGTACGAGGGTGCACAATGCCGCGACACGCAATTGCAAACCGCCGATCCGCTGGTTCTCAAGCGCTGATTCGGTCGCCGACACCGCCGCCATTTTGCTCTCCCAACGGTTTTCCTTTCCTGATTACCCACTTTCCTCAGCCACATCCCACGGCCAATAAACCGGGTGAAATCAGCATGTTGAGGCTTCCGCCTCTTGCTATCGGCTTACCCTCGAACGTCCTCCAGACCACACACGCCGGTGGCGGTCACCTCAAACAGCGCCGGGCCGGGCCGGATTCGCCGGCTCACCGACGGTTTCGGCGATGGCGGTAGCTGAGGATGGTACATAATCAGGAGCCACTTGCAAAACTATCGGCACGCACGCGGGAATTTCCTTCCGAGACTACAA
>CALFNB010000147.1 GCA_937902425.1 uncultured Acetobacteraceae bacterium | reverse complement strand
TTTATCGGCCTCGGCGTCATGGGCGAGCCGATGTGCGGCCACCTCGCCCGCCGCGCCGGCAAGCCGATCCTGGCGTACGATCTGCGCCCCGAGCCGTTGGAACGGCTGGCGTCCAACGCGGTCACCGCCGCCTCGGTGGCGCGCATCGCGGCGAAGGCCGATCTGATCCTGCTGTCGCTGCCGGATGGCAAGGCCATGGCCAGCGTCGTCGCGGCGCTGGAGCCGCATCTGAAGCCGGGCCAGTGCGTGGTCGATACCAGCACTTCCTCGGTCTCGATGACGCGAGAGATCGGTGCGCGGCTGACCGCCAAGGGCATCCTGTTCGCCGATGCCCCGGTCGCCCGCACGCGGGAGGCGGCGGCGCGCGGCGAACTGTCCATCATGGTCGGCGCCACCGAGGAAACCTTTCTCCATGTCCGGCCGATCCTGGAAACGATGGGCACCGACGTCACCCATTGCGGACCTGTCGGCTGTGGCCAGGTGGTGAAAATCCTCAACAACATGCTGGTGTTTCAGCACTGCGCCGCGTTGGCCGAGGCGATCGCGATCGGCCGCCGCAACGGTGTCTCGCCCGAGGTGCTGCTGCCGACCATGGCGATGGGCTCCGGCGACAGCTTTGTCCTCCGCAATCACGGGATGAAGGCGATGCTGCCGCGGCAGTTTCCGTTGCGCGCGTTCTCGACCCGTTATGCGATCAAGGATCTGTCCTACGCGCTGGAGATGGCCGAGGCATCCGGTCTCGACATGAAAGCCGCGAAGCTGACCATGGAACGGTTGAAGCAGACCGAGGCGGCCGGGTTCGGCGATGAATACCATCCCGTGGTGCTGAATGTGATCGATCCGCTATGAGACTGTTCCCGAATGCCATCGAATGGCGCGCCGCCTGCCGGAACGATCCGGTGCTGGCGGTCTGGACCGGCTCCTGGTCAACCTGTTTCGCGATTGAAAGTGACGGCGTATCCGTGTCGTTCGACTTCATCGATGGGCAGGTCCAGCCGGGCGACGGCACGCCGCTGTTTACACTCGCCGCGCCGGCCGCGGTATGGGCGAAATTTCTGGAGCCCATTCCGGCCCGTCACCATCACGGAATTTTCGCGATGATGTACCGGGTGCCGGAGTTTCAAATCAAAGGCGAAACGGTGGCGTTCATGCAGCATGCCCACCTCGCGCGCCGGATTCTGGACATCGGCAAATGGCTCGCATTGGGCAATACCGGGCCGGCGCCGGTGACGCTGGCGCCGCGCGGCGGGAAGCGAACGGTTCCCGCGGTGACCGGAGGCTACGTGCCGGTCACCGTGGCCGGCACGACGTATCAGATCTATTACGAAACCGCGGGCACCGGGCGCGATGTGCTGTGCATGCACACCGCCGGCTCCGATGGACGGCAATTCCACGGGCTGATGGCCGATCCGCGCATCACCGATGGTCACCGTCTGGTCGCGTTCGATCTGCCCTGGCACGGCAAGTCCCCGCCGCCCGAGGGCGCGATCCCCGGATCGTGGCGGTTGAATACCGATCTTTACGTCGATTTGATCATGGGCTTCATCGCCGCGGCGGGGCTGCGCGATCCGATTGCTCTCGGCGCGTCCATGTCGGGGGAAATCTGTCTGGAACTGGCGTATCGCCATCCGGAGGCATTCTCCGGCATCATCGCCTGCGAGGCGTGCGACCAGGTGACCCGCCGGCAGACGTACTGGGCCGCGCATCCCCAGGTGAACCAGACCCTGTTCGTACCGGAGTGGATCAGAAGCCTGTCGGCACCCCAAAGCCCGGCGGAGTGGCAGGAGCAAATCACCTGGCAATACGGTCAGGGCGGGCCGTCGGTGTTCTTCGGCGACATCGCGTTTTACGCGGGCGACTGGGATGCGCGGGAGCGGGTGGGACGCATCGATACCAACCGCTGCCGGCTGTTCATGCTGACCGGCGAATATGATTACTCTTGCACGGTGGAAATGTCGGAGGCGACGGCAGCCAAAATTCCAGGCGTGACGTTCAGGGCGATGCGCGGGATCGGACATTTTCCGTTCGCTGAGAATCCGCCGCTGTTCGCGGAGTACTTGTTGCCGATTCTGAAGGAGTTGAAATCAGATTGATACGTATGCCAATCAATTGGCGACCGCGCGCTCCAGCGCCGTCATGACCCATTTGTTGAGACTGACACCGGCACGTTTCGCTGCCGAAGATACGGCCCGATGCAATTCGGGGGGAGTGCGCACGACAAACTGCCCCGTGAACGGCTTTTCCGGCCCATCGCCACGGGAGGCGCGAAACGCGAGATAGTCCTGGACCGATGCGGCGAACGCATCTTTCAATTCGTCCCCGGATTGACCTTGGAACGTGATGACGTCACGCGGATTGATGACCTCCCCATGGAAGATACAGGCATCCTCGCCGAATTCGCCGATCGCTTCATGGCCGTTGAAACGCATCGTGCTCATTGTTCCACGCGAGCCTCTCTCAAACAGCGTCGCCCTGCCTTGACCGCCCTCTTGTCAGTTTCTTTCCGACGTGTAGCCGGTGCAATACCGCCCGGACACCGTTCAGAAACACACCGACCCGGGAGCCGGCGCCTTCACAGATCTCCACACCACAGGCTTCGAGCAACGCCTCGATATCCCGCCACGGGATCGTGGCGTGAACTGGGTCAGCAACGATTGCCTCAATGGTCGCGCGATGCTTCCTGGGAAGGCTCCTATAGGATCGCCTTTCGATATCCGGTCAAAGGTCTTCCTGATTACCCACTTTCCTCAGCCACATCCCACGGCCAATAAACCGGGTGAAATCAGCATGTTGAGGCTTCCGCCTCTTGCTATCGGCTTACCCTCGAACGTCCTCCAGACCACACACGCCGGTGGCGGTCACCTCAAACAGCGCCGGGCCGGGCCGGATTCGCCGGCTCACCGACGGTTTCGGCGATGGCGGTAGCTGAGGATGGTACATAATCAGGAAGGTCTTTGGCGCGAGCCCGATACAACCTGGCACTGCCATTCGCGGCGACAAGAGAGGCTGCCCGTCCATTCCTGACACAACGTTGTCAGCAGGCCTCTGATATCCCGCGCGCAGCCATAAGAACGAAAGAACCCAATGCTGACCCTGACAGACGCCCCCGATCCGGAGTTCGAGACCATTCTTGAATCCGGGCTCGCCGACTACAACGCAACGCACACACATCGCCGCGACTGGTGCCCGCTGGCGGTCACCGTGCGAGACACCGCCACCGGCGAACTGGCCGGTGGCCTGTTGGGCCGCACATCACTGGGATTGTTCTTCCTGGATCTGTTCTACCTGCCGGAACATCTGCGCGGCGCCGGCACCGGTAGTGAATTGCTACGCCTGGCGGAAGCCGAAGCCACGCGCCGCGGCTGCCGCGCCGCAACCCTGGTCACCGTCAATTTCCAGGCGCCCGAGTTCTATGCCCGCCATGGGTGGGAGGAATTCGGCCGCATCCAGACCGCCCCCGACGTGACCCGAATCTTCATGCGCAAGTCACTGACCACATGAGCCGCCTGACCAAACGCGAGCCCCCGCCAGGGGAACGGCCGTTCCATCGTCAGTCGAAAAGCGATCAGGCCTGCGCCTTATGCTCCACGCCCTTGTCGGCCAACAGCGTCTCAAGCTCGCCGGACTGGAACATTTCCGTTATGATGTCGCAGCCGCCCACGAACTCCCCCTTCACATAAAGCTGCGGGATCGTCGGCCACTGGGAAAATTCCTTGACGCCCTCGCGCAGTTCCTGTTCCTCCAGCACGTTGGCGGAGCTGAACGGCACGCCCAGATGCGACAGGATTTGCACAACACGCGCGGAGAAACCGCATTGCGGGAACATCGGTGTGCCCTTCATGTAAAGGAACACCGGGTTGGCGTCGACCTCGGTCTGGATGCGGTCGAAAACTGTATCGGCCATGGTGGGGGAACTCCTCGTTTGTCGTTTCAGTTGGGGGCCGAGGTCTGCAATGCAAGAGCATGCAGCTCTCCGCCCATGCGGCCGCGTAACGCGGCGTAGACAACCTGGTGCTGACGCACCCTGCTCAGGCCGCGGAACTGCTCGGAAACCACGGTCGCGGCGTAATGATCGCCATCGCCGGCCAGATCGTCGATCGTTACGGTCGCATCAGGGAGCGCGGCCTTGATCAGCGCCTCGATCTCATTCGCCGGCATCGCCATTCGTGGCATTCTCCAAAATCAGGTCTCGCCGTCCATCCCCTCGGCCATCCAGGAAGGGAAGAAGCGTTCGTGCAGCCCACGCAGTTCGTCGACCGATATGGTTCCGCCGTCCGGCAGAGTCAAATCTTTCCCGCCCGAAGTGCCGATCCGCATCGCCGGCACGCCAGCCGTGTCGGCCGCCCGGATAAGCGCGACACCGTCTGGCACGGCGATCAAGTAGCGGGCCTGGTCCTCGCCGAACCAGAACGCATGGCCAGGGACATCGCGCGGATGGGTGATCAGGCGGCAGCCGGTGCCACTGGCCATCGCCATCTCGGCGACCGCGATCAGCACCCCGCCGTCCGAGACGTCGTGGCAGGCGCGGACCGTGCCATCCAGGATGCGGGTGCGCACGAAATCGCCATTGGCGCGCTCGATGGTGAAGTCGACGGGGGGTGGTGCGCCGTCCTCGCGGCCGGTGATCTCCCGCAGCCAGAGCGACTGGCCCAACCAACCGGCGGTCGCGCCGATCAGCACGAGGTCGAGCCACGGCGGCAACGCCAGTCCAACCGCCTTCGTCACGTCATCCAGCACGCCGAGGCCGCCGATCGCCGGGGTCGGTAAGATCGCCCGCCGCTCGGTCTCGTTGTACAGCGAGACATTGCCGGATACGACCGGGAAGGCCAGCGCGTCGCAGGCCGCCGCCATGCCGCGGATCGCGGCGGCGAACTGGCCCATGATCTCCGGCTTTTCCGGATTGCCGAAGTTCATGTTGTCGGTGATGGCCAGCGGCCTCGCCCCCACCGCCGTCAAATTCCGCCATGCCTCCGCCACCGCCTGGGCGCCCCCCATCTCCGGGTCCGCGAGGCAATAGCGCGGCGTACAATCCGTGGTCAGCGCCAAACCGCGGCTGAGGCCTTCCAGCTTCACCACCGCGGCGTCGGCGGCCCCCGGACGCTTGACGGTCTGGCCGCCAACGGTGCTGTCATACTGGTCCCAGACCCAGGCCCGCGAACACAGGTCCGGGCAGGCGATCAGTTTGCGCAGGGCACCGGTCAGGCCGATCCGGTCCTCAATGCGCGCGGGGTTCAGTTTTTCCCGCTTCGGCGGCTCGATCGTGGGGCGGGTGTAAAGCGGGGCCTGATCGTTCAGCGGCGCCAGCGGAATGTCGGCCTCCAGCTTTCCCCCATGCCAAACTGTCAACCGGCCGGTGTCGGTCAACTCGCCGATCACCGCGAAGTCGAGGTCCCACTTCTCGAAAATCCCACGCGCCAGTTCCTGCCGGTCCGGCCGCAGGATCATCAGCATGCGTTCCTGGCTCTCCGACAGCATGAACTCATACGCCGTCATGCCGGTTTCGCGCGCCGGCACCATGTCCAGGTTGAGCGAGATACCGACATTGCCTTTGCCGGCCATCTCCACCGAGGAACTGGTCAGTCCAGCGGCCCCCATATCCTGAATGGCGACGATGGCGTCGGTTTGCATCAGTTCCAGGCAGGCTTCGATCAGCAGCTTCTCAGTGAACGGGTCGCCGACCTGCACGGTTGGTCGTTTCTCCTCCGAGTCAGCGGCGAACTCGGCCGAGGCCATGGTCGCGCCATGGATCCCGTCGCGGCCGGTCTTCGAGCCGACATAGACCACCGGATTACCGACGCCCGCCGCCGCGCTGAGGAATATCCGGTCCTTGCGCGCGATCCCGACGGTCATGGCGTTGACCAGCGGATTGCCGTCATAGGCGGGGTGGAAGTTGATCTCGCCGCCGACGGTGGGCACTCCGACGCAGTTGCCGTAGCCGCCGATACCGCGCACCACGCCGTCGACGATTCGTTTGGTCACCGGATTGCTCGGGCTGCCGAAACGCAGCGCGTTCAGATTGGCGATCGGCCGCGCGCCCATGGTGAACACATCGCGCAGAATGCCACCGACGCCGGTGGCGGCACCCTGATAGGGCTCGATGAAACTCGGATGGTTGTGGCTCTCCATTTTGAAGATTGCCGCCAGGCCGTCACCGATATCCACCACGCCGGCGTTCTCGCCCGGCCCGTGGATGACCCAAGGTTGTTTCGTCGGCAACTGTTTCAGCCACACCCGGGACGATTTGTAGCTGCAATGCTCCGACCACATGACGCTGAACACGCCCAGTTCGGTGAGGGATGGGGTGCGGCCCATGATGCTGAGGACGCGGGCGTATTCCTCGGCGCTCAGGCCGAACTCGCGGGCGAGTTCCTGGTTGATCTCGCGCGTCATCACGCGGCCGCGAGCGAGTCGAACAACGGCTTGCCGCCGGTGCCACCCATCAACGGGTCGACCAGGTCCTCGGGATGCGGCATCAGGCCGAGAATCCGCCGATTGGGACTGAGGATCCCGGCGATCGAGCGGGCACTGCCGTTGCGGTTGGCTTCCGGCGTGATGGCGCCGGTTGGCGTCGTGTAGCGGAAGGCGACGAGGCCCTGATGTTCCAAACGGTCGAGGGTCTCGCCGTCGGCGAAATAATTGCCGTCGCCGTGCGCCATGACGGCGCGGAAGGTCATGCCAATCTGGTAACGACTGGTGAACACGGTATCGTTGCGCTCGACCCGCAGATGGCAATCCATCGACAGGAAGCGTAACGAGGCGTTGCGCAGCAGAGCGCCGGGCAGCATGTCGGCTTCGGTCAATATCTGAAATCCATTGCAAACACCCAGGATGTAGCCGCCGCGAACGGCATGGTCATGAATGGCGCGCATGACAGGCGAACGCGCCGCCATGGCGCCGCAGCGCAGATAGTCTCCGAAACTAAACCCGCCGGGGATAACGACAAGATCAAGATCGCCGAGATCGGTTTCCTTATGCCAGATCATGCGTGGTTCGTGACCAAACGATTGCTTCAGTGCGATCGCCATGTCGCGTTCGCGGTTGATTCCGGGAAAGATGACGATGCCGGCTTTCATTGTTCGGTGAGTGCTCCGACGCGGGGTCCGATGACGCGCGGCGCGCTGTTCGCTCGCGTAATCAGGGTTGGACGCGCGTGTCTGTTCCCCAATACCTGATCAGCTTTTCTGGTTGAACTCAGCGAGGCTTTACCACGGAGAACCACGGAGGACCACGGAGACACGGGACCAGCCTCTGTTCGTGCGATCACGCGACCTGGTTGCCTCGCGACGGCATGATTTAATACGCGGCGCGGAAATCCGAAGAACCTCCGTGGTGATCCGTGGTCCTCCGTGGTGAAATTCTTGCTTTGCCTCGACGGCATCGGACCTGTCCGATTAACTGCACGCGGGATTTGCCTCGTGCCATCCGTCACGACGGGGAACGTGCCGATCATTCCGCCGGCACCTCGACCTTAAAACTCTCGATCACCGTGTTCGCCAGCAGCTTCCGCGCCATTTCGTCCGCCGCGGCGCGGGCCCTGGCGGGATCGCTTTCCGCGAGGTCCAGCACGATCACCTTGCCCGCCCGCACGTCGTTCACTCCGGTGAACCCCAGCGTGCCCAGTGCGTGACCGATCGCCTTGCCCTGCGGATCGAGCACGCCTTCCTTCAACATCACGGTGACGAAGGCTTTCACTGCACCGCCTCCGGACCTTTCAGATCGCGCACTCCGGCCTCCGGCAATATGCCCAGTCGTTTGGCGACTTCCTGATAGGCTTCCTCGACCTTGCCGAGGTCGCGGCGGAAGCGGTCCTTGTCGAGCTTTTCGTTGGTGCGAGTGTCCCACAGGCGGCAATTGTCCGGGCTGATTTCGTCCGCCAGGATGATGCGCATCTCGTCGTTTTCCCACAGCCGGCCGAATTCCAGTTTGAAGTCGACCAGCGTGATGCCGACACCCAGGAACAGCCCGCACAGGAAGTCGTTGATGCGCAAACTCAGCGCGACCATGTCGTCCAGATCGGCGGTACCGGCCCAACCGAAACAGGTGATGTGTTCCTCGGATACGATCGGGTCGTTGAGGGCGTCGTTTTTCAGGTAATACTCTATGATCGACCGCGGCAACCGCGTGCCTTCCTCAATGCCGAGCCGGGTGGAGATGCTGCCGGCGGCGACATTGCGGATCACGACCTCGATCGGGATGATTTCGACTTCCCGGATAAGTTGCTCGCGCATGTTCAGACGGCGGACGAAATGCGTCGGGATGCCGATCTCGGCCAGGCGCTGCATCAAATACTCGCTGATCCGGTTGTTCAGCACGCCTTTGCCGGTAATGATGCCTTTCTTGGCGCCGTTGCCGGCGGTCGCGTCGTCCTTGAAATACTGCACCAGGGTGCCGGGTTCGGGTCCCTCGAACAGAATTTTGGCTTTGCCCTCATAGAGCTGGCGGCGACGTGCCATCACGGAATCCTTCTAAGCCCCTGGGCCGGAGGGTCCGGGGCGGGTGAGCGACCGTATAGCAGGCGGGGAGGATGGGACAAAGGGCCGCGACAGACCTGGCGAGATCCTCGACGGCGGCAAGCGTCGAGATCTGGATGACAGTCCTGTTCACCGGCACCTTCGACGATGTATTTTCCGGGATGCCCCGCTCACCGGATGCATTTCCCCAGTTGACCGCCCGACGCGACCGTGACGGCGCCCGGCTCGTGCCAAACCCGCCACTGCCGCGATCCGAGCCACTTTGGCTCGCGTCTGGCGGCCCCCGCCCTGTCAACCGTTCGCGCCTGAGAGGCGCCGCATGACGTCACCCGTTCCGTCGGCGCGGATCGACTTATCGCATGTCTCGCCGCGCGACCGACTTGAAACCTTCCGGGCCATCACCCCGGCGCATGAGGTATCGGCGGCCGGCGAGATAGCCCAGGAGCCCGGCCCGATCGGCATCACGGTGTGGCACCTGGGCCCGATCCTGCTTGGCGACTCGCGCCTGGGTTCGCTGCGCCTGGCGAGGCGGCCCGCGTTGATCCGGCGCGACCAGATCGATCACATCGCGATCGCGGTCGGACGAAGCGGCATCTGGCGCGGCGCCGGCAATGGCGTCGGCTTCGATATGACGCCGGGGCAGGTCTCGGTCTGCGATCTCGGGCAGCCGCTCGATACCGACCTGGTCGGCGTCAGCGCGTTGTAACTGGTCATTCCCCGCGACAGCCTGCGCGGTCTCGACCCCGGAGCGGCGCACGGGTGTGTGCTCAACAATGGCGCTGCCGGATTGTTCGGCGAATATCTCCGCATGCTCGAAGCGCGGATGTCAACATTACGGACCGAGGATCTGCCCGCCATAGCCCAGATCACCATGGACCTGTTCGCCGCCAGTCTTCGTCCGGCCATCGAGACCATTCGGCGGGCGCGGCCCGCGATCGACGCGACATTGCTGCAGCGCCTCCGCCGCCACGTCGAGACCCACCTGCACGACCCCAACCTGACGCCCGAGGCGATCGCCGGCGCTCTGCTGATCTCGCGGGCGCGGCTTTACGGCCTGCTGGAGGGTTTCGGCGGGGTGGCTGCCTACGTTCAGTCGCGGCGCCTCGCGCGGGCGTACGCGCGCCTGCGTGCCGCCGGACCAGTCGTGCCGATCAAGGAGATCGCCTACCAGGTCGGGTTTTCCAGCGAGGCCCATTTCTCTCGCGCGTTCCGCCGGCATTACGGCTGCACGCCGAGTGAGGCGCGCGCCGGCGAAGCGTTCGGCGCGGATCGGCGCACCAATCCGGACGCCGATCTGACGGCGACCGAAATCCTCCCGGCCTGGCTGCGCGAACTGCGCTGATCCGCCGTTCCTGATCCGCCGGTCTTGACCCAGCGTCCAAATCGCCTGGCCCAGAGTTTGGACGCCATGGTCAGCCGGTCCGGTCCTGCTATGGTGCGCGCTGGCGGTGCGCGCGGCCGCATCGCCACGACCCGATAACCAACGGTTCCTCGGTCCATCTGAAATTCCGATGGACCCGGTCCGGCGCGGGATGATCGCGCGGGCCGCCGTTTCGATCGTCTGCCGAACCGATCGGCGGCGCGCGATTTCAAGGGGAACTGGATTTGGCGAAGACCATCACCACCGTTCAGACGACGGCAGTCGTCCTCGTCCTCAACACCAACGACAATCCGTTGAGCATCACCGCCTCCGGCGGCGTCGAATCATCGAGCGGTACGGCGATCGATAGCTACCTGGGCCTGACCTGGACGGTCACCAACGCCGGAACGGTGTCGGACAGCACCACCATCCAAAGCACGGGCATCGATCTGCGCAGTGGCGGACGGGTCACCAACAGCGGGTTGATCAGCGCGTACGTGTTTGGCGTTCGCATGCGGACCCAGAGCGGCACGGTGACCAATTCCGGCAGGATCGCCAGCCACACGGATGGTGTCGTGCTGTCCGCCGGCGGCTCGGTCACCAATGCCGCCGGAGGCCAGATCATCGGCACGACCAATGTCGGGGTTTATTTCACCGGCGGTGCCGGCACCGTGACCAACACGGGCACCATCACCGGCGGCATCGACGCGGTGCAGTTCGTCGGCTCCTTCGCCAACCGGGTGATCATGAATCCCGGCGCGGTGTTCAACGGGACGGTTGCCGGCGGCGGCGGCTTCAACACGCTGGAACTGGCATCCGCTGCGGGCAGCGGCACGCTGTCCAATTTCGCCTCGGGATTCACCGGCTTCGGCAGCATCGTCGTCGACTCCGGCGCATCCTGGACCGCTGATTCCAGCGATACGCTGGCCGTCGGTGTCACCATCACCGACAACGGCACTCTCACCAACACCGGATCGATCCAGGGCACGACCGTCACGGTGACCAGCGGCGCCACGCTGGACAACCGAGGAACCATCACCGGCAGCAATCCCGTGCTGCTTCTGGGCGGCGTCCTGATCAATGAGGCGACGGCGTCAGTCGGCGACCTCGCCGGCCTTTATGGCGTGGCGGGCATGACGTCCCCTGCCACGGTCAGCAACGCGGGCACCATCGTCGGGGCGGAGTTCGGCGCGACGCTGACCGCCGGTGGTTCGATCGACAACCAGGCGAGCGCCTTGCTCGCCGGAACATTCGGCGTCGGCGCGTATATCGAAGGCGGCGGCGGCGCGGTGACCAATGCCGGTACGGTGCGCGGCCAGCAGAATGGCGTGGAACTCGTCGCGGGCGGTTCGATCAGCAACGCGTCCGGCGGCCGGATCACCGGTACGGCCAATATCGGCGCCTACATCAAAGGCGGCGTCGGCACGATCACCAACGCGGGGACAATCAAGGGCTGGGACGGCGCGGTCCTGCTCGCCGGCGGCGCGATCGTCAACCAGGCCGGTGGTCTGGTCACCGCCACCGCCAACACCGGAGCGTACATCGCCGGAGGCGCCGGAACGATCACCAATGCCGGAACCATCACCGGCGCGGTCGACGCGGTGCAGTTCATCGGCAGTTTCACCGACCGGCTGATCGATGTCCCCGGCGCGGTGTTCTCCGGCGCCGTGATGGGAGGCAGTGGCTCCAACACTCTGGAACTGGCGGCCGGGACGAGTGCCGCGATCGGCACGCTGACCAATCTGGGCGCCCAGTTCACCGGTTTCGGCGATATTGTCGTCGATACGGGCGCGCAATGGGAATTCGATGCCAGCGACACGTTCGGCAAGGGCGCCCCCGTGGTCGACAACGGCATGATGCTGTTCAGCGAGGCAGCCGGTACCACGCTGACCGTCGTGTCCAACATTTCCGGCGGCGGCGGCGTCACGCAGAAGGGCGGCGGAACTTTGCTGCTCAGCGGCAACGACAGCTTCAGCGGCGGCATCACCATTGGCGGCGGTACGCTGGAACTCAGCCCCGCCAACCTGGCCGGTCACGGGCCGATCGCTTTCGTCGGCGATACCACGCTGCGTGTCGATGGCTCGATCATGCCCACGGGAACGCTGCACGGCCTCGCGGTGGGCGATCGGATCGCTCGCGGGCGCCTTGTTTCTCGCCCGCGGCTCGATCCCGCCAGGCGCGTCGATCGTCAACGGCAACACTCTGGCGCTGATCGAAAACAGCGGGACGTTCGATCTGACCTTGGACCCCGGCCAGAGCTACGACAACCTCGCGTTCGGGCTGTCGGCGGACGCCGGCAACGGCACGCTCATCACGGTCGACCCGGCGTGCTTTTGCGCCGGCACGCGGATCATGACACCGGACGGAGAAGTCGCCGCCGAAGACCTTCGTGCCGGCGATGCGGTCGTCATCGTGTCCGGTGCGACCCGGACGATCCGCTGGGTCGGACACCGGCGACTGGACCTGTCCCGGCATGCCGCGCCGGCACGCGCCGCGCCGATCCGCATCCGGGCGCACGCCTTCGCCGACGGAGTGCCTCGGCGTGACCTGCTGCTGTCGCCCGACCATGCCGTGCTCCGCGACGGACTGTTGATCCCGGCGGCTTTGTTGTTGAACGGCGCCAGCATCACGCGGGAGATGGCGCGGCGGCGGGTAACTTATTACCATATCGAACTCGACGCGCACGCCATCCTGCTGGCGGAAAACCTGCCGGCCGAGAGTTACCTCGACACCGGCAATCGCGGTCTGTTCGACAACGCGGGCGGCCCGACGACGCTGCATCCCGACTTCAGCGGCGGTCAGATGGGGCGCGTGGCGCGATCATGCCTGCCATTCGCCGATGATCCCGACCAGGTCGAACCGATCTGGCGGAATCTGGCCGCGCGAGCGGAACGAAACGGCTGGCCGGCGCCGGCCGCGCCCGAAACGACCGACGATCCCGCGTTGTGCGTGCTTGCCGAATCCGGACGCATCACCCCCACCGCTGTCGCGCCAGGCCGTTATGAATTCACGCTGTCGCGCGCGACCAAACGGGTGCGGCTGGTGTCACGAAGCACCGTTCGATCCGAGACTGCGCCATGGATCGCCGATTGTCGCCGTCTGGGTGTCATGCTGAGCGCTCTGCGGCTGCGATCCGGCGGATCGTCGGTCGTTACAATCCCGCTCGATCACCCGGACCTGTGTGAGGGCTGGTGGCAACCGGAGTGGCATGGCCCGCGCACGCTGCGCCGTTGGACAAATGGCGATGCCGTGGTGGAGCTGCCCGCCGCGGTAACGTCCGAGACCGGCCCGTGGGTGCTGGAAATCGCGTTCGGCACCGTGCCTTATCCGTTGCCGGCGACAATTCAGGCCGGTCCGCGTTTCTCCGATGCGACGCCTGTAATGCGCCAGGCTGAAGCTTCTGCTTAGAAGCTTATAAAACGTCACGACCATCGGGCCGATCGTGGCATTGTGTTCCTTCAGGTTCACACGCCACGGCGCCGCGGGCCCACCTCGGGCCTCAACTCGGCGCAACAATGCAGCCAGAGCCTTATCATGCTCCTGGTGACGGCGAATCTGATCATCGTCACCATACCAAATCGATTCGAGATCCGCCCCCCAAGGTATCTGCGCGGCGTGCCGCTGACGCCAGACGATAATCAGTTCCGCTACGGTGCCCGGAATCACCTGTTCGCCATTCTGCCACCGGCGAACAGCACGCGGCGTTACCCGCGGGAGGGCGGCGGCATCGCTCTGCTTCAGGCCCAGGATTTCGAGGTGCTGGTTGAACTCGGTGCTGATCATGCCTCCTTGACAGGAGGCTTTCAGTCCTCTGTCAAAGAGGTATGGTATTCCTCTATCCCAGGCGTGCTGAGCCAGGTGGTACGGCACGGCGCGCAAGGTGGCGCCAGCGGCCCGGTGACGTGGCGAAAAAAGGGGCGCCCGAGGCCGCGCCGTGCTAAGCTACGCGTCATGAACGTCGCAATGGTGAACCCTTGGTCCGCCGAGCAGTTCCTCGACTGGGCCGCGCGCCAGGAGGAACGCTATGAGTTCGACGGCATTCGCCCGGTCGCCATGGTCGGCGGGAGTGCCAACCATAACCGCATCTCGCAGAACATCTACGCGGCGCTGCGATCACGTCTGCGCGGAACACCATGCTCACATTTCGGGCCTGATCTTGGCGTCAGAACGATCGGCGAGAGGGTCCGCTATCCGGACGCTTTGATCACCTGCACGAAATTTCCGGGAACGGAAAGACTCGCACCGGATGTCGTCATCATCTTCGAGGTGATCAGCTCCGACTCCGGCCGGCGCGATCGGATCGAGAAAGTGCGGGAATACGCCGCCGTCGCTTCGGTCCGGCGCTATGTCATTGTCGAATCTTCAGGCAGTGGTCTGCTTGTCCTGCATCGGCAACAGGGGGATGCGGCGTTCACCGCACTGACCCTGACGGGCGAAGACACGCTAACCTTGCCGGAGATCGGCGTTTCCATGCCGGTCGCGGAATTCTATGAGGACGTCGAATTCGTGGAGACCGGCGCGGCCGAATGAGGTTCGGCGGAATTGTTGAAACGCACGCACGCGGCTCTGGCGACGAACGCGCCGCCGGGTGAGGCGAACTTCACGCCAAAGCCGTCTGGAGGCTAACCCGCCACCCGCGGCAGCCCGAAATGGTCACGCAAGGTCGTTCCCTCGTAGTCGTGCCGGAACAGTCCGCGACGCTGCAATTCGGGAACCACGAGATCGACGAAATCGTCGAAGGCGCCAGGGAAGTACGGCGGCAGGATGTTGTACCCGTCCGCCGCGCCCGCGACGAACCACTCTTCCAGCGTGTCGGCGATGCGCCGCGGCGTGCCGCACAGCACCCAATGGCCGCGCGCCGCCGCGGTCAGATTATACAGGTCGCGCAACGTCATGTTG
>CALFNB010000146.1 GCA_937902425.1 uncultured Acetobacteraceae bacterium | reverse complement strand
GCCCGTCACCATCACCCGGCCTTAACCCTGTAGAGCCCGATCGGATTATCCCAGAACGCCATCCGTGCCAGCTCCGGTCCGAGAACCTTCTCTACCAAATCGATGTCGGACGGCTGGAACGGCCGCGCCGCGCGCGTCGACGGAATGTCGGTGCCGAACACCAGCGCGTTCGGACTGGTCTTCGCTATGGCCTCCAGCGTCGCCGCCACATCCAGCTTCGCTCGCCCGAACCCGGTGGCCTTCACCTTACAGCCGGCCGCGACCAGTTCGAGCAGGACCGGCACGCCGGCCTCGGTCATGCCCAGGTGGTCGATCGACAGTTGCGGCAGCTTCGACAGTTTGGCGACATGCGGTTTCAGCGCCGCCGCATCCACGTACATTTCCGCGTGCCAGCCGGCCACCGCATGGACGCGGGTCGCCATCGCCACGATGTCATCGACCGTATCGATCTGACCACGGAACAGATTGAAACGCACCGCGCGCACGCCCACCGCGTCGAGTTTGGCGATCTCCGCGTCGGGATAATCGTTCGGCATCTGCGTCACGCCGACCCAACCGGAGCCGAGCTTCGGCAGCACGTCCATCAGGTAGCTCTGATCGTTGGCCTGGAACGACCCGGACACCACCGCGCCCGCCGCCACGCCGAGCGGTCTGGCCCGCGCGAGATACTCTTCGAGGGGGAAATCCGGCGGAACATAGCCCTGGTTCGCGACGATCGGAAAACGGTGATCGATGATATGACAATGGCTGTCGAACAGTCGCCGCCCATCTGGCGCGGTACCGGCCGCGAGCGCCGCGGCACCGCCGATGGATGTCCGCCGGTTCAGCGTCATCAGAAACCTCTTGCTCTCGTCCGGGATTGCCCGGATGGCTCCCGATTTGACAGCTACTCGCGCGTTTCCGGCGCTTCCGCAAGACGGACAGGCGATACCGGGCGAGGACACCGTATCGCATGCCAGGCCATCGGAAGGAGTGCGTCACCCCATCCGCGCCAACCGGATGAACCGTTCCGCCAGCGCGATATCAGCGGCGACATTCGCCCGCCGCTGGGTGGCCTCCTCGTCCTCACCCCATTGGTCCACCTGAAACAGTTCCTCCAACGCCCCAAGCGCATGCGCCTCGGCCGCGTCGAGCCGTGTCTCCGCCAGCGCGAGCCCAAGCACCAGGCTGCCGAGTGCCGGCACCGCGATCCCCAGGCCGGCGAGCATATAAGCATCGTAGCCTCCCACCGTCCGCCGCAGCGCGTTGATGCTGTCGTGATGCTGGCGCACCGGAACCACGCCGGTCGTCACCCGCAACGGTGCGTCGAACGTCAGCGCGGCCCAGTCGAGCCAGGGTTGCCAGTACTGGGCCTGGCGGTCCGCCAAGGCACGCGGGATTTCGGCCCGGTAGCACAGCAAATCGGTCTCCCCGTACCGCGCGATCGCGTCTTCCGTCGGCGCCGGATCGGGCACGATCCGTTCCCGGGCGGTGCCCGCGACGCGGGTCAGCGGCGTGTCAAAGAAGCTCATCTCGCCACCCTTCCCACCACCGGCGAGGCGCCACTCCTCGGCGATCGCTTCGGCCAGCGCGGGCGGACCCACACGCAGCACGCCACCGTTGGGCAAATGGATCGGTTTGCCGTCGAGCAGGATGCGGTGCTCCGCCTCGCTGTCCAAGGTCAGCGTCACCGTGTCCCAGAAGCGCTTCACTTCGGTGCTCCCTGCCTGGGATCCAGAGAATGGGCCGCGTCTTCGCCGGATGCGCCCGCTCGCGCGCGGACCAGCGCGGCCGGGCACGGATCGCCGCCGCCGGCCGCGCCCATCACGTCCTTCCCACCGCCGAGGAGCAAACCCGCGAGCGCGCCACCACCGACGCCTTTCGATGAAATGTCGATCTTGGCCGAGGGGTCGCGCAGAGGACCCGTCACCCGCACCGGCAGCGCGATCCCCGTCCCGCCAATCCGCGCCCTGGGCCGCAATCGCAGTGACAGGGTCTCACGCCGCAGATCGACGTCGCCGTTGCCTTCGATGATCAGCGCCGCGGTATCCAGCGCCATCGGTTGGATCGTCACGACCCCGTCCTTCGCATCCGCTCGCATCGCGAAGCACTTCAGATCCGTGACCGAGGGCCCGCCGATATGCAGCGGCTGAAGTCGGCCCAACCACGAAGCCACCATCCGCGCATCGACCTGGCCGTCCTCGACCGCGATCCCGGCCCACCCGTCGACTGATGCGGCGAGTGCTCGCGGCGTGTCGCCCGAACCGGTCAGGTCCGCCCCAACCGCGACGTGACCGGTCGCCGCCTGAGGTAGCCCAAGCGCCGCCAGCAACGGCCAAAGAGCGAGACCGGGCGCGGTGAAGACGGTATGGACCGAAGGGGGATTCTTCGCGGCATCCACCACCAGAATGCCACTCAAACTCTGCGCCAGCGCGGAAATCGTGAACGGATCGAGACGCAGCAGACCGTCCTTCGCGGTCACCACCCCATCGATCTTGCGGATGTCAGCGCCATCCACGCGCACATCCCCAAAGGTGAACTTCACGTTGCCATCCACCGCGCGGATCAGGTCGAACGGCAGTTTCGTGTCGGGGATCACGGGCGTGTTGACCGCCACCGGCGCCGCGTGAGGCTTCGTGTTCGGGACAGCGGGCGGCGCCGCGTCCGCCGTTGTTCCAGCTTTCGGCGGTGACCCAGAAGCCAATGGCGCACCCGCGGGCGGTGCCACGGCGCCGCCCGCGCCCGCTCCCACACCCGGTGGAGCCGCGACGCCTCCACCCGAGCCCACTCCCGTCGCCGCCGCACCGTCCGGCGCCGCGGCGTCTCCAACCGAGCCCGCTCCCGTCGCTGCGGGGGCAGGATGACCCCGCAGCAGATCGAGATCCAGGTACCGGGACCAGACCTGTCCCGCCACCGACAGCCGCGGATGCCGTGAGACAGTAAGCTGACCCGCCAGATCGCCGGCGCTCGACGTCAACTGAAACGGTGTCGGACCCGGCGCATCGGTCAGCCGGGCCCGAAACGCCACATCCTTCAGCGCGGGCGGCGCGTCGTGCATCACCAGCGACGGATCCGGCACGGTGGCCGCCACATCCAGCGCGAGACCCGCCATCCGATCCGGCCTTTCAATCGTTCCCTTCACCGTTCCCTGGGCCGACGCCCCATGCCATTCCAGATCAACCGCGACCGGCGCGGATGCCCCCGCCGCGAGCCACCGCAGATCGCCGATGGTCCCGTTGATCGCCGACTCGACGCCGGACAGCGCCAGGCGCGCCGCGACCCGGACCGGCGCCTCGCCGAGGCCGGTCACCGTCACATCATCCAGCCGCGCGCCATGCCCGAGCCGGGCTAACCCCGGGGTGTCGAGATCAACCGATCCCACGTTGATCTGAAGCGCCGAAATCACCGGGATCGGGCCGCCGCTGTCGCCCAGTACGGCATGCGCGGTAACATCGTGCAGCGCCGCCAGAGGAAGCCGCGGGAAGAACGCCGCCAGAACCGACGGATCGGGCACGTTGGCGTTCAGCACGACCGTATGGCCGCGGCCTCGCGCCAGGTCGGCGATCTGCCCACTCGCCGTCAGGCTGGCGCCGCCGGTTTCAAGTTTGATGGTGGCCGGCCGGGCGTCGGTGAGGTCCGCGCGTCCGCTCACCCCAATGGTTTGCCCATCGAACAGAACCGCGCCGGTCAGTTGCTCGGGCCCGCCGTCGGGCATGTCGAGGCTCAGTCGCGGGGTCTCGGCGAAATACCTGTGCCCGGATTTGCCATCGATCCAGCCGAAGTGGCCATCGACCACGCTGGCGCCCCTGAACCCGGCCGTTAACCGCTTTTTCGCCGCGCCCGCCGTTGGCGCATTGGCGAATAACGGTTGGCTCGGCGTGGCCTCCCGACGCGCGGGCGGTGCCGGTGCGGTCTCCGCCGGCGGGCTGGTTGTCCGGGCTGACGGCGCCGCACGGGTAAACACCCAGTTCGCGCGGCCCGACGGGTCGGTCTCCAGCACGATGTCCGGCCGCACCAGCGTGACGTGATCCACCACCAACCGGTGGCGCAACAGCGGCCACAGCGCCAGACCCAGCTCCACCCGGCCGACCTTCACCATGTCCGGCCGCGAGAAGCCGGGCGGATTGGCCAACGCCACGTCTTCCATTGAAATGGTCGGCACCAGGGAAAGTTTGATCCGTGTTTCGCCCGATATCGTCAGCTCTCTCCCGGTCGCCCGTCTCGCGGCTTCGACCAATCGGGGCTTCAGGCTCGCCGGGTTCAGGGTCCAGCCGACGAAACCGGCCACCCCGGCGATCGCGATGGCGGCGACCGTCAGGCCGATCCATGCGACGCGGCGCAGGCGAATGCGGGCGGCCACCAATCAGCGTCCCTCACGCCGCGGCGCATGGGCCGGCGGCGCCGAGAACCCGAGCGTGCGGAACGTCTCCGCCATATGCGGCGGCAACTCCGCCTCCACGCGCATGGTCCCGCCGGCCGGGTGCGGGAACACCAACGAGCGGGCGTGCAAATGCATCTTCTCCGACAGCCCGGCGACCGTCGCGGCGAACGCATTGTTCTGATCGGGGCGGGCGTATTTCACATCACCCAGGATGGGCGCGCGAATGGCGACACAATGGACCCGCAGTTGATGCGTCCGCCCGGTATGCGGCTTCAGTTCCAGCCACGCGAGCTTGCGGGCCGCGTGATCCAGCGTGCGGTATTCCGTGATGGCGCGCGCGGCGTCCTCATCGTCGCGCTCGGCCGGGGCGGTGCGTTCACCGCGCTCTCCTCCCCCATGGGCGCCGCCAATGCGCTTCAAGGGCAGGTCGATCTCACCCTCCACCGGGACGGGCCTGCCGGCGACGACAGCCCAATAGGTCTTGTCCATATCGCGGCCGCGGAAAGCAGCGGCCAGTTTGGCGGCAACCCCCGGCGTGCGAGCGATCAACAACGCCCCGGTCGTGTCGCGGTCCAGCCGGTGCACCAGCCGCGGCCGGTCGCCGCCCTCATTTCGAAAACCCTCCAGCATGCCGTCCACGTGCCGAGAAATGCCTGGCCCGCCCTGCACCGGCAGCCCGTACGGCTTGTTCAGGACAATGAGGTGGTCGTCCTGGTAGATGATCATCGCCTCGATCTCCCGCGTCGCCGCGGGATTGGTCTGAGGCACCGGCTTCGCCACCGGAACCGTTGGCAAGGGCGGGATACGCACGGCCTGACCGGAGACGAGCCGGGTCGCCGCCTCGGCGCGCTTGCCATCGACACGCAATTGCCCAGTACGGCACAGCTTCTGGATCGCGCTTTGCGGCACACCCGGAAAATGCCGCCGGAACCAGCGGTCCAGTCTGATATCCGCCTCGTCATCCGAGACGGTTCGTGTCGCGATCATTGTTGTCAGGCCTTGCGGGGAAACGTCGCCGCCTCGAGCTTGTTGCCGTCCGGATCCTGGACGAAGGCCGCGTAATAAACCGTCATCGCCGCCTGTCGAGGCCCCGGCGCACCCGCGTCCCACCATCCCGCCTTCATTGCCTCGGCATGAAGCGCGCGCACCGCATCCTCGTCAGCGACACGGAGGCAGATATGGATGCCGGTGTCCGACGGCAAGGGTCGCACCGCCGGCCGCGCGTTCAGCCAGAATTCCGGGTAGTTCTTGCCGAAGCCAACCGTGGCGGGCCGCTCCACGAGCCGCCGTAGACCCGCGGCATCGAGCACCCGCTCATAGGCATCGGCACTGGCCTTCAGGTCGCTCACCGCGACGGACACATGATCCAGCATCAGGCTTTGGACCTATCGTTCCGTAGCTTGTCCCAATACTCCAGGCGGCGGCCGATCTCACGTTCAAAGCCGCGGTCCTTCGGCTGGTAGAATCGCTCGCGGTTCATGCCGTCGGGGAAATAATTCTGCCCGGAGAACGCGTCTGCCGCGCCGTGGTCGTATTCGTACCCCGCGCCATACCCGAGGTTCTTCATCAGCTTTGTCGGCGCGTTCAGGATATGCGCCGGCGGCATCAGGCTGCCGGTCGCCTTGGCGGCGGCGCGGGCCGCGCCATACGCGGTATAAATCGCGTTCGATTTCGGTGCCGTTCCCAAATAGATCACCACCTGGGCGATCGCCAGCTCGCCTTCCGGTGAGCCCAGACGTTCGTAAGTCTCCCAGCCGGCCAGCGCCTGGGTCAACGCATTGGGATCGGCCATGCCGATATCCTCGGCCGCGAAACGAACCAGCCGGCGGGCGATGTAGCGTGGGTCCTCGCCGCCGTTCAGCATGCGCGCGAACCAGTACAACGCCGCGTCGGGATCGGAGCCGCGCAGCGATTTATGCAAAGCCGAGATCAGATTGTAGTGCTCTTCCCGATCCTTGTCGTACAGCGCCGCGCGGCGGGCGAGCAGCGACGACAGCGCGCCCGGGTCCATCGGTTGCGTGTCCTCCGGCAAGGCGGCGATTTGCTCGGCCATGTTGAGCAGATACCGCCCGTCGCCATCGGCCATCGCGCGTAACGCGGTCCGCGCCTCCGGCGTCAGCGGCATGATTCGATGCAGATCCGTCTCGGCACGCGACAGCAACAAGTCCAGCGCGGGATCATCCAACCGGCGCAACACCAGCACCTGGCAGCGCGACAGCAACGCGCCATTGAGGGCGAAAGATGGGTTTTCCGTGGTGGCGCCGATCAGCGTGATCGTGCCTTCCTCCACCACCGGCAAAAACCCATCCTGCTGGGCGCGATTGAAGCGGTGGATTTCATCGACGAACAGCAGGGTCCCCTCGCCCAGACGGCGGCGGCGCGCGGCGTCATCGAAGGCCTTCTTGAGGTCGGCGACACCGGAGAACACCGCCGAGAGCTGGACGAAATGCAGGCCCGCGCGCGCCGCGAGCAGTCGCGCGATGGTGGTTTTGCCGACGCCCGGCGGTCCCCACAGGATCAAGGACGCCAGCGAACCGCGCTCCAGCATGCGGGTCACCGCGCCTTCGGTGCCCAGGAGGTGATCCTGGCCGACGACCTCATCCAGCGTGCGCGGCCGTAACCGGTCGGCGAGCGGGCGGTCGCCGCGCGGTTTGGTCTCCGGCGGCGCATCGGCGCCAAACAGGTCGTCGGGTGTGGTAGCCATGGGTCCGATCAGAGATTCATACGCACGCGACGGAATGCAATGGCCAGGACGTTATGTCAGCGTCCAGTGGTCAGACAAGTGCGCGCGGTAGTGGGTTCTGTGGTCACGATTATGGATTTCAGCAGCGGATGCGATGACTTCATGGAAAAGTTCGATCGTCGCCACCCGAGATACGGAGATCAATCGAAGCTCCCGCTGGAATATCAGCAAGACGAAGACGAGGGCGAAGGTATCTAACCCTTCCCCACCGTTTCGCCGCGCCTTTCCTGGCAAGCTTCCAGCACTTCTCCGCCGTCAGGCTCTTCGCCCTGACCGCGCCGCCCTTCTTGCCCATGGCTTTCGCGGCGGGATCCTTGCCGTCATCGACCGGCGCGTACTTGGTCTCCTCACCGACCGCGATCCGTACCACTTTCACGGCTGCGCCGATCACGTCGGCGGGACGGCGCTGGCCTTGGGGTCGTTTGGGCACTATCGACTCTCCGGCTGCCTGGCGGTAAGCATAACATACCTAACCAGGTTGGCGATATGTGAAGGCGGATGAGCGAAACCAATCGCTCTTATTGCGAACTCTGTTGGCGGGAAACCAAGCAGAAGTATTATTCAACCAGTAGAGTCGAGGAGAGGCGCGGTATCGCCGAAGCAACCCGTTTCCCCTCCCCGCTCATCAAACCGGACGTGCGGATTTCCCGCATCC
>CALFNB010000145.1 GCA_937902425.1 uncultured Acetobacteraceae bacterium | reverse complement strand
TGGACATGCCATTCGATATTCCGAACGTTCGTTGCGAGAACGGCCGAGCCGAAGCTCATGTTCGGATCGGCTGGTACCGTTCCGTCTACAATATTCCACACGCCTTCGCGGTCGGCTCATTCATCGACGAACTGGCGACAGCGGCGGGTCAGGATCAGGTGCAATTCCTGCTTTCGCTGCTCGGTCAACCGCGCAAGTTGGATCCTCGCAGCCTGGGTTCATCATACGCCAATTACGGGGCATCGCTCGACGACTATCCGATCGATATCGGCCGGATGCGCGACGTGGTGGGGCTGGTGGCGGCGCGTTCCGGTTGGTCTTCGCCGCTGCCGCCGCGTGAGGGACGCGGGATAGCCGTCCATCGCAGTTTCCTGAGCTATGTCGCGGCGGTCGCGCACGTCGCGGTGGCGCCGGATGGAACGGTGGCCGTGCGGCGCATTGACCTCGCCGTCGATTGCGGCATGGTGGTACATCCCGACCGCGTCGCGGCGCAGTTCGAAGGCGCTGCGATCATGAGTCTTGGCAATACGCTTTATAGCAGCCTGACCTTCAAACAAGGCCAGGCCGAGCAGACCAACTTCGGCGATTACCAGGTGCCGCGTATCGATGCCACGCCGGAAACCCATGTGCATGTCGTTCCGAGCAACGCCCCGCCCGGAGGCGTCGGTGAGCCTGGCGTGCCACCAGTATCCGCCGCGATCTGCAATGCGATCTTCCATGCGACGGGGCGGAGGGTCCGTGCGCTTCCGGTGGACCCAGTGGAATTGAGGGCCACATGAAAGACGCGCCTGTGGTGTCACGGCTGACCCTGGTCCCATGGGCGCTAAAATACTCGCCCGGACAGGCGTGAATATTGCTAATCCGTTATGGCCGCGCTTGACCGGGCCATAACCGGGAAAATGTGAGTTTTCCTGCCTTGTTTAGCGCCCACGGGGTCAGGCTTGACCAGACGTGGGTAGGTTGGTGGCAATCGGCAGCCGTGAACTGGGCGTGTGCTTCATTTCATCGCTGAGCGGATAGTGATTGTTCAAAACCTGTCAATTTCATTAATTCCCTTGCGACCCCATTTCTAACCCAACGCGGACACCGTGCCCGCGAGACAGGAGACGAACCGTGGACGGAGGAACATCTGTCACGCTGACCCCGCGAAATTCGGATGACCCGCTATCGGAAGTCGAGCGGGGCGTGGTCGGTCACGCGAACACGAGCGGCCGGCGATGGGCGATGCGCAAGATCCTTACGGGACTCGCGGCACTGACCGTACTGACCGGGCTCGGCTATTATGGCCACAACTATTGGACCACGGGGCGCTACCTGATCTCCACCGACGACGCGACGGTGGATGCCAATTCCGTCGCGATAAGTCCCAAAGTCCCGGGTTACCTGGCCGAGGGGGCGGTTGACGACAACCAATCCGTGCACGCCGGCCAGATTCTGGCGCGCATCGATGATCGCGACTATCGCGCGGCGCTCGCCGGTGCCCAGGCGAATGTTGATTCCGCGCGGGCCGCGATTCAACATTTGCAACAACAAATCGATCAGCAACAGTTGGCGGTGGTGGCGGCGAACGCCACTGTCGCGACAGATCAGGCGGCATTGGTCTTTTCGCGGCAGCAATCCGACCGTTACGCGCGTCTCGCCCGCATTGGCGCCGCCACCGAGCAGGACTCGCAGCAGTGGCAGGCCGATATAAGCGAAAAACAGGCGGCGCTGGCGCGCGACACCGCGCAGGTCGGCGTGGCGCGGAAGCAGATCGACGTGTTCGGCGCCTCGCTCGATCAGGCGAAAGCCGTGTTGGCACAGCAACAAGCGGCGTTGCGGCAGACCGAGCTCAATCTCGGCTACACGACCATTACGACTCCGGTGGATGGCACGGTGGGAAACCGCACCCCTCAGGTGGGGCAGTATGTGCTGGCCGGCACTGAACTATTGCAGGTGGTGCCGCTCGCCGCGATTTACGTCACGGCGAATTACAAGGAAACGCAGCTTACCGATGTGCGGCCTGGCCAGCCCGTCACTATCGTGGTGGACATGTTTCCCGGCGCGGCGGCGCATGGCGTTGTGAACAGTATCGCTCCAGCCAGCGGTGAGGCATTCGCGTTGCTGCCGCCTGATAATGCCACCGGCAACTACACCAAAATCGTGCAACGCATTCCGGTGAAGATCACGATCGATCCGCAGGACGGGCTACTCGGCCAACTGCGTCCAGGAATGTCGGTCGAACCGACAATCGATACACGCTCGAAGGGCTGACGTGGTATGTCCGACCGGTCGCCAGAACAGGATCCGCCCGTCCCGCTGAAAACGTGGATCGCGGTTGGTGGTGCGCTGATCGGCGCTTTCATGGCGGTGCTGAACATCCAGATCACCAACGCCTCGCTGCCCTATATCGAGGGCGGCATCGGCACGGGCGGAATCAACGGGGCCTGGGTCATCACCGCGTATCTGATTGGCGAGATCATTGTCATCCCGATGACGGATTTCCTCAGTCGCGTGTTTTCCCTGCGCCGCTATTTGATCGTGAACACGGCTCTGTTTCTGATATTCTCGGCCGCCTGCGGGCAGGCCTCCAGCCTGCCGGAAATGATCGTGTTGCGAGCCTAGCAAGGATTTTCCGGCGGCGTGATGATCCCGTTGGCGTTCACCATTATCGTTGCCATGCTGCCGGCATCCAAGCGGCCATTGGGGCTCGCTGGATTCGCGATCACGGCAACCTTCGCGCCGGCAATAGGGCCAACGATCGGCGGATGGCTGACCGATAATTACGGCTGGCCGACCATCTTTTACGTGAATCTCGTCCCGGGCGCGGTGATGTTAGGCGCATTGATCCACGGCCTCCCCCGAGCGCCAATGCAACTGAATCTGCTTCGCCGCGGCGACTGGTTGGGCATCGCGCTGATGGCGGTAGGTCTCGCCGCGTTGCAGACGGTGCTTGACGAAGGGACAGTGCTCGACTGGTTCGGCTCTCCTTTCATCGTGCGGCTGAGTCTGCTCGCCGGCGTCATGTGACGGCATTCATCGCCGTCGAGTTGCTGGTCAAGGAGCCACTGATACAACTTCGCTTATTCACCCGCCGCAATTTCGCTTTTGGAACGCTCGGCAATTTCCTGCTTGGCTTCGCGCTTTATGGGTCTGCATACCTGTTGCCACAGTACCTTTCGGTTTCGCAGGGATTCGACGCGCAGCAGATTGGCATGGTTATGGCCTGGACCGGGTTGCCGCAGCTCCT
>CALFNB010000144.1 GCA_937902425.1 uncultured Acetobacteraceae bacterium | reverse complement strand
GACGATGTGCATCGGCGTGGGGCAGGGGATCGCGGCGCTGATCGAGCGGGTGTGAGGTCTGGCCGCCTGGTAATAACGGTTGCGGTCCCGGGGCACCGAAGCACCAGAGGGCCGCAACCCACTACGTTGGCCTATTTTTGTAATAATCAGTTAACGTTCGTACATCTTCGTATAGAACTGGCGTGCGTTCGTATCCTGCCAATAAGCACGGCTCACGTGCAACAGATTATCGTTCTGAAGCTGCTCAACAGCTTCCAGGATGTCCTGATAGGCTGCGGCATCATCAGCGAGCGCAACGGTATCTCTGATCTGCTCAATGGTCAGAGGCCGATTAGCGACAGCTTGGAGGATCGCCGCCTTGACGTGGGTAACTTGTTTCTCATGACTCACGTTTCGAATAAAGAAATAGGCCGTAAATGCAACCAGGGCAATTCCCAGTGTCGCAAGCACAGCCACGACTTGCTGCTTATGACCTGGCTTGCCAACACTAACGAGCCCGACCACCACGCTTGCAAATCCGACAGAAAGGGAAAGGACGCCAACAACCGTATCGAAGCTCATCAGACGATGTTCCGATCACGTACCATTATTGAAATCGTCAATCGATCTGAATCGATTCGATGCGTGCATTTCCATTTCGTGGACAGATGGTTTGCCCCCAAGGCTCCTTGCCGTGGACAGATATTTGCTTGATATTGTTATAGTCCTGAGTTAATTCGACTGACACCGTTCGATCGGCGCGCACTTCAAGCGAGCCTCCGACAATGCCGACTTTCTTGGAGGGGTCCTGATCGCTACCCAGAAGCCGAACGAGAACACAGTTCGCGTTGCGATCCTGAAGTGTGATGCGAAGTTTGGCGCCAGCATGAAAGTTACGAAACGGGTTCAAATCCATATAACTTGATCCCCATTTCGAATCATTGTCGATATCACCATTCAGCACCTCGCCCGACGCTGACGTGCCTGAACTGATACATGCAAACCAGATCAGTCCGAGGAATGCGAATGCAGTATGTCGATTGGCCATGAGGGTCTCCATTGGTCAGCAGGTTGTCGATTTGTTCAGATCGGGTTTTCGCCGCCATTATGACCATAGTACTGTTGGCTCGACTTTTCAATGGTCGTGGTCGCGGATAGTTCATGGCTCGTTACGGGACGACCATCATTCGCGGTAACACGTACGGTCCTGGCCGCCAGGTGCGCGCAGTCCCGGAAAGTTCGATGACGGCGGTCTTCGTTGCCAAAACCTGGTGGGTAAACGGCAAGGGTCGGGAACCTGAATCGAGGTGATTTCACTCAATCTTAACCATGTTTCGCGTCGCTGGGACAACATCAACGGGAAGTATTGTTTGATTGTCGTATTTGGCGCCGGTCATGTTCGCACCCGTCAGCACGGCGCCTTGCATCCTGGCACCCGTCAGAATCGCATTGGTCAGGTCAGCATTGGTCAGGTCAGCATTGGTCAGGTCAGCGTCGGTCAGGTCAGCGTCGGTCAGGTTGGCACCGGTCAACTTCGAGCTTCGAAGTATAGCTTCATTCAGAATCGCGCGGCTCAGATTGGCATCAGTAAGAATCGCCCCTGTCAAAACCGTCCTTCGTAGAGTGGCGGCTGTCAGGATCGCATCCGATAGATCGGCGCTCACGAACCTGGCCTCATTCAATGTGGCCCCCGTAAGATCGCTTCGGCGCAGGATTACGTTCTCCAGTTTCGCGCCGCTCAGGTTGGCCTTTCCAAGGTTCGTTTGCTCCAGATTGATCGGGGCCTCCTCTGGGCTTTGATCACGCCTCCCAAGAACTGTTAGTGCGGTCTGGGTAATAATATCTATCGACGAAGCTCCTACTGGCGAGGAAGCACCCAAGGGTGACTTCAGGCGAATGAACGCGGCGATAGCTTCAATTATACGCCAGCGGTATTCCACGGAGCCTTTCATCACGCCTTCGAGCGTATAAATGCCCCCAAGCTGCGTGATGATGACAGCTTTACCAGATCGATCGACCGTACCGAGTTGATCGAAAGCTTTGCCGAATTGTTGACTGTACAGGAGATCGGTGGACGACTTTCTCTGAAGTGCTTGACTCGCCTCTGATTTGCTGAGTGTTTGACTGGTCTCAACGTAAGCCTTCCATATGCCAAGCAAGACCACAATTCCACCAAGGAACTGCCCCACATTCTTCCGAAAATTGTCCTCGACATCGGCCCGTTCCTTCGGTTCAATTATCTCTGGATGATAACGGCGTACGTAGTATGGCGGTAACCACCACCAACTCGCGCAGGCGCAAGCCGCGAATGCGATTGCCACGCCGCCCACGAGAATTTTCAACAATAAGTTATAAAATACAAGCAGGAGAGCCACGAGAACAATGACAGAAACGGCGCCGACGACCAACCGCCATTGAGATCTCAGAGATCCTGGGAAAGATATTTGGCGGACCAATTCGGTAACACGACGCCGCATGTGCCGGACGTTTGCCGATATATTGGAAGATGTTCCCATGCCTTCCCCCGGGTTTATCAATGTCATTCTTGACGCAAAGTCAAGCGTCACGCTGGATGAGGTGCGGGTGAGCCCTACCATCCCCGCCGATGATATTGCCGTTTCGGCTCCATAACGGTGGCGAACGAACTCCGGTCACCATCAAGGGCCGCAAGGGCGATACAGTGGTCGATACCGACGAGCATCCGCGTGGCGACACGACATTGGAGGCGCTGGCGAAGCTGCGCACGCCGTTCCGCGATCCGGGAACGGTGACGGCGGGCAACGCCTCGGGCGTGAACGATGGGTCGGCGGCACTGATCATCGCCTCGGAGGATGCCGCGCGCCGGCATGGGCTGACCCCCCGTGCACGCGTGGTGGCGATGACGACCGCCGGCGTGCCGCCGCGGATCATGGGCATCGGCCCGGCGCCCGCCGTGCAAAAGCTGCTGGCGCGCCTGGGGATGTCGATCGATGAGATCGACGTCATCGAACTGAATGAGGCGTTCGCGTCGCAAGGGATCGCGGTGTTGCGGCAACTCGGGCTGCCGGACGACGCGGAGCATGTGAACATGCATGGCGGGGCGATTGCTCTCGGGCATCCTCTGGGCATGTCGGGTGCCCGGCTGGCGCTGACGGCGGTGCATGCGCTGGAGACGTACGGCAAGAAGCGAGCGATCGCGACGATGTGCATCGGCGTGGGGCAGGGGATCGCGGCGCTGATCGAGCGGGTGTGATTGCCTGATCGACCCCTCCTGGCGCTTTGCCGCTCCAGGATGGGGCCGCTCCAGGAGGGGGCTCCCAACCGGTGAGAGCCCGGCCGCGCCTTCGATCAGGCCCGTTTTTGCTGCAATCCCCCGGCGCGTTTCTCGCCGACAGCGGTGCGCGGCAGCTTGTTGAGAGTGTCCGATGGGCTCTGACCGAATATGCCCAGGTATGCGGACACGGCCCGTTCGAGTTCCCAGAGCCCGTTGCGGGTCAGCGCCACGGCGACCGTCGTGGTATCCGGAGCGGCGTCGCGCAACGTTTCGTATACCACTCGCAAACGATGATTTCTCAGATACCGCGCCGGCGGCGTCCCCAGATAATTCATCGCGACTTCGTGCAGCGTGCGCGCCGAAACGTTCGCCGCGTGGCACGCCGACGCCATGGTCAGGTGCGCCCGATGGTCGCCCTCGATCGCGTCGATCATACGCCGGAGGATGACATGATGACGCCCAATCGCCGCGCGGTCGGCCTCCTGGATGCCGTTGGTGAGGCAGCCCGCGACGGCATCGATGAGCACACCCGCGGCTGCCGCGGCCGCCGCATCCGCGTCAAAGCCGGTTGCATCCGTCATGCCGAGTCGAAGCGTGGTCTGGCAAACGTCCTTCAGACGGTTCCAGGCGACCGTGCCCGCCGGGACGAACATCGCGCCGTGATCGAGCATCGAGTCGGACCGTCCATCGAGAGCCATGAAGTCGGTCGTCAGCAGGTCAGGGGCGAATTCGATGGATGTCCATGCCATGTGCCTGTGGGAGACCATGGAGACGTCGCCATGCTCGGCCATGTAGTTAATCATGCCATGATCGAAATCGCGCCCGGACACCTGCGCCGGGCGGCCGCAGCCGCTCAGAAAAAAGAACCGCGGCCAGCGGACGGTGCTGCGCGTGCTCAGGGAGGCTGAATATTCGGCACTGTTGAGCTTCACCCGGCCCAGGTCGATTTTGGCGTGCCAGCCGTTGAAAATGGGGGCCTCGCGCACGACCATGCTGGTGGTGGCGAGCCGCATGCTGTGCTCATAACCCGCGATATCGTCGAATGACCGAACGGTGACTCTCCGCTGGCCAGGTCCAGGCACGACATTGTCCACGGTCTTTGTCCCCGAAGCTTTCCCCGCGGCCAGGGTATCCGGTCTGGACTTTCAGAATCAATGCGGATTCCCAGGATGCGCGATTCCCGCCCATCTTCGCCACGCG
>CALFNB010000143.1 GCA_937902425.1 uncultured Acetobacteraceae bacterium | reverse complement strand
CCTACCTGGATTGGGAGGCTCGTCAGCCAATCCGTTATGAGCTCGTGGACGGCCAGGTCCATGCGATGGGCGGAGGAACGGCGGAACACGACACCATCGGCAACAATTTGCGGGCCGCGCTTCACACGCGGTTGCGAGGCAAGCCATGCCGGCCGCACGGCCCGGACCTCAAAGTGAGAGCGGGAAAGGACGGCCGCTATCCGGACGCGCTGGTTGATTGTGGTCCACGCGTGCCCGGCGCTCTGCACGCACAACAGCCTGTGGCGGTCTTCGAGGTCCTGTCCAAGAGCACGGGATGGATCGACCAAAGCCTGAAACTGCGGGACTACGACGCGACACCAACCATTCGGACCTATGTCCTCATAAGTCAGGACGAACCGCGCGCCATGGTCTATGGGCGTGACGAGGCGGGACGGCTCGGTATTCAAAGCGCCAGCCTGCTCGAGGGCGCGGATGCATCGATCGAGATCCCCGACCTCGGCCTGGCGTTGCCATTCTCCGTCGTGTACGAGGGGATTGAGTTCGCGTAGGAGTTCGCGGGCGGGTGGGTGACAGAGGTCATGGACCAGTCCGTCACACCGAATCATGTCGCCCCATCACACTACGCGAGCCAATCCTCGCACCGAAGTCCCTCGACGCGATTGAACTCGCCGAGATTGCCCGTCACCACGACAAGCCCGCGGCGGCGCGCATGACCCGCGATCAGCAAATCGTAACCTCCGAGCGTCTGGCCTCGCCACGATGCCCTCATCATGCGAACCTCCCGCCCAATCCCAAGGGAAGCAACAATGAGCGAAGATTCATTCCGTGCAACCAACTACCCCTTGCGTCTCTGTTGCGGCCGCCAGGCCATCGAGCAAGGCCTCAAGGAAGCCGTCGATCGAACCCGCGCGAAGCGGGCCTTCGTCGTCTGCTCCAAATCCGTCAACCAACGGACCGATACCGTCCGCCGCATCGAAGCGGTCCTCGGCGACCGCTATGCCGGTGTCTATGACGGCATCGAGAAGGATTCGACCTACGTCTCGGTCCGCGCGGCCAAGGAAGCGGCGACCGCGGCCGGAGCCGACCTGCTGATCGCGGCCGGCGGCGGCAGCGTCATGGTCGCGACCCGCGTGGTGGCGATCTTCATGGCGGAACCGGGTGACCCGTTCCAGATCATGACCCAGTATCCGGAGGGCAAGCCTGCCTACAGCCCTCGGCTGCTCGCGCCGAAGCCGCCGATCATCAACATTCCGACCACGCCAACCAGCGCCATGAACCGGTCCGGCGCGGGCCTGAAGAACCCCGACCTGGACCATCGCATGGAGTATTTCGACCCCAAGACGCGCCCACAGGCCGTCTTCCTCGATGACGACGCGTTGCTCAGCGCGCCGCCGGACCTGATCCGCTCCACGGGCACAACGGTGTTCGCCAGCCACGTCAGCGCGATGTCGGCGACCGAGATCAATCCGCTCGCGGAAGCGTCCCGCAACCATGCGTTCCGGCTGGCATATCGCGCTTATCCGCGGCTGGCCGACGAACTGGACAGCCCGTCCCCACGCATCGATCTCAGCATCGCGGCCTTGTTGCAGGACCGTGCCGAAGATGATGGGTTCCACCGGTATCGGGGCGGCGCCTTCTCCGGCAACTACGCGGTGTCGACGGCGCTTCATGTGCGCTATCCGCATGTTGGGCAGGGCGAGTCGACCTCAGTCGTCCACGCGACAAAAATCAGGCTCTCCGAGAAGATCGATGCGGCGGCGGCACGGCAGATCGCCGAAGCGCTCGAAGTCTGGCGCGACGGGATGGACGCGAGACAGGCCGCGGTCGCGGTGGCCGACCGGCTCGAAACCCTCTATTCGCACGTCGGGGCACCGACGCGCTTACGCCAGCTCGATATCCCACGGGACGACCTTCGGGCCATCGCCAACGAAACGGTGAAGAACTTCAATTTCAACCCCGGCCTACGCTCGGCGGAGGATCAGATCGAGGACGCGCTTCGGCTGATCGAGGCCGCCTACTGAAACGCCGGCATCACCTGTTCGCCGAACCGGCGCATCGACAGCAGGTTCTGCTCGTGGCTCATGTCACCGAAGCCGGTCTGGCACAGCAAATGCCGCACGCCCACGTCGCGCAGCGCCGCGACCTGCTCGCGAACCCGCGCCGGCGAGCCAAACAGCGAACCGGTGGCCAACACGAACGCCAGCGCTTCGGCATCGCCGACAGCGGGATTGGTCCACGGGTTCAGCATGACAGGATCGATGACGAAATCGACCGGATTGTATTCGTGACGCACATGCATCATATGCGCCCGGGTTCGCAGCAACAGCTTCGAAATCTCATCTTCCGCCTGGGCGTCGGACTCCGCGACATAAACGTTCCGCCAGAGCGCGGCCTGAGCCAGCAGCCGCTCCCGCGTGGGCTCGTCATGGCCACCCTCCGCGAGGCCGGCCTCATACAGGGCCCACCGCTCTTTGATCCGCTCCACCGGCAGGCGCGCGGTCAGGATCGGGATGCCGAGGCGGCCACACTCCGTGAACGAGGCGGGTGAGATGACACTGCGCCAGATCGGTGGCCCGGGTTGTTGCACCGGCCTGGGTCGCAGCTCGGGGACCCGCAGGTTGAAATATTTCCCTTCGTAAACGAAAGGTGTTTCGCGCCACGCTCGTTCCAGTACCTCGATCGCTTCTTCCATGCGCGCGCGGCTGTCGTTGCTGCGCAGACCGTGACCAACGAATTCGTATTCGTTGTAGACGCTACCTTTGCCGATGCCGACGTCGATCCGGCCGTTGCTGAGATTGTCGAGCAGCGCGAGTTGAACGGCGAGGCGGATCGGATGATGGAACGGCATTTGAATCACCGCGAACCCGATACGAATTCGGGTCGTGCGCATCGTCAGCGCGGATGCGAACAGCAACGCGTCGTTGTAGACGCTTTCCCCAGTGAAATAGTGCTCCGTCAACCAAACGTCGTTGAAACCCAACGACTCGGCGGCACAGACCTGCGCGATCTGCTCCTCAATGCGGACGGCGTCCTCATCCGGCGTTGGTGACAGTGCGAGGGTGAGCCAGCCAAACTTCATCGCCATCTTCCCGATCCTGGATCAGACAGACTGCCGTTATGCGGTGTCACGATCAAGCATGGCAGCGGCTGTCAGCGCGGGCATTCGCCAGTCGCATGCGGCGCGGTTCGCTCGCGGCTATAACCGTCTGTCAGGTCATCCCCTCGGCGATGCGTTCCATCGCCGGCCGGTTGCAGATCACGATATCGGTCGCGTTCGGAATATCCACCAACCCGTCCGACCGCAGCTTCGTCAATGTGCGGCTGACGGTCTCGATCGTCAGACCGACATAATCGGCGATGTCGCCGCGGGTCATCGGCAGCGCGAATTGTACCCTCGGCGTCTGGCAGATGACGCCCAGTCGCGATTGCGCCAACAGGAACGACGCCACCCGCTCACGCGCGGTTTTCCGGCCCAGAAGCAGCATTTGCTCCTGTGCCGCCACCAGTTCGTTCGACGCGACCTGCAGCAGCCGTTTTTCCATCGCCGGAAAATCGTCCAGCAGCGCGCGCAGCTTCGCGCGGGAGAAGCGGCAATACCGCACGTGTTCGATCGCCTCGGCGCTGAACGCGTAGGTCGCGGATACCGCCAGCCCGAGGAAATGACCCACGCCGACGAATCCGGTGATCTGCCGCCGACCATCGGGCAGCAACTTATAGAGTTTCGCGCTGCCGCCGGTGATGTTGAAAAACGCGCTGGCGGGCTCGCCTTCGGTGACGAAGGTGCTGCCGGACGCCACGGTGTGCGTTGTCGCGGCCTCCCCAAGGCGCCGGAGCTCGGTGTCCGGGATTGCGTTGCAGACACTCCGCGACCGGGCGTCGCAGCGCGAGCAAGGCTCGATCGCTCCACGGGGTTGGAGGACGAGAGGCCGCGTCTGAAAAGCGTTCATTTGGTCCCTCTTGGAATCCTGGTCTCTTATCGCATCCACGCGAATGCGGCGCGTGGTTTTTGGCTTCGTATACGGTTTCGTCCCTGATTTGGCCAGGATGGCGCGGCGGACAAGCCTGCCCGGGGCGCACCTGGTCCGATTTTGTACCTCAACCCTGGGCCGTCCGCCGGATCGCCGCTTTGATCTGAATCAACGCCGTACCGTACTCGGCCGGGCAATTTGCGATCCCGCATTCTGGCGAACCGCAATGACGTCCTTTATCGTTGAGCCGCTGGCGCGCGACCAGATTCGCGCCGTCTACCCGCTGATCCGTGAGGCGATCCCAGGGCTGAGTTTGGCCGCGTGGCTGCGATTCGCTCAAGCGGCCACGGCTGCGCGCCGAGGCAGCCAGTCCGGCATCATCGTGGCGCGACGGGAGAGCCATGATTTCCCCAACGGGCTGTTCTGCTACCGGGTCGACCGGGATCCCGCTCTGGGCAAAATCCTGGTCGCGGAACATTTCGTCGCGGTCGACCTGCTGCATCCCGATGAGGTTCTCGCGGCACTTGTCGCGGAGCTCGATGCCCTGGGCAAGCGGCTCGGTTGCAAAGCGGTGCGCAGCATCGTGCACGGCGCCGATGTCGAGGGCGGCCTGGCTCAGGCCGGCCACGCCAACGTGGGATCGATCCTTGGAAAACTCCTGCCGGAAAATGCCGCGCCAACCGTC
>CALFNB010000142.1 GCA_937902425.1 uncultured Acetobacteraceae bacterium | reverse complement strand
GAATGCACGTTGTTAACCCAGCAGGAACCATAGGCGGAAAACCAGAGTCTCCAACCAAGTTTGCCGGACAAACCCGGGTATGCGCAACGCTCTGAGACGTGCCACGATGCCTCCGCGGCCTGCTCGATCGATGGTCATGAGCAGCATGTGGGTTCCTTCCGGCAAAAGACCCGGGCGGGCGCGAAGCGCGGCGACATGGCGCCAGAAGACGGTCATGAACGGTTGTCTCCCTCGCCGCATGGCCCTCAGGGCGCGGCGCCGAATGCCGCGCGCCTCACCCACCAGATTGCCGGGATGCTGGCGATACAGGATGTCCGGCTCCTCTCCGCGGATGACAATCCCGTCGCTGGCGGACACGACGAGGTAACACCACCAATCGTGCCAGGTACTTTCCGGCGCCTCGGCCGCGTCGATAAGTTCCGCGGCGGCCCGGTTCAGGATCATGCAGCAGCCTGGAATGACGTTTTGGGTCAGCGCCGCGGGAAAGCCAGGTGAACGGCGCAATGCGGGGGTTTCCCCGATCCTCTGAAGGGTAGAGTCAACCAGCGTTCGGGCACAAAAATAGATCGCGGGTCGATCGGCGTCCACCTGGCCAAGCCCGGAGACGGCATGAGCCAGCTTTTCGGGCATCCAAACATCGTCCTGGTCCGAGAAGGCGAAAAACGATGCCTCCCCCTGTAACGACGTCCGCAACAGGGCAAGGAAGCTCCCGGTGGTTCGTAATTGGCCGTCTTCCTCGAAATGGGTGCACTGTCCACGCCCGGGACCTTTGGCGAATGCCGCCATCAAGGCCGGGCTTTCATCTGTTGAGCCGTCGTCGCGCCAATACAATCGCCAGTTACCGTGCGTTTGCGCGGTGTAGCTGCGAAGCTGCTCGCTCAGGTAACGCTCACCGTTGAAGGTCGACAAAAGGATCGCGACACACGGTTCGCGAGATCCGTTTATCGGCCCGAGTGTCTCGTGTGGGCAAGACAATCGCGTCACATCGTGATCCAGATCCACTATCCCCTCACACCGCTGGTCCTGGCCCAGGCCGGGCTTTCGCGCGGCTGAAACCGTGCTACACGCCCCCTCCCATGCGCCACTTCCTTGACTTCGAAAAGCCGATCGCCGAACTGGAGGGCAAGATCGAGGAACTCCGGCGACTGTCGGAGCCCGACGGCCTTAATATCACGGAAGAGATCGCACGCCTGACATCTGTTGCCGATCGCCTTCTGCGAGCGACATACGCCAAACTGACGCCGTGGCAAAAAACCCAGGTCGCCCGCCACCCGGACCGGCCGAAAGCGACCGATTACATCGCGGGATTGATCACTGGCTTCACACCGCTCGCCGGAGATCGTGCCTTCGCCGACGACGCGGCGGTGATTGGTGGTCTCGGTCGCTTCCAGGGTCGGGCCGTCGTGGTTCTGGGGACTGAGAAAGGGTCGGATACCGAAAGCCGCATCGCGCATAATTTTGGCATGGCGCGACCCGAAGGTTATCGCAAGGCGCGCCGTCTGATCGAGTTGGCCGGTCGGTTTGGCCTGCCGATCCTTAGTTTCATCGACACCTCGGGTGCGTTTCCGGGCATCGACGCGGAAGCCCGAGGCCAGGCGGAGGCGGTCGCGCGATCGATTGAGGCCTGTCTTGAAGCCCCGGTCGCCCTGGTGGCGACGATTATCGGTGAGGGCGGTTCCGGCGGCGCGGTCGCGCTCGCGGCCGGCGATCGGGTGTTGATGTTGGAGCATGCGATCTATTCGGTGATCTCGCCGGAAGGTTGCGCATCGATACTATGGCGAGACGCGGCACTGGCATCCGAGGCCGCTGAGGCGCTGCGGCTGACAGCGGACGACCTCCGGCGCCTCCGTTTGGTTGATCAGGTCGTAGCGGAGCCGTTGGGCGGCGCTCATCGTGATCCGGCCGCCGCGATTCAATCCGTGGGCGATGCCGTCGGCGCGGCACTCAAAGGTCTGGTGACGTTGGATGCCGGGACTTTGAAGGCGCGACGCCGAGAGAAGTTTCTGGAAATGGGCCGCGAAGCGATCAGCTGACGACACGTTCATCCGACCCGATCAGTTCCTGAAACACGCTGGGGCCTCACACCGGCAAGCGATATTGACGCCTGCGCCAGTCCGATGCTCAACGTGCTTTGGTCAGCGGTCCAGGCGCGCTAACCATTTGTCAGGACAGCATCACTATCGTTGGCCGCATGACCGAAATGGTTCAGGACATGGCATGACCCGCCCAAGACTCCTGCGAGCGACCGTGGCACGGAGCCTGTTCACACTCGACGTGGCCCTGGTGGCTATCCTATGGCCGATCGCGTTGTGGCTGGCGCAAGCAAACGTCGCCGGTCAACCAGGCGGCGCGACGGTCTTGCGCGGGTTGGTCTATCCCGTGGCGGACCTCTTGCTCCTCTATGCAATGGGTCTGTATCGCCGCGAAGCCTTCGTTGAAAAGCACCATTCGGCCTTGCGCGTGCCGATGGTCGTCGCGATGGGTGCCGCTACCGCGCTGATTGTCTGCGAGGCGATCTACCGTCTGGTGCCCTCAATATATTCAGGCCACGCCCAAAGGGACGAATTTCTGGCCACCTCGTTGGCTTTCGTATGCTTTACGCTTTGCGCGTTCGCGGCACGGGTCGGGCTGGACATCTTGCTGCGGCGACGGCTGCTGCGGCGCCAATTACTGGTCGTTGGCGCGGGAATGCGGGCATGGGACTTATTGCGGATGCTGACCAAGGAAGGTGCGAGCCTGAATTACGATATCACCTTCCTGCATGATCCAGCGCTTGGCCAGATCGATCCGCGCCTGGAAAGCGACCCCGACGGAAGGATTCTACGCACCGACCGATTGCGCGTGCTGGAGGCGGCTCGCCAGGTCGGCGCCGACCAGATCGTGATCGCTCCGGATGAACGACGCGGCATGGATCTTGAGCAGTTACTCGCTTGTAAGAAGGCGGGCTTTCCGGTGGTCCAGTATCTCAGCTTCGTCGAGCATGAGATCCGTCGGGTCGACATCAAGCGAATGGACCTGGGGTGGCTGGTCTTCTCCGACGGATTCTATTTCGGCGCGATCGACCGTTTTCTGAAACGGACGTTCGACCTCGTCGTGAGCCTTACGATGCTTATCCTGACGGCTCCGTTGCTTCTTTTTGGCATCCTCGCCATCCGGCTCGATGGTACTGGGCCGGTCTTTTACCAGCAGGATCGGGTAACACTGGATGGGAAAATCTTTCAGATATTGAAGCTGCGGACGATGCGCGTCGACGCCGAGGCGTCCGGAGCGGTGTGGGCGGCACAACAGGACAGCCGGATCACCCGGGCCGGTGTGATCCTGCGACGAGCGCGAATCGACGAGCTCCCGCAGCTTGTCAACATTCTACGGGGTGAAATGTCCTTTGTTGGGCCCAGGCCCGAGCGGCCGATGTTTGTCGATCAACTGGCCGCGCAAATTCCATTGTATCGGGAACGGCACATGGTGAAAGCGGGCCTTACGGGATGGGCCCAGGTGAACTATCCTTATGGTGCTTCGGTCGACGATGCCAGATCGAAACTAAGCTATGACCTTTATTACGTCAAAAACTTCTCGATCCTGTTCGATTTCGCGATTCTGCTTCAGACGCTGCGGGTCGTCTTGTGGCCGAGTGGCGTGCGCTGACTCCGCTGGACCGGCGCGGTCAGCCAGAACGGAACGTGCATCAGGAGTGGGGGCCCAGTACCATGCCAATCCGTGCCGTCTGTTTCGACGTCGGTGAGACCTTGATCGATGAGACACGCGAATGGAACGGATGGGCCGACTTTCTCGGTGTCCCTCGCCTGACGCTGTTCACGGCTTTGGGTGTCAGCATGTGGCGTGGCGAATCGCACCGGCGGGTATTCGAAATCTTCCGTCCCGACCTGGATTTCACCACCGTGCGGCAGCAACGCGCGGCCATGGGTTGGCGATACGGGTTCGAGCCGACGGATCTGTATCCGGACGCGCGTCCTTGCCTGACCGAACTGCGGGACCGCGGGTTCAAGGTCCTGATCGCGGGCAACCAGCCGCGGGAGGCGGAAGCGGCTCTGCGCGACCTGAACCTGCCGGTGGATTTCATCGCGTCCTCGGCGGGTTGGGGCGTGTCGAAGCCGGACCCCAGGTTTTTCGATAATGTGATCGAGGCCGCCGGTGTTCCGGCGGAGAGCATCGCCTATGTGGGAGATCGGGTTGACAACGATGTCATCCCGGCACGGGCGGCCGGCATGATGGCGGTGTTTCTGCGGCGTGGTCCCTGGGGCTGGATGCATGAGGAACGCCCAGAGATCGAGCAAGCCCACCTGCGATTGCGAACATTGCACGGGCTGGCCGACATTCTCTCGGGCGATGATG
>CALFNB010000141.1 GCA_937902425.1 uncultured Acetobacteraceae bacterium | reverse complement strand
GTTGTACGATCGCTATGACGTGCTGTCGCAGCCGATGTTCGATTTGCTGGAGCAACTGCTGACCGCGGCGCGGGAGGCCGGAGTGCCGGTTTCGTTGTGCGGCGAGGCGGCATCGCGGCCATTGGAGGCTCTGGCGTTCGTCGGTCTGGGCTTAACCGCGCTGTCGATGCCGGCGAGCGGGATCCTGCCGGTGAAAGCGCTGCTGGCGGAGGTCGATCTGGCCGCGTTCCGCCCGGTGCTGACCTCGATCCGCCGCGGCGCGCGTGGCGCGGCGAGCTTGCGCGAACCGATCGCCACCTGGGCGCGGGAGCGGGGGTTGCCGGTTTAGGGGGTGAAGACCACGGACCTTCTTCCGCGAACAAATCGATATGCGGCGCGAAGCGGAACCTCCGATTGCGGGGCCCGACTGGCAAACTCCGCGATGGTGCCGATCTCCGCCAACCAATCCGCGAGTTGGTTCGCCGCCGCGAACGTCGTGCCGACAACCTCCCTGAGGTGGTTTACCGACCGAGGCGCAAGGCGGCCGAACGTTGCATCTTCCGGCCGCCTAAAAGTTTGACGTCAAAGTCCGATGCTCAGGCAAAGCATCGGAGTGCGATTCGTCCGTTGCCCAGGCTCCGTCCGCGGCGAGGCCGGCCCGCCAGACCATAAGTACAGACTTGCCGAGCCGGTATCCGGCGATGGGATCGAGGACACGCGACACCCGCACCATCAATCGATCCCAGACCGCGATCTGGCGCTCGGTCGGATCGCTTTGCCGCAACGCCACCCGATTGGCCAGCGAGGCGAAAAACCCCACGCAATCCATCAACCGGCAGACCTCCGTTCGGCAATTCGCCGGCATCAACGCACGGAGCTGCTTAAGACTGTAACGCCGATGATGTCCGATCGCTGCGTCGAACGGACTGAACAGGAACTGATGCGCCGGTGCGAGGACCACGAGACACCCACCTTGGGCAAGCAGCCCAGAGGCTCTCTTGACCTCACGCCCGTCGTCCGCAATGTGCTCCAGCACGTCCATATACAGGATCGTGTCGAACCTGGCCGTCGTGGGAATCGTCTCGATCGTCCCGGTGAGGACCGAGCAGTCCACGAGTGGAGGATGATCGGTTATCCTTTCACCGATCGTTACGGCCAGTCCTGGGTCCGGCTCGAGCGCGAGCCAATTCGTTACGCCTGGGTTAACAAGATAGCGGATGTTGCCGCCAATACCGGCGCCGACATCCAGCACACGCCCGCGGATATACGGCGCGAGGGACGCGGCCACGTAGGATTTCCAGTTCCTGGCCTTGGCGAAGAGTTCCAGTTCCGTGCCCTGGTAGAGATTTGTCATTCCGCTGGCACACCGTATGACGGGACAGGCTGGCTGATTGCCAGGTCGGACACACTCTGAATATAAACTTGTGCATCGGTGATGGGGACGATCGGCCGGGCCGACCGGCCCGCCAGGACCATGAGGCTGGTCGCGACGATCGTGAACATCGCCTGAAACAGGATGATCACCAGATCGCCAAACACGGTCGTGGCCCACCCTGGAATCGCGAGGGACGTGCCGAGGCGTACGGCCAGCACGACGCAAATCGCGAGAAATGACACAACCGAAACCGAGGTCGCGGCGAGCAATACCCTGACAAAGATGAGGTCGGTGTAAACCGACATCGCGCTGAGCCCATGGATCACGAGGCTCGGAAAGTTCATTTTTGATTGGCCGGCGAAGCGCGTACCCCGAATCGTGGCCACCGGCGTGAAACGAAGCCGGGACCGAATGATCGCCGCGGGCAGATTGTTCCAAAGCTCCGGCATATGAACCAGGCGCCGCACGGCCGCGATCGGCAGCACCGAAAAATTGCCGAACGATATGCCGCGGCCGGTCAACATGCGAAAAAAGAACTTGTATGCCGCGTAACCCGCCTTGAACATTGCTGATTCGGAGCGCTTTGAACGATGCGCCAGGATGACCTGGTTTGGCGCCGCCCGGCTCGCCTCGAGCAACACCGAGATGTCGTCCGGCCGATCCTCCCCATCGCCATCCATGACGATGACGCCGTCAAGGTCTTTTCGCGCGGCAAGCGTGACGAGGCCCACGGCGATCGCCCTCTGGTGTCCCAGATTGAGGGCAAGGTGGACAATGCGAATAGCGTCCACGCCGGACTCGTTGGGGAGAGCGATCGTGGACGGATCGAAATCCTCCGCCGAGCCGTCATCAACGGCGACGATCTCGATCCATTCAACGTGTGGCGCCACATGGCGGGCGATTTTCTTCACAAGAACCGCCAAGGATTGCCAATCGTCCAGCACGGGTATCACGACGGCCAGCCGTTTCATCGAGCGGCCGGTCCAGTCGCCGGGAACTCTGCTACCCTGGCGGCCAACCAACTGAATAATCTTGTTCAATGTCGCGAAACTTTCAGTCTTGTTACCCATCGCCTGGACCAGGCTCATCCTGAAAGCGCGGCCCCTTTTATCGTAATTCGCAGGCCAAACCCTCGGGACCGGGCTTTGTCCATCGGTAGTTGGCAACTAATTTGTTTCATCAAGGTTTTATTCGGCCGGCAAGTGAGGCGGAATGCGCCTTCTTTTCGGAACCGCGACCACGCGAGTCCGCCGGCTATGAGTGGCATTCGGCCTAAGCCAACCCACCCAGCGGTGCGACGCTGTCAGCCCGAGTTCCCGCCATGCTGGCGAGTCGGCAACGAAGCGGATCAGGATCGCCATCAGTACAGTGATCAACCACCACCACGCCAGTTCCTGGACAACCCAGACCGTGTAGCCGATGAGCGAGCCTTCGACTGGATCGTAGGCTCCACCGAACATGTCGGCGACAAGGTGACGAGTCGTGAGTTCCCACAGGACACAAAGCATTGATCCAATCGCCACTGTGAAAGCAGGACGCAGGCGACCGCTTGCCGGGACATGAGACAGGGCGAGGAGGCCCGGCAGGATCAGCAGTAGAAAGACACCACGATAGCCGACATTCTGATGGGCGAAAAAGCATGCCACCACAAGCACTCCGCCGATCAGCAGAAATCGGTATGTGCGATCCGAAATGGCGGTCAGGGCGGCCCGCAGGTCGTCGCGTCGCGCGAGGCGCAGTGCCACTATAAGCGTCGACGCATGTAGCAGAGTGGCGACGACCACCGATACAGACCACGGCTGGGACAGCGTTGCGATCATGGGACCAGGCAGCCCAACGGCTTCCAGGAAGGCATGCAGGACGACTGGGAAACCGGTTACGAGGTTCGCCGCGCCCCATAGGTTTCCGAATGGCTCCCCGCCGGGTACCGGCCCTAGCCGGTGCAGTTCATCGAGAAAGACAATCCCAGTCCCGGCGATGATCGCCGCAGCGGCGAAGGCCAGAGCGGCGAGGACAGCCAGGCGCTCCCGCAGCACCAGGACCAGCAGCACAAGCGGGTAGAACTTAAGCAGGCCGCCAAGGAGCATGAGGCTGTAGCCGAGGATGCGACGGCCGAGCGTTCCCCCCAGACACAGCGCCGCGCCGACCGCCAGCAAGAAGACCATAAGATCGAGATTTCCCCGCTCCATCGCAAACACCGGCAGGCAGGAGAATGTCGCAAGCATGACCAGCGCTCGATCACCCAGACGTCTCGGTCGCGGCAGCACCCCGAGCGACAAAAGGAACGCCGCTACCAGCGACATCCCATACCAGTTCGTCCAGCCCGGATCCGTCGGCAGAAACTTCAGGCGCAGCCAAAGCGGCGAATAGTTCATCGGCCCGAGCCCGCACGCGCCCCATGACTCGTCGGTGTACACGACGAGGCCGTGGAGTTGCCAACATCGTATCCATCCCGGGACAACGGCGGTATCGATAAACGGATAGGGCCAGGGGATAAACGACCAATACGCCAGGATCCGGCCATAGAGATCCGAGCCGGTCGCGTAAAGCCACGCCATTCCGGCAAGCAGCACGAAACCGATCTCCGGAACGAGAGGGTGGAACAGTGCCGGGGGCGGTTGGGCATCGGACCGGTGGTCCGATGCCGCATGGAGGCGGGACCCCGGAACGTGGGATGGGAGTGTCTGGGCCGTAGCCTGTCTGTCCGCGGAAATGTTCGCCTCCTGCACTGCTCCCGATGAGATGACAACTATCGCACCGGCTGTTGATTCGTATGCCAACGACAGATTCGGTTAAAAGATCGCTTCGAAGTGCCGTCACTCCAGGAATTCGTAACGGCGCGGCTTTGGAGCCTTCCGCGGGGAACGACGCGCCGCATGCAGCGCGGCAAGCGATTCAACCGGGGGCGGGACCGTCCATCTGGCGGCACGGACCCGCTGTGCGGCTGAATTCCTGCAAGCCCGCGGTAACCACTGCCGCGGTATCCCGAGGTCGGACGAAACCGAACCAGCAGCGCCCTCATGGGCGACCGTGATGGATTTGTATCGGCCACCGTCAGTCTTCGGAGCAGGCCATGAGTCAAATCTCGGTCATCGACCACGCCCTCACGCGCACCAAACCACTCTCGGGTCAATTGACGGGCATTCGGCGCGTTCCTTTGCTACTCTATGGCATTCTCTTATTTTGCGTCGGCGTCGGGATGTACATGATCGGCGTCCTTATGATATTGCCGCGGTTTTTTCTAAATCTCAACGCGCTGCTGCTGCCGATGAATGAATGGATCGTGTGGTACAGCGGCATGCCTATCATGCTTGGATTCGTGCTCACGATCGTCGACCTTCTCCTGTTTTACCCGGCCAGGCGGTCCACCGCGGAGGTGCGCCAGGACCCGATCGACAATAGCAAGGTGACCGTCGCGCTGACCGCCTACAATGATGAACTCAGCATAGCGGCCGCGGTTGAGGACTTCCTTGGGCATAAGTTGGTTCGTAACGTTATCGTGGTTAGCAACAACAGTTCGGATGCGACGCTTGAGCGAGCGACGGTGGCCGGGGCGATCACCTTCAACGAGCCAGCCCAGGGCTATGGCCGTTGCGTTTATCGTTGCCTCTCGGAGGCCATCGCTCTTGATGAAACGGAATTGATTGTGTTGTGTGAGGGAGATCGAACATTCCGTGCGCATGACCTGGACAAGTTCCTGGCCTATGCGCCACACGCGGATATCGTCAACGGCACTCGAACGGTCGAGCGGTTGCGGCAACACACGACCCAACTCAGTACTTTCATGTATTACGGCAACCTGTTCGTCGGAAAATTGCTTGAGGCCAAGCATCTCGGCAAGTGCACAATCACAGATGTGGGCACGACCTACAAGCTGTGCCGCCGTCAGGCGTTGCGTCAGTTGTTGCCAACGTTAGATGCGGGTATTAATCTGGAATTCAATGCCTATTTCCTCGATAGGGCGCTGGAGGCGGGACTTTCGGTCGTGGAGTGCCCGATCACCTTCCACCAGCGTGTGGGTGTGAGCAAGGGTGGTAACACCGACAACAGACGGGCACTCTGGGTTGGGTCTCGCATGATGCTGGGCATCATCTTCAACTGGAAGCGTGGATTTTGCTGAACTCCGGGTACCATGAGTCGCGCCTGACCGCCGATCCAAAGCGGGATGTGGTTTGGCGTGCTTTGTGGCGGTACCATTTCAGCCGGCTGGTACGCGATGACGATTGCGTACTGGACCTGGGCTGCGGCTATGGCAGTTTCATCAACCAAGTGGTCGCACGCAGGCGAATCGCGCTGGATTCCTGGAAGGATTTTCCGGCGTTCCTGGCGCCAGGGATCGAGGCTGTGATCGGCGAAGCGACCGAGCTCAGCTTCCTGCCGGAAGGCGGTGTTGATTTTGCTTTCGCGAGCAACCTGTTCGAGCATATCCCGCAAAAGGACTTTTCCCGCATACTGGAAGTGCTTCGCGGGAAGCTGTCGGCGCGCGGCACATTGACCATCCTGCAGCCGAACTATCGTTACGCGTATCGAGAGTATTTCGACGACTACACCCATGTGGCGATCTACTCGCATGTCAGCCTCATGGATTTTTTGACAGCGAATGGTTATGAGGTTTTGACGGTCGCACCGCGCTTTCTGCCACTGACGGTCAAGTCACGGCTCCCGGTTTCATCCTGGCTGATCCGCGCGTACCTGGCTTCACCAATCAGGTTCCTTGGCAAGCAGATGCTCATCAGCGCAAGGCCCAGACGTTGAGCGCGAATGCCACGAATTTATCGACGGAATCCATCCATGGCCCGCGACTCGTCGTCGGACATTTGGTCGTGGCGATTTATGGTATTGTCGTTCTGGCACTCGTGGTACATTTCGTATTCTACCTGCGCTATGCGCTGACGGCCGTCCAATATCCGTTTGAACTGGACTACGGGGAAGGAATTATCTGGCAGCAGGCAATGCTGATTCCAAGCGAGCGGATGTACGGCGCCATCACGCGGTTCCCGTTCATCGTGTTCCATTACCCTCCGCTTTACCATCTGGCGGTTCGGGCTGTCGCCGCGTTGGGAACCGATGCGCTTGTGGCAGGCCGTGGCATCTCGTTGCTTTGCACGCTCCTGACCGGTGGCGTGGTCGCCGCACTGAGCTACGATGTCGGCGGGCGGCACTCTGGGCGAGCCACTGGCCTGATCGGGTCCGCGGTCGCGGGCCTTACGGTGTTCTGTTATTGGCCGGTCGTCGCCTGGTCGCCGATGATGCGGGTGGACATGCTGGCGATCATGCTCAGTTTCTTTGGCGTGTGGCTCGCGGTGCGATCGGTCCGGCATCCCTGGCTGCTCTACCTCGCGGTGCTTTCGTTCGTCCTCGCGGTCTACACCAAGCAAACCGCCATTTCCGCACCCCTGGCTGTCATGCTCGTTTCCTTGGTGGCCGATCGGCGCCGCACGCTCCAGGCGTACGGTCTGGGCCTGTTGCTCGGGCTGACCGGTTTGCTTGTGATGACCTGGATGACCGACGGTGGTTTCGTCCGCCACATCCTGTTCTACAATCTCAATCGCTTTTCGCTTCGGGCCGCCGTGTCGTCGATACTTGAGGAATGGCCGCAGACGTTCTTTCTTGTGGCGGCACTTGGCGGCCTGGCCGCCGGGTGGCGGGGGTTGGCAGGTCGACTTGGCTGCAAAAACCCAGCGTTATTCGCGCAATATCTCAAACAGAATCCGGCGGCACGCCCGATGGCCATGCTGACCCTGTACCTGATATTCGCGACAGGGATGCTCGCCACTCTTGGAAAGTCAGGCGCCGTTCTGAACTATCTGATCGAGTGGATGTGTCTCTGGAGCGTGCTGATCGGCGTACTGGTCACGTCGACTCTGGGCCCGATCTGCGCTGAGGCAGGCGAGGCGGGAACGACAACGGTTACGGGAACGCGGCTGTTATCAGCCTCAATTGTGCCGATAGCGCTTCTGGCGCAGATCTACATTATGCCTACCGCGCGAGACTACCACGGCGGTGATACGGAACGCACGCGCCAGCTCGCCGCCCTCACGGCCAGGATCAGGGATGCGGGGCGGCCAGTGCTGTCCGACGACATGGTTCTGCTAATGAAGGCGGGCAAGCAGATGCCCTGGGAGCCAGCGATCTTCGCGGAACTGGCGAATACAGGGCGTTGGGATCAGCGGCTCATATTGGACAAGATCTCGAACCTCTCCTTCGCGTTCATCGTTACGCACGGGCATGCGGGAGAGCGAACATATGACGAGCGCTTCACGCCTGGTGTCGATCAGGCAATCCAGCGAGCTTACCCTCGGACCGAGGAGTTGGGTGACCTGACCCTGCATCTCCCTCCCGTCTGAAATTTTGATCCCTGCGGATTAAGGGGGACCACCGGCATCGCCGAACTTGCGTTCAACACCGGATCGCTCTTGACATGGCCTCCATCCTGTCGCGCAGTCCTGATCGAGCAAGCCAACGGGGAACCGGCCATGAAATTCGGAATCTTTTATGAACTGCAATTGCCGCGCCCATGGGGCGTGGATGACGAACGGCAACTGTACCAGAACGCTCTGACGCAGGTCGAGCTGGCCGACAAACTTGGTTACGATTACGCATGGGAAGTGGAACATCACTTCCTGGAGGAATATTCGCACTCGCCGGCGCCCGAAGTCTTCCTCGGTGCCGCCAGCCAGCGTACCAAAAACATTCGACTGGGCCATGGGATCGTTCAGTTAACGACCAACCCGCCACAGCGGATCGCCGAACGCATCGCCTGCCTCGATCTGGTATCGAACGGGCGCGTGGAATTCGGCACCGGCGAGTCCGGCTCCGTCACCGAGCTTGGCGGTTTCGGCCGGGAGATGGAAACCAAGCGAGAGGTGTGGGAGGACGCGATCCGCTGCATCATTCCGATGTTCCAGGACAAAGGCGTCGAGATCGACACGAAATGGCACAAAATGCCATTACGCAACGTTCTGCCGAAGCCGGTGCAGAAGCCGCATCCGCCGTTGTGGGTCGCCTGCTCCCAGCTTGAGACTCTGGAAATGGCCGGCCGCCGCGGCATGGGTGCCTTGGGCTTTCAGTTCCTGTCCGCCGACGCTGCGTTCGCCTGGGTGCACGCCTACTACAACGCGTTCACCAAACGGCAGGAGAAGCTGTGCGATTACGTGACCAATCCGAACATCGCGCTGGTCAGTTATTTCATGTGCGCGAAAACCGACGAGGAAGCGCGCCGCCGCGCCGATGGTGCGACGTTCTTCCAGTTCGCGCTGCGGTATTTCGGGTCGTCATCGGGACGCAGGCGGCCCGATCCCTACACGGTCAACATCTGGGACGAATACAACAAGTGGAAGGCCGCCAATCCGGACGCTGCCGCTCGGGCGTTATCAGGTGGCCTGATTGGCTCGCCCGAAACCATCCGGCGCAAGCTGCGGCGGTTCCGCTCGTCCAACATCGACCAGGTGATCCTGCTGAACCAGGCCGGCGGCAACACGCACGAGCATATCTGCGAAAGTCTGGAGTTGTTCGCGAAAGACGTTATGGCCGAATTCCATGACGACGAGCCGGCGCATCAGGAGTGGAAACGCAAAGTGCTTGCGCGAGAGATCGAGCTGGAGGAGATCGACACGCAACCGTTCCGCGATCGGTTCGGTCCCAACTCGGTGCAGCCGGCGCAGGCGGCAGCGGAGTAAGCCTGGCGCATCGTCGTGGCCCGCCGGGCCACGACGATGACACGCCCAAAGGTCAATCCGCGATCGATGCGTACACCAGGTCGCGGAACAGCAGCCGGTAGTGCTCTCGCTGCACCGGCGCCTGGATCATCAGCACGCCAAACAACCGCTCGGCCGGATCGACCCAGAAAGACGTGCCCGCCGCGCCGCCCCAGTAATAATTGCCCACTGTGCCCGGGAACGGCGCCATTCCTGGGCTGGTGCGCACGGCGAAGCCCAGACCGAACCCGTGCCCAGGCGGCAGCAGATCCGGATTGCCGGGGATCGAGCCCAGGTGATCGGAGGTCATCAACTCGAGGGTTTTACGGCCGAGGAAACGGGAACTCTCAAACCGCCCGTTGTTCAACAGCATGGCGCAGAATCGCGCGTAGTCCATCGTTGTCGCGACCATGCCGCCGCCGCCCGACTCGAACAACGCGGTTCGTTTCACATCCAGCAACGACACGTCGGTGTTGTTCTCTGGGTCTTTCGCGAACGGCTCGGCGATGCGGCCGTGATGCTTTTCCGGCACCGAGAACCCGGCATCGGTCATCCCCAGGGGCCCACAGATGTGCTCGGCCAGGAACGCGCCCAGTGACTGGCCGGAGATCACCTCGATCAGCCTGCCGAGCACGTCGGTGGAGCGGCTGTATTCCCACTGCGTTCCCGGTTGGTGCAGCAACGGCAGGCGGCCGAGCATCGCCACCTGGTCCTCGTTGGTTTGCTTCAGCCGGGCGGTCTTCGCCTCGATATAGGCTTTGTGCACCAGCGTCGTGCCGCGGAACTCATAGGTCAGGCCGGAGGTATGCCGCAACAGGTCCTGCACCGTGATCGAGCGGTTGGCCGGCACCAGCCTCATGCTGTCTCCTTCCAGCACGGCGACCTTGGGCGATGCCAACGCGGGCAGATACTTCTCGATCGGATCGTTCAGCAGCAAACGGCCTTCTTCCCACAGCATCATCACGCCAACCGAAACGAGCGGTTTGGTCATGGAGTAAATGCGGAAAATCGAGTCCGTCCGCATCGGCGCGCCGCTGGCGGGATCCTGTTTGCCGAACGCCTCGAACCAGCCAACCTTGCCGTGCCGCGCGACCAGGGCCACGGCGCCGGGCAGGTGACCGCTGGCGACCCGCTCCTGGAGGGCGGCCGACAGCCGGCCCAACGCGGCGGAGGACAGGCCAACGTCTTCAGGCTTACAAACCGGCAGAGGTGCTGTGGACATGGTGGGCGTTCCTTATGGTACCTGGATGCGCGGGGCAGCTTCCATCCGCCACTATCGCCCCAACAGGCGTGCGATTGAAGGCCCATGGGCGCGGCGTCTCCGCCTGGGCACGCCCCGCCCGCATCAGATTAAATCTCGCGGGTTTGCTTGGCGCCGCGCTTGCGGTAGACGGGGCGGCTCGCAAGGCCGGTTCCCATGCCCGACACCACAACGACCCCCTCGACACAAGCCGACCCGCCGCCCGCGGAGGATGATTGGCGGCCCGATCTTTCCGCGCTACGCGCGCGCCTGGATGAACTCGACGACAAAATCCATGATCTGCTGATGGACCGCGCGCTCGTGGTCGAGACCGTTGCCCGCTCCGGCAAGGCCGCCGCGTTCCGGCCCGGCCGAGAGGCCTCGATCCTCCGCCGCCTGCTGGCGCGGCATACCGGCAAGCTGCCGCCCCAGACTTTGGTGCGGATGTGGCGAGAGCTGCTGGCGGGTACCACGGCGATGCAAACGGCGGTCACCGTCGCCGTGTTCGATCCGACCCATGATGGCACGCTGGCCGCGCTCACCCGCGAGCATTTTGGCTTCCTGACGCCGGCGATCATGCACCCATCCGCCGAGGCCGCGTTGCACGACGTGCGGACCGGCGCGGCCGTGGTCGCCGTGCTGCCGTTTCCCACCCAGGCAGCCACATGGTGGCCGGCGCTGACCGCACCCGGCGCGCGCCTGCACGTCAACGCCCGATTGCCGTTTTGGGCGAACCGGCCTGACCACATCCCGGACGCGGACGCGCTGGTCGTCGGCCACACCGCCCCGGACGCCAGCGGCGCGGATCGATCCTTCATCGCCACGCCGGATCGGGCGCGGCTGGCCGATGCCGGCCTGATCTCGCACGCCATCCACGGAACGGTCCTCGAGGTTGAAGGTATGATATCCGAAGACGATCCGCGGCTTCCCGTCGGCGCGATCGTTCTTGGCGGCTACGCCATTCCGGTGGCAGGAGAGCAAACATGACAGCCCCGACCCCCCGCCCCGAAATCCTGACGATCAGCCCCTATGTCGGCGGCGAGTCGTCCATTCCTGGCGTCAACCGTTCCTACAAACTCTCATCCAATGAGGGTGCGTTCGGCGTGCCACCGTTGGCCCAGAAGGCGCTGCGCGATGTCGCCGCCGAAACCTACCGTTATCCCGACGGCGGCGCGGAATTATTACGTGCGGCGATTGGTAAACGATGGGATCTCGATCCGGCGCGGATCGTTTGCGGCGCGGGCTCCGACGATCTGTTGTATCAGCTTTGCCTCGCTTACGGCGGGCCGGCCCGCGACATCATCATGTCGGAGCACGGCTTCACCATCTATTTCATCGCGGGCGTTTATGCCGGCAGCCGTGTCATCAAGGTGCCCGAGCGCAACCTGCGACCCGATCTGGACGCGATGCTCGCGGCGGTGTCGCCGTCGACCAAGGCGGTGTTCCTCGCCAACCCGAACAATCCAACCGGGGCGATGATCTCCGAATCAGAGATGGCCCGTTTCCGCGCCGCCCTGCCGCCGGAGGTGTTGCTCGTCATCGACTCCGCGTACGCTGAGTACGTCATGCGCGACGACTACAATCCCGGGGAGCGGCTGGTCGACGCCACCAACAACACCATCATGACCCGCACCTTTTCCAAAATGTTTGGACTGGGCGGTATCCGCATCGGCTGGTGTTACGGCCCACCTGGCGTGATAGACGTGCTGAACCGCATTCGCGGCACCTTCAACGTTTCGGTGGCCGCGCAGGCCGCCGGTGTCGCGGCGTTGCAGGAGAAAGGCTGGGTTGAAAAAGGCCGCGAGCATAACGCGATCTGGCGGCCCAAACTCGCTGATGGGATCGAGGCCACGGGGATAAAAGTCTGGCGCGGCGAGGGCAACTTCGTGCTCGCCGATTTCGGCGTGACCGAAACGGCCAACGCGGCGGATATGTTCATGCGCCAGCGCGGGTTGATCGTGCGCCGGGTCGGGTCGTACGGTCTGCCGCATTGCCTGCGCATCACTGTCGGCACGGCGGAGGAATGCACCATGGTGATCGAGGCCCTGTCGGATTTCATGAAGCAAGCCCGTGGCTGAACCTGTTTTTCGCCGCCTGGCACTGCTGGGGATCGGACTGATCGGCTCCTCCGTCGCGCGCATCGCGAAGGAGCGTGGCGATCTCGCGTCGGAGATCATCGTCAACGCTCGCACCCAAAAGACCTTGGACCGCGTCGTCGAACTGGGTTTCGCCGACCGCGTGGAACTGGATCCGGCCAAAGCGGTCGAGGGCGCCGATTGCGTCATGCTGTGTGCGCC